>SHNC01000234.1 GCA_004295105.1 Betaproteobacteria bacterium | reverse complement strand
CCGGCGGCGAGGCCGATCTCCGTCGACGACCATCCGAGCGCCGCGGCTCGCGCGGGCCGCACGATGGACTCCGCTGTGCCGTGCTCGCGCGGCTCGTTCGCCATGCCGTAGATCTCCAGGCCGCCGCTGACGACCCCCGCGCCGAGGCCACGTCCGGCCACGCGCAAGGCCTCGACACCGACACCTGGCGCAAAGCGTGCACCGCCTGCGAGCACCGCCTGCTCGATCGTTACCTGCGCGCCACCGGCGAGCACGCCCGTACCGCCCTGCCGAGCCAGTTCGGCCTCCCAGTCCGGATGATCCGCAGCGTCGAAAAGCATCCATCCCCCTGCCACCGCGATCGCGATCACGCCGCCGGTGCCCGCACCGAGCGCAAGGCTTCCTCCTGGCCCAAGCGCCGGGCGCCCCGGCAGCGGCGGCCCGGCCGCCGCCGTTCCGGGCGGCCGCGGATTCCATGCCGTGACGCGCACCTCCACCTCTGGCGGAAGGCCCCCTGGCCCGTAATCGGTGGCTGCAAGCCGGCTTTCCGCAGCGGCCTGCAACGCCGGCACTTCGGCGGCGGCCTCTGCCGGAACCAGGATGTGCAGGATGGCGCGCTGCGGCGATGCGCGACCCATGCGCCAGTAGGTGGCGGTGTCAACCGCGTGCGGATCGCGGATGGCGCCGGACAGGTTCGCCATGTCGTCGAGCGCATCGGAGACCACACGTTCGATGTGGCCGGTCGTCGCCGAAGCCGGGTCGCTCACCATCTTCACGCTGACCCAGTCACCGCCGACGACGCTCTCATTGACGACCGTGATCGTCGACCCGCGCAGTGGTCCCGAGCGCATGCGCTCGAAGCTCAGATCGAAGCTGCGCTCACCCCCGCTCACCAGATCGAATGCGGGATAGGCACGCGGCAGCGTCACCGCCTCGGGATAGTACAGGCGTGCGACCCATCCCTCCGCCGCCGTGCCATAGGGAATCGGCATCTCGGGCGGCAGGGGAGTCGACCATGCCGTCAGCGGCAGGGCCTGCGCCGCGAGCGAGCGGAACGTTTCCTCGTCGACCTCCGGAATGCTATGGTCGGCAAGGTATTGCCGATACTGCACGTAGGTCATGATGGGCCCGACCGGCGTCTCGCGCATCGCACTCAGCGCGGTACTCGGGTCGATCGACACGATGCTGGTGAGCCCCTCGACACCCGGCACCAGTTGGTAGAGTTCGGTCGGTGTTTCGCGAGCGACGTCGCCGAGCCACTCGTGTCCCGCCTCGGCTCGAAGCGCGCGCTCGCCCCTCAGCCGCTCGTCGAGGCGGTGCCAGGATTCGCTTTCCTCGCTGGTTTCCGGCGGCGCGCTGGCGAGCCACTCGGCCGCGCGCAGCGACTCGTCGATCAACTCGGCGTTCGTCAGCTCTTCGACGTCCACCGCGTCCGGGTCGTCGAAGGAGGCTGCCGGCCCACTCACGCCCGGCTCGTCAGGCGACGATGGATCCTCCCCCCAGCGCCGGACCACCGGGCCCTCGGCGGAGAGGCTTACGCCCTCGTCCTGACGCGCCGAAGCACCGCCGCGCTGCTGAACGACATGCGCCACCTCGTGCGCCATCAAGCCGAGATCGTCGTCGGCCTTGCCGCGGCCCAACCATACATGGTCGCCAAACGTGAACGCGCGTGCGCGCAGCGCCGCTGCCGCGTGCCCGGCGTCGACGCCCGCATGGACGCGCACACCGCCCAGATCGGCACCGGTCGAACCTTCGAGCCGGATACGGATGGCCGGGCTAAGCGGTCGTCCGTCATCGCCGCATGCCGGCTGCTGCCCGGCCGGCGACGGCTCGCGTGGGCGGCCAGGGGCGTGGCCGACTTCCGACTCACGCCGCAGACTTGCTGGAGCAGCATGCTCGCGCCCTGTCACGGCATGTGCGAAAGCCTCCGCCTCGCGTTCCAACGGATCGTCTTCATCGCCGACCGGAACGGAGCCGACCCCGCCTGCCCGCAGGAAACGCGGCATCCCGCGGCGAGACGCGGCCTCGGCGGCCGCGTCGGACGTTGCCACATCACCGCCCGCCCCGACCGGCCTCGCCGGTGCCTGCGAGCGCAGGGCGTGGGCCATGATCATGAGCGCCCTCCGTCACCGACGACACCGAGCAGCGCAGGCGCTGGTTTGCCGAGTTTGCGATACTCGGCGGCGACAGCCAGCAGAAGATCGTCCTCGCCCAAGGAGCGGTTTCCCTGCCGCGCCAGTGCCGCAGCACAGAACACGGCATTGCGGATATGCCCTCCGGCCAGATCGCAGGCGGCGGCCAGGCGATTGAGCGCGGCGGCGTCGAGGACATGCTCCTCACCCAGATGCGCCAGCCACAGCGCGCGACGTTCCTCCGGCCCGGGCGCCGGGAACTCGATGATGGCATCCAGCCGCCGCGTGAAGGCGGAGTCGAAGCGCGCACGGCTGTTGCTCGTCAGCAAGGTGATGCCCTCGTAGGACTCGATGCGCTGCAGCAGATAGTTCGTCTGCTGGTTGGCGAAGCGGTCGTTGGCATCCTTGACGTCGGTGCGCTTGCCGAACAGCGAGTCGGCCTCGTCGAACAGCAGCACGACCTCGGCGTGCTCGGCGCGGGCAAACAGTTCGGCCAGGTTCTTCTCGGTTTCGCCGATGTATTTGCTCGTGACCGAGGCGAGGTCGACCCGGTACAGCGGGAGGCCCAGCCGCGTGGCGATCCAGCCCGCCGCCAGCGTCTTGCCGGTGCCCGACGGGCCCACCAGCAATCCCCGCACGCCCGGTTTGTAGCG
Source organism: Betaproteobacteria bacterium (assembly GCA_004295105.1). GTDB lineage: Bacteria > Pseudomonadota > Gammaproteobacteria > Burkholderiales > Rhodocyclaceae > Thauera. The sequence goes on along the minus strand of SHNC01000234.1, from coordinate 5,437 downwards.
CGCACGCGCGGAGATGCCGAGACCGTCGGCCAGCCCGTCGCGCACCCGGCAACGCGCGAGCAGCGCGTCCAGCGCGTCGCGCAGGTATGCCGTCAGCACCAGCGCCGCGTCGGGGATGTCGTCGGCGAGCAGTTCGGCCAGCGCACCGAGATCGGCCCCCACGCCGGCGCGCGCGGCCTGCGCGACATGGTCGGTCCGCAGGGTCGTTCCGGCTCGTGCGGCAGCCGAGCGGGCAGCCTGGCCCAGCTCGGCGATACGCCCCGCCGAGTGCCGGTGGGTGCTGGCCAGGGATTCGACGTCGACACGCTCTCCCAGGGCCGCGCGCCACAGCACGGCGCGCTCGGCGGCCGGCGGCACGGGCACGCGCCAGTGCGCCACCGCGCCCGACGCCTCGACGCTGCCGTCCGCCCCGGCAGCGACGAGCACCGGCCCGTCGTAGCCCGGAATGACCGGCAGCCGAAAACGCTCCCCCGGCCCCAGGCGCTGGCACAGCACCGGGACACGCTCGCGCAGCCACAACCAGGTGCCCAGACCGCGCGGGATCTCGCCGTCGACGTACGCCGCGCGACAACCGAGCGCCTGGGCCACCTGCGCCGCCGCGGCACGTGCTTCGGCGGCGAGGCCGCTGCGCACGACGAGTACGCGCGCACCGTCCCGCTTCAGACCATGCGCATGATGGTGCGCCTGATCGATGACCGACGCCGACAGCACCGGCATCAATTCCTCCGTCATATCGACGTTGTCCGGCCGGCCCTCGTGTCCGCCCAATGCCAGGATCAGCCCCAGCGGCACGCGCACGCTGCGCTCGCACAGGGGGCGGTCGTCCGGCAGCAGTTGCAGCACGCCGTTTCGGCAGGCCGTCCCCTCGGCGAGGCGCGCGAGAGCATCCGGTTCACCGACGCCTTCGCACAGCGTCGCAAGCAGCCCGAGCGTCGGCCGCGCCTCGCCCACCGGATGTTGCAGCCAGATGAGCGCGCGTGCCGCCATGGGCAGCATCTCGCCTGCGCAGGCCAAGGCGATCGCGGCCGTCTCCGGCAGGCTCAGACGATCGCGCCCGGCCAGCGCATGCAGGTAGCGGTCGGATGGCGGCGCCTGACGCTGCCAGGCTCCCAGGGCGATTCGCACGGCGTCGATACGTCCGTGCGTGGCCGCGGCCACCGTCCCGGCAAACCGGTCTACCGCGTCGCCCAGGCCGGCCAGCCACGCGGCCTCGCCGCTCGCACCCTGCACCGGCGGATTGGCCCCGGGCGCGAGAATCGCGAGGACGATCTCGGCAAGTGGTGGAACCCGGAGCTGCGGCCCGTGATGCCCACTCGCGCCCCGGCCCGATGTCGTGGATGCGGCCCCTCCTGTCGCCCCTTCGGCTTGCGCCGGCACGCGTTCGGGATGGTTCATGACTCGGCGTCACCGTAATGGAAGTGAACGACCCGCCCCAGCCAGGGCACCCAGCCGGGATCGAGATCGAGGCCGGCACGCCGGATGCGCAGGTCCGTCTGCTCGATCGGCAGCCAGACGTCGGCGTGCGTGGCCGTGACGGCCAGCACGCCAGGCCGGCAGACCAGATCGGCGAGACCGAGGCGTGCTCGCGTTCGCAGCCAGCGCCGGCAGGCGCTCAGCCAGACTTCCTCGATTGCACGGCCCGCCGTCCCGGGTTCGGCTGACGCACATCCCCCTGCCGTACGCCCCGCTGCGGTTCGGGCGCCGGCCGCCACCAGCATGTCCCACCGACCCGAGGCTGGAACCGGCATGCGCGTGGCGGGATCGAAGGCCGCCAGCAGCCACGCCGGATCCGCGTCAGGGAGGCCGAGTCGTCGCAGGGCACAAGCCAGGATGCGCGCGGGCAGCGAGGCGCCCGCCCACGCCTGATCCTCGTCGATCCAGTCAGGAAGACCGAGTGCCTCGAGCACCGGCAACAGGAACAGCAGGCCGGCGGCCGTCGTCGGTTCCACCATCGAGGCACCGCTGTTCGTGGCGGACATGCGGCACGCATCTCCTCGCTCCCGCATGCCGCCCAGCGAGCCGGCAGGTGCGGAGCCGGGCCGATCGATCCGGTCTTCATCGCGCCTGCCGCCTCGTGCGTCGGGCGCATCGGGGATCGATCGCGGGGCCGTCGCGGCCGCCGCTTCGATCGGCAAGGGATGCCCTGCGCGACCTCGGACGAGGGCCACACAGTCAGCCGCACCGTCGGTGGGACTCGCCGCCGCATCATGCGGCCGCTGCTCCGCCACCTCCGGAGTCGGGGCCGCGGAAGCGATGTCCGGTCGTTCCCCTGGCCCCGCCCCGAGCTCAGTCCGCGTCACCGCGGCCACGGCATCCCCAGCCGCTGCCGTCGCTCTTCCGGTCGAAGATCCGCAAGTCCTGTGAGCACAAGCCTCGAGCAGGTGTCGGCGCGCATCCGAGGCCCGCAAGTACCGCCTCGCCCAGCGCACCGCCTCATCCCAGTCGGGGCGGGGCCCGGTGTCGTGGACCAAGGCCGCACGGGCGGACGCATCAGCCGGCCCATCGACGGAGCCCTTCGTGGCGGGCGCCGACCGCTCAGCGAATGTGCGTGCGACCGTTGGCAGCGCTGCCATCATCCGTTCGGCGTCGCGCTCGGCAAGGGCCGGGAACAGGCGGGGAACCCCGCCTCGACTCACCATTTCGTCCAACCACAAGGGCAGGGCAACCTCCGCTTCCGGAAGGTCGCACAGGGAAATGGCGACAGCGCGCAGCGCCTCGCCCGCGGCAAGGCCGGAGTGAAAGCCGGGCACCGCCAGCGGCCAGCACCACGCGTGCGGCGCCGCCCCCCGTAACACGCGTGCGCCCAGTTCCAGCCGGGCGTGCAGCGGGTCGCGAAAACGCACCGCGATCGCCGTGGCAATGTCGGCCTCGGTCGTCGACGACGTCACCGGCAAGACGGGCAACGCGCGGCAGCGCGCCTCGATGGCGAGCGCCAGACTTTGCGGCGTAGCAGCGCCGCGAAAGGGCGGCAATCGCAGACTGCGTACCAGCACCACCGCCCCACCCTCTCCCGGCAGGCTCGCAGTTCGCAACGCATCCTCCAGCAGCAGCCGCGCCCGGCGCGCAAGCGCCTCGTCCGGCGCGCGCACCCGGAGCTGGCGGACGGTGCGTTCGGCCGCCATGGAGCTACCTCAGCGTCGCACTCTTGACCCGGATCGCGCTCATCGCCACCGGGCTCGAAGCATCGACGAACTGCACGCGCGTCTCGGCCGCCAGATCGACGCGATTGCCCTCCGCCTGGATCACCGTCGCCGCCACTTGGGTGGAGCCGACGTCGTCGACCGTCGCACGTGCCACCACGCGATCCGCCTGATACACCAGCGCCTGCATGCCGACGCGCAGCTTCAACACCTCGGTGACGCGGATCGGGATGCGCACGCCCGGGATCGCGGTGACCGGCGCCGGCAGGCGCCCCGACACGATGCGGTTGATCGGCGCATGGCTCGCCAGCAGCAGGCACATGCGCACGACATCGTTCATCAGGCTTTCCGCCTCCGCCACGCCGGGCCGCATCTGGCCGAACAGCCAGTCGGCGGCCGCCTGCATCTGGCGGCGGTCTGCATACTCGATCTCGCCCCAGCGCGGCAGGCTGGCCAGGTTGCGCAGCCTCGGCGCCTCGTCGAACTGCGACATGCGTTCGGCCCAGTCGAGCCGGAGCGACGGCAGCACCGACGAGAAGCCCTCGTGCAGGCAGGCCGCGATGCGCGAGATGTCGTCGAAGATCGCCGCCGCCTTCTGCGCCACGTCGCCACGGCCGTGCTCGCCGTCGATCAGATCGCCCAGCGAGACGATCTGCTCGACCTGCGTCCGCGCGCCCTGCCAGCCGAGGTTCGCGATCAGGGACGGATCGACCCGGGTCGCCGCCACGCGCAGGTTCTGCACCGACTGCAACTGCTTGCTCTGCAGCCGCGCGATGCCGGCCGCCACCCCGCGCAGTGCGGTCATGGCCACTGGCGCCGCTGCGGCCGCCTTCAGCGACATGACCTGGCTGCGCAGTTGCGCGGACTGCACCGCCTTCACCAGCAGGTCAACGCGATCGAGGCGGTCCAGCAGCAGCGGCACGCCGGCGAACCATCGCGCCGGCGCCTCGCGCACCACCGCGAGCAGGTCGCGCAGTTCGTCCGGCGCGTCCTGATGCTCCATGAAGCAGGCCGGCAGCGGTGGGGCGAGCAAGCCGGGGTCGAGTTCGCGCATCGGCGCGGTGACGATCAGCTCGGCCTCGAGCGGACGCTGGTAGGCGAGGAAATGCACGTGTTCCTGCAGCACCTGCGCCCGCCGCGCGTTGATCGCGGCCAGCCGCGCCTCCTCCTCGGCGATCAGCGCACGCGTCACGGCGACGTCGTGGCGCGCCTCGGCCAGTTCCTCGCCCACCGTCCTCAGGCGCAGCTCCAGGGCGGCCGCGCTGGTGCGCAGCGCGTCGAGCACCCTCTGGCTGGCGGCGATCGCATTGCGGTAGAGCTTGATGCGCCCCTCGAGCTGACGCATCAGCGCCACCGTGTTGTCGGCGAGGTCGGCGCCGTCGGAGAATTGCGCCGACTCGTCGATCTTCACCCGTGAAGGCGAGCGCAGCATCAGCGGCAGCCGCCAGCGTTGCACCATCAGATCGCGGAAGGCGAGGCTGCGGCGCATGTTGTTGAGCACCGTCTGCTGCGCGGGATCTTCGGTGTCGGCGTTGGGCAGCGGCCGGTCCGGGTTGTTGATGTCGCCCTCCTCGTCATAGAAAAGGGCGGGATCGCCACGCACACCATAGAAGTTCACGCCATCGAACAGACCCGCCGCATCGCCACCGTCGGCGGCCTGCAACTCGTCGGCGAAAGCCAGCAAGCTGCGCACCGCCTCGTAGCGGGTGGAAGTCGTGTAGTCCTTGGCCTCGGTCGCCTTGGGCGCGGTCAGCCGTTCGGCGATGCTGGTCGTGCGTACGTCGGCCTTGCCGATCAGCGGCGCGGCATCGGTGATGTCGGACGGCACGAAGGTGCCGACGGTGATGGGGAACTGCACCAGCGTCGCCTCAGCGAAGAAGTTTTTCGTACCGCCGGTGTCGAGAGTCAGGTTGCGGGTGTCGGCCGCGGGCTGCACGAGGGTCGGTTCGACGATCGTGGTGCTGCGGAAGTCGCTCGTGCCGGCGGCCTTGAACTCGGCCGAAGTGCCCGTGTTGCCGCCAAATGCCAGTGTGCGGGCGACGGCGCCACCGGTGCCCGCCGTCAACGTTCGCTGCTGGGTGGTCGCTGCGGACTCCTTCTTCAGCTCGTCGAAGAAGCCGGCGATGCGCTCAGTCGAGGCCACCGCGGTCTCGGCCTGCGCGATGTTGGCCAATGCCGGCGACACCGCCAACCGGGTGGCGGCGGTGGTGCCGAGGACGAGCTGGCGCACACGGTAGATGTCGGTCTGCACCTTGACGAAATTGAAGTCGACCAGATCGTCGGCGCGGTCGGTGCGC
>SHNC01000115.1 GCA_004295105.1 Betaproteobacteria bacterium | reverse complement strand
CATGTTCGCGGTCTGAAGAACGGGAAACCCGGCGGCCGGCCGGGCATTGCCTCCGGGCGCGGCAACGCCGCCGGCCGCGCCGCGCTGCCTCAGCCGACGATGGTCTGCGCTTCGCCGCCCTGACGGGCGTCGATGCGGCCGATGCGGAAGACGGTTTCGCCCGCGGCGGCGAGCTTCGCTGCAGCGACTTCGGCATCTTCGGCAGCCACCACCACCGCCATGCCGATACCGCAGTTGAATACGCGGTACATCTCCTGCATGTCGACGTTGCCTTCCTTCTGCAGCCACTGGAACAGCGGCGGCAGCGTCCAGCTCGATGCGTCGATGCGCGCGGTGAGTTCATCGCGCAGGATGCGCGGCACGTTCTCGGTGAGGCCGCCGCCGGTGATGTGGGCCATGCCCTTCACGACGCCCGGCATCACCTGCATCAGCCCGAGCATGGACTTGACGTAGATGCGGGTCGGCTCCATGACCACGTCACGCAGCTTGCGGCCGTGGAAATCGGCATCGAGGTCGGGCCTGGCGACGTCGATGATCTTGCGGATCAGCGAGTAGCCGTTGGAGTGCGCGCCGCTCGAGGCCAGGCCCAGCACCACGTCGCCCGGCACGATCCTGCTGCCGTCGATGATGTCGGCCTTTTCCACCGCGCCGACGGCGAAGCCGGCAAGGTCGTATTCGCCCGCCGGGTACATGCCCGGCATTTCCGCGGTCTCGCCGCCGATCAGCGCGCAGCCGGCCAGCTCGCAGCCCTGGGCGATGCCCTTGACCACGTCGGCGGCGGTATCGACGTCGAGCTTGCCGCAGGCGAAGTAGTCGAGGAAGAACAGCGGCTCGGCGCCCTGCACCAGGATGTCGTTGACGCTCATCGCCACCAGGTCCTGGCCAACGGTATCGTGCTTGTTCAACTGGAAGGCGAGCTTGAGCTTGGTGCCGACGCCGTCGGTGCCCGACACCAGCACCGGCTCCTTGTACTTCTTCGACAGCTCGAACAGCGCGCCGAAACCGCCGATGCCGCCCAGCACCTCGGGTCGCATGGTGCGTTTGGCGAAGGGCTTGATGCGGTCGACCAGCGCGTCGCCGGCGTCGATGTCCACACCGGCGTCGCGATAAGACAGGGAGGCTTTGTTGGAGGGAGTGGATGCGCTCAAGATCTTTCCTCTGGGCTTGCAGGATGCGGGGCGGGCCCTCGCGGCGGCGGTCCGAACTTGAGGCCGCAACGCCAAGTGGCTACATTTACGGGTCTTGCGGGCCCTCTGCGCCCGCATCAAGTCCGCGATTTTACTAGAAATGACCTCCCCCCGCGCCGACCGTCTGCAAACCCTCGTCTGGGCCGGCGCCGGCCTCGCGCTGATCGCGCTGCTGTGGGCACTGGGCCCCATCCTCGCGCCCTTCGTGATCGCGTCGGTGTTCGCCTATATCTGTGATCCGGCAGTCAACTGGATGGTAGCGCGGCGCGTACCGCGCGCGCTGGCGGTGCTGCTCGTGATCATCGGCCTTGGCCTGCTGCTGGTGACGCTTTCGCTGATCCTGGTACCGATGGTGTATCGCGAGGGCGTGCTGCTGGTGCGTCGCCTGCCTGACCTGATCGAGATGTTCAACGCGCGCGTGTCGCCGCTGCTGCTGGCGCGCCTGGGCATCGACCTGCAACTGGATGCCGCGCAGTTCCGCCAGCTCATCGCCGACAACTGGACCAACGCGCAGGACATCGTTCCCGTCGTGCTCGGCCACCTGAAGAGCGGTGGCCTCGCCCTGCTGGGCCTGGTCGCCAACCTGTTCCTGATCCCGCTGGTGATGTTCTACCTGCTGCAGGAATGGCCGCGCATCCTCGCCGAACTGCAGCGCATCGTGCCGCGGCCGTGGCTGGAAGGGACGATGCGCGTCATCAACGACATCGACCGCGTGATGTCGGAATTCCTGCGCGGCCAGTTGTCGGTGATGCTGCTGCTGGCGGTCTTCTACGGCGCGGGCCTGTGGCTGGCCGGGCTGAACTTCGCGCTGCCGGTGGGAGTGCTGACCGGATTGCTGGTGTTCATCCCCTACGTGGGTTTCGGCGGCGGGCTGCTCCTCGCCATCCTGGCTGCGCTGCTGCAGGGCGAGGGTTGGCCGCCGCTGGCGGGCGTCGCGGTCGTCTATGGGCTGGGACAGGTGGTCGAGAGTTTCGTGCTGACGCCCTACCTGGTAGGCGAGCGCATCGGCCTGCATCCGCTGGCGGTGATCTTCTCACTCATGGCCTTCGGCCAGTTGTTCGGCTTCGTCGGCGTGCTGGTGGCGCTGCCGGTGAGCGCGGCACTGCTCGTGGGGCTGCGCGAAGTGCGCAACGCCTGGTTTGCCAGCCCGGTCTACCTTGGCGAGCGCGCCGCCGCGATCGCGCGCACGCCGGACGAGCAATGAAACAGCTCGTCCTCGACATCCGCCCCGACGCACCGCCGACGCTGGACAACTTCGTGGCCGGCGCCAATGCGGAGCTGGTCGCCACCCTCGCGCTGCTGACCGAACGGTCGACGGCGGCGCAACTGCCATCGCGCCACCTCTACCTGTGGGGTGCGCCTGGCAGCGGCCGCAGCCACCTGCTGCGCGCCACCGTCGCCATGGCGCGCGATGGCGGCCGGCCGACGCACCTGCTGCGCGCGGCGGACATCGGCGACGCGCTGCCGGAGACCGCCGACGCACTGGTGGCGATCGACGATATCGATCAGCTTGGCGGCGATCAACTCGGCGGCGACCAACTCGACGGCCAGCCCCGCGCCAGCGCACAGATCGCGCTGTTCAATGCCTTCAACCGCGCGCGCGGCAATGGCCAGTCGCTGTTGCTCGCCGGCCCCTGCGCGCCGCTCGGCCTGTCGGTGCGCGAAGACCTGCGCACGCGCGTCGGCCAGAGCCTGATCTACGAGGTGCAGCCGCTCGACGACGGCTCGCGCGCCACGATCCTCGCCACGCTGGCCGAACGCCGCGGGCTGCGGCTGGCCGACGAGGTGGTGGACTTCCTGCTGCGCCATGGCCGCCGCGAACTGCCCAGCCTGGTCGCGGTGCTCGACGCGCTCGACGCCGCCTCGCTCGAACGCAAGCGCCCGATCACGCTGCCGCTGCTGCGTGACGTGATGCAGCAGGGGCTGCGAATCTGAGCGGGCCCAAAGAGCTCCCGCCCCGAACCCCTCCAACCGCCTCTCCACGGAAGACCTGACGTGAACCTCGTACTGTTCGACCTCGACAACACCCTCCTCGCCGGCGACTCCGACTTCGAATGGGCACAGTTCCTGATCCGCAAGGGCGTGCTCGACCGCGAACTGCAGGAAGCGCGCAACGTGCAGTTCTACGAGCAGTACAAGGCGGGCACGCTCGACATCTTCGAGTTCCTCGACTTCCAGCTCGCGCCGCTGGCGCGCCATCCGCGCGCGCAGCTCGATGCCTGGCACCGCGAGTTCGTACACACCGCGATCCGCCCGATGATCACCGACAAGGCGCGCAACCTGGTGCGCCAGCACCTCGACAGCGGCGCGCTGGTCGCGGTGGTCACCGCCACCAACAGCTTCGTCACCGGGCCCATCGTGCTGGGCGAATTCGGCATCCCGCACCTGGTGGCGACCATCCCGGCGCAGGAAGGTGGCGCCTTCACCGGCAAGCCGCGCGGCATGCCGGCCTTCAAGGCCGGGAAGATCGAGCGCGTGGACAACTGGCTGGAATCGCTCGGCCTGCACTGGGGCAGCTTCGAGCGCTCGTGGTTCTACAGCGACTCGCACAACGACCTGCCCTTGATGTCGCGCGTGTCCAGCCCGGTGGCGGTCGATCCCGACGACACCCTGCGCACGCATGCCGAGGGCGCCGGATGGCCGGTCATCTCGCTGCGCTGACATCCCGGCCGCGCCCGTGGCGGTCGATCGGTTATCATTTGCGGCTCATGCAAGAACGTCCCCTCCACCGATGATCCGCAAGCTGCTGCGCAGGGTGTTCACCCGCCGTGCGCAACCCGTCCGCCACGAACCCGCCCTCATTCCCGCCGAACGTCACCACATCCGCCGCGAGCAGTTGTCGCCCGCCGCGCGCAAGGTGTGTTCGGTGCTGCAGGAGAAAGGCCACAAGGCCTACGTCGTGGGCGGCGCGGTGCGTGATCTGCTGATCGGCCATCCACCCAAGGATTACGACGTCGCCACCAGCGCCACGCCCGAGGAGGTGCGTGCGCTGTTCCGCCGCTCGCGCATCATCGGCCGCCGCTTCAAGATCGTGCACGTGATGAGCGGGCCGGAGACGATCGAAGTCTCGACCTTCCGCGCCAGCCAGGATGCGAACAACGCCGACACCGACGAGCATGGCCGCGTGCTGCGTGACAACGTCTATGGCAGCCAGGAAGAAGACGCCACCCGGCGCGACTTCACCGTCAATGCGCTGTATTACGATCCGACGACCGAAACCATCGTCGACTACCACCACGGCGTGGCCGACATCCAGCAGAAGACCCTGCGCATGATCGGCGAGCCGCGCACACGCTACCGCGAGGACCCGGTACGCATGCTGCGCGCGGTGCGGCTGGCGGCCAAGCTGGGGCTCGAGATCGACCCGGCGGCGCGCCACCCGATCCGCGACATGGCGGTGCTGCTCGAGAATGTTCCCGCGGCACGGCTGTTCGACGAGATGCTGAAGCTGCTGTTCTCAGGCTACGCCGTGCGCTGCCTGCAGCAGTTGCGCGAGGAAGGCCTGCACCACGGCCTGCTGCCGATGCTCGACGTGATCCTCGAGCAGCCCATGGGCGAGCGCTTCGTGTGGCTATCGCTGGAGAACACCGACGAGCGCGTGCGCCAGGACAAGGCGGTATCGCCCGGCTTCCTGTTCGCCACCCTGCTGTGGCACGAAGTGCTGGCCGCCTGGGAGAAAAGGAAGGATCGCGGCGAACACGGTCAGCCGGCGCTGTTCGAGGCGATGGACGAGGTGCTCGACACCCAGGCGGGCAAGCTCGCGATCACGCGGCGCATCGTCGGCGACATCAAGGACATCTGGGCCCTGCAGCCGCGCTTCGACAAGCGCGCCGGCAAGACACCCTATCGCCTCATCGAGCAACCGCGCTTCCGCGCCGGCTGGGATTTCCTGCGCCTGCGCGCGCAGGCGGGCGAGATTTCGATGGAGATCCCCGACTGGTGGGATCGCTTCGCCCACGCGGGTCATGACGAGCGCGAGGCGCTGATCCGCCAGTCGCCGGCCGAAGCCGCACCGGCGAAGAAGCGCCGGCGCCGCAAGCGCAAGCCGAACGATGCCGGCGTCACCCAAGGCGGCGAGACAGGAGCGGAAGCGGCGTGACGACACAGGCGTGGGCGCGCGCCTATATTGCCTTCGGCGCGAACCTCGGGGACCCCGCCGAAGCGTTCCGCCTCGCGCTCGAGCGCGTGGCTGCGCTGCCGGCCACACGCGTCGCGGCACGGTCGTCGCTCTACCGCACGGCGCCGGTGGGCGTGGGTGAGGACCACCCGGACTACCTCAACGCGGTGATCGCCGTCGACACCGGCCTGGCGCCACGCGCCCTGCTCGACGCGCTGCTCACCATCGAACACGAAGGCGGGCGTACGCGCCCGGCCCATCTCGCGCCGCGCACGATGGATCTCGATCTTCTGCTGTACGGCGATGCCGTCATCGACGAACCCGGCCTGCTCGTGCCACATCCGCGCATGCACCAGCGCGCCTTCGTGCTGCAACCGTTGGCGGAAATCGCCCCCGACCTCACCATCCCCGGCCATGGCGCGGTACGCGCGCTGCTTGCAGGCGTTGGCGACCAGGCCATCAGCCGACTCTGAAGCGCCGCCTCGACCGACGAACACGGCGACCACCCCATTCCCGGAGGAAACCCATGCCCGCCTGGCTGCAATCGGCCACCGCTCCGATCGTCGGCGCGCCTGCCTGGATGCAGGCGGCGCTGCTGTTGACGGCGTCGAACGTGTTCATGACCTTCGCCTGGTACGGCCACCTCAAAAACATGCACGGCAAGGCCTGGTACCTGGCCGCGCTGGTGAGCTGGGGTATCGCCCTGTTCGAGTACCTGCTGCAGGTGCCCGCCAACCGCATCGGGGCCACCGCGCTGAGCCTGGGCCAATTGAAGATCATGCAGGAGGTCATCACCCTGCTGGTGTTCATCCCGTTCGCCGTGCTGTACATGAAGCAGCCGCTCAAGCTTGACTATCTGTGGGCGGGCTTGTGTATGCTTGGCGCGGTGTATTTCATCTTCCGCAATTGAGGCAGAGGCGGCCGTAATGCTCGACAAAGCGCGCTACATCGTCGTCGAAGGTCCGATCGGCGCCGGCAAGACCTCGCTCGCCAAGCGCCTCGCGGAACGCCTGCCGGCAGAAACCCTGTTCGAGCAGGCGGAGCACAATCCCTTCCTCGGTCGTTTCTACCAGAGCCCGGAGCGCTGGGCGATGGCCACCGAGCTGTCGTTCTTCTTTCAGCGCATCGACCAGGTCGCTGCGCATCTCGGCGACTGCGGCGGCGAACGCCGCGTGGTGTCCGATTTCATCGTCGAAAAGGACAAGCTCTTCGCCGGGCTCAACCTCAGCAACGATGAATTCGCGCTCTACCAGCGCATTTTCGACAGCCTGCGTCCCGCCGCGCCACCGAAGCCCGATCTGGTCGTCTACCTGCAGGCCAAGCCCGACACGCTGATGGAGCGCATCCGCCGCCGTGGCAACGATGCCGAACGACGCATCACCGAGAGCTACCTCGAGCGCGTCGCCGAGCGCTACGCCCGCTTCTTCTACCAGTACGACGCCGCCCCGCTCTTCGTCGTCGATGCCGGCGTGCTCAATCCGGTCGACAAGGACGAAGACTTCGAACTGCTGGTCGAGCGCCTGCGCAACATGCGCGGCTACCGCGAATTCTTCGGCTACGCAGGCTGACGGGCAGCTCCCGGGGCGTCGTTTCGACGTACCTGCCTCTTGTGCATCGCAGCACTTTGGTGAAAACTCCGGCCTTCCATCAGGAGAACGTCATGAGCTACCTGCAGGATCAGAAACCGGTCACGCTTTTCGAGCTCGGCAAGATGCGCGCCGAAGGCCGCAAGATCGCGATGCTCACCGCCTATGACAGCAGTTTCGCCGCGCTGTGCGGACGCGCCGGGGTCGACGCGGTCCTGATCGGCGACTCGCTGGGCAACGTGCTGCAGGGCCAGAAGTCGACTCTGCCCGTCACGCTGGAGCACATGGCCTACCACACCGAGTGCGTCGCTCGTGCCGACAGCCGTGCCTTCGTGCTGACCGACATGCCCTTCGGCAGCTACCACGAAAGCCGCGAGCAGGCGATGCGCAGCGCCGTCCGCCTGATGGCCGCGGGCGCCCAGATGGTGAAACTCGAGGGTGGAGAGTTCATGGCCGACACGATCCGCTTCCTGGTCGAGCGCGGCGTGCCGGTGTGCGCGCACATCGGCCTGACGCCGCAGGCGGTGCACCAACTGGGCGGCTACCGCGTGCAGGGCCGCAGCGAGGAAGGCGCCGCACGCCTGAAGGCCGATGCGCTGGCGCTGGAGCAGGCGGGTGCGGCGATGATGGTGCTGGAAATGGTGCCCGCGGCGGTGGCGAAGGACGTCACCGCCAGCCTGAAGTCGATGGCGACCATCGGCATCGGCGCCGGCGCCGACTGCGACGGCCAGGTGCTGGTGTTGCACGACATGCTGGGCGTGTTTCCCGGCCGGACGGCACGCTTCGTGCGTAACTTCATGGACGGCGCCGCCAGCATCGAGGAGGCCTTGGCGCGCTACGTCGCCGCGGTGAAGGACGGCAGCTTCCCCGCCCCCGAACACTGTTACTGAGCGGACCAGGCTTCGTCCGCGCGACACTCCGACCGACCATGCAGATCCATCCCACCATCGAAAGTCTGCGCGCCGCGCGCGCAGCGGCCGGCAAGGTCGCATTCGTCCCCACCATGGGCAACCTGCACGAAGGCCACATCGCCTTGATGCGACAGGCTCGCCAGCATGCCGACACCGTGATCGCGAGCATCTTCGTGAACCGGCTGCAATTCGGCGCCGGCGAGGACTTCGACCGCTACCCGCGCACCATGCAGGCCGACTGTGAGAAGCTCGAGGCGGCCGGCGTCGCGCATGTCTTCGCCCCGGACGAGACGGTGATGTACCCGCAGCCGCAACGCTACCTGGTCGAGCCGGCACCAGCCCACGTGTCCATCCTCGAGGGCGAGTTCCGCCCCGGCCATTTCGGTGGCGTGGCGACGGTGGTGCTGAAGCTGCTGAACATCGTGCAGCCCGACGTCGCACTGTTCGGCAAGAAGGACTATCAGCAGTTGATGATCATCAGCAACATGGTGCGTGAGCTCGCGCTGCCGGTCGACATCGTCGCCGGCGACACGGTACGTGCCGAGGACGGCCTGGCGCTGTCGTCGCGCAACGGCTACCTGAGCGCGGACGAGCGCGCCGAGGCGCCGCGCCTGTATCGTACCCTTGCGCGCATACGCGGAGCGGTGCGGAGCGGGGACCACGATCTGCTGAAGCTCGAGACCGAAGCCATGGCTGAACTCGCCGCGCACGGCT
>SHNC01000038.1 GCA_004295105.1 Betaproteobacteria bacterium | reverse complement strand
GGGAGCACGCGATTCGGCGAAGAGATCGCGGCGGCGTTGGGGCGACGGGTGACACCGGGAAAATCAGGCCGGCCACGCCACGCTGCTGTTGCGGAATCGGGTGACTTGTTTGACTAAAACCTGGTCTGTCCCTGATTTTTCCTGATTTTTCTCGCGAGGGAAGCGGGGCCAAGTTCGGCTGACGGTAGTCGGCCAGGATCTACGATGAGAACCCATACTTGTAACCAGACATTGACCAGTTGCATGCGGTGTTCTGAAAATAAGCCCTGGTAGCTGACTTCGCCAGTTTGTCATTGAGGACGGTGGAGACGCGCTATGACGATAAGCCGCTCTTTGAATGCAATTTTGCGGGCATGTGATGTCCGACGTTAGAGAGCACAACGGAGATTCGCCATGATGAATGAGGTATCCGAGCCATTCCAGGCCGGACAATCGCCCACCACTGCGATCGGCTACGTCAACAGGAACCGCCAGCGCTGCGACGGCCATCGGGGTTTGGCTGGCAATGACCATGCTCAGCGAGCGTACGCACTGTACTGTCTGGACTGCGGCCACACGTATGGGGCCAATGGCTCGGACATCTTCCAACGTCGCTGCCCGAACTGCCAGCGCGGGGCACCTGGAATCCCGTACTAGCGCATGAAGCCCACGCGTCGCTCTGGCATCAAGATGGTCTACAAGATCACTTATCCGAATGGGAAGATCTACGTCGGACAAGATCTGACGGACAGCATCAACTACTTCGGCAGCGCAAGCTCCGAGCTTATCGCCCGGGACTTCACTCGTGATCAGCGTGGTAACTTCTTCATTTGCAAAGAGATCCTGTGGGAGTCAGACGCCGCAACTGATGCGGAGGTCTCACAAAAGGAAGTTGAGTTCATAAAAGCTCTGCGTTCCAACGAACCTGACATCGGCTACAACCAATGGCCGAAGGTTCGCCGGCCCCCTTGAACGACCACAAACGGCGCACCCAGAAGACGCCGTCCCTAGAACCGCGTGTCAGGCCAGCTCGATGCGGAGGTTCTTGCCGAGCGCCCTCGCTGCACTGGTGAGCGTTGTGAGCGTCAGGCTGGTGTCAGCCTCGTCAAGCAAGCGATTGAGTGCGGCCCGGCTCGTATGCATTTTCGCGGCCAGAGCGGTCTTGGTCAGATGCTGCGCCTTCATCTCCTGCGCGATCTGCCAAGCCACAACACGCTTGATGGCCACCGCGGTGGTTTCCTCCAGCACGGCCTCCTCGGCCAGGAAGTCATCGAAACTACTACCAATGTGCGTGTTCATGCGCCCCTCCTGAGTTGCTGCAAACGACGTTTGCCCACATCCAGCTCATCGGGCGGTGTGGCCTGTGATTTCTTGATGAAGGCATGGAGCAAGACCATCGTGTGGCCGACCACGGTAAACAACACCCGTGCAATCCTGTCCATCAGATGAATACGGATTTCCCACAGATCCTTTGCCAGCTTGCGCACCAAGGGCATTCCGAGCGGCCAACCGAACTGCACGGTCTTTATGTCCTCGCCAATCGTGCGGCGCTCAGCGGCGGGAAGCGCTTTCAGCCACTCCCGTACAGGCTCGTTGCCGCTTTCGGTGGCGAAAAAACGCACTTCCAGAATGGCGGGCTTCATGACCCGAGAACGTATCACTTTTGATACATCTGAGCAACCGTCTTGACGCCAGCGCGCCCCAGGCAGTGCGCCGAGCATCGTTGAACACGCCGTGTCGTTTTGTTCAATGGGACGACGTTACGTTTGCAGTACCGAGTGATCTACACCGCACGCCTGTCAATTGTCACTTCGCCGAACGGTTTGCACGTGCGAAAGCACCGCGATAAACCAGCGTGCCTTGAAGCCCCTGCGGCGTCGACGTAGAGTAAGGATGTAATGCAATCCTTACCGGAGCACGCCATGCTCGCAGTTGCCAAGATCACCTCCAAAGGGCAAACCACCATCCCGCAGGAGGTACGCGCGGCGTTGCACGTTGCACCGGGCGACCTCATCGCCTGGGAAGTCGGCACGGATGGGACGGCGACGGTACGCCGAGTCCAGCCGCTGGACCTCGACTACCTGCGTGCCGTCGAAGGCACCTTGTCGGAATGGGCCAGCAGTGCCGACGAGGCAGCCTACCGTGAGCTTTGAACGCTTTACCGTGGTGCGCGTGCCCTTCCCCATCACCGACCGCAACGCCACCAAGAACCGTCCGGCGCTGGTGCTCTCCGCTGCCGCCAGCTTCAACACCGCGGCCGGCCATTCCGTGATGGCGATGATCACCTCGGCAGAAAATGCGCCGTGGCCGCTCGACTGTCCCATCGCCGACCTGCCGGCCGCAGGCTTGCCGGCGCCATCCGTGGTGCGCTTCAAGCTGTTCACGCTGGATCATCGGCTGGTGCGCGGCGAGTTGGGCAAACTTGCCCACGACGACGCCCGGATCGTTGCTGCCGGACTCGAGCGGTTGCTCGCAATCGATTACAGCAAGGTACCGAGATCCTCGGCGGCATCGTGACCGCAGGTTGAGGCTCGTCCGTCCGTATTCCTTGACGCTGACATCGCCGGACCAGCGCCGGTCTACATGCGATGCTCGGGCGAGCCGCTGAACTTCAGCGCCGACACTGAAGACTCGCCTTCGCCGTCCACCGCGCCGTCGCCCCCGGTCGGCTCCGTCTCGTCCTTCAGCGCCACCCCGGTCAATTGCCGCCGCAGGGCTTCCTGCACCAGCCAGGCCAGCCGACGCGCGGCTTCCGCGTAGGGCAGGCCTTCGGGCCGGATGTTGGAGAGGCAGTTGCGCTCGGCGTCCGTCCGGCCGACGCGAGGATCGTGGGTGAGGTAGATGCCCAGGCTGTCCGGCGCGGACAGGCCCGGACGCTCGCCGATCAGCACCGCAACCAGACTCGCCTGCAGGCACTCGCCGATTTCGTCGCCGAGGGCCACGCGGCCCTGCTCGGCGATGATGACCGGCGCCAGCGTCCAGCGGCCCTGCGCCAGCGCGCGAAACGCCTGCAGCACCGGTAGCGCGTGCCGCTGCACGGCGCACGCGGACAAGCCGTCGGCCAGGACCAGACAGACGTCGACCGCATCCGCCGCGTTCATGGAGGCCGTCTGCAGCAGCTCGCGGTCACCGGCGCCGAGCCGGCGCCCCAGGTCCGGCCGCAGCAGATACTGCACCCGATCGGCCGCCGCGCTGTGCACGCGGACGCTGTCGAAGCCCGCCCCGCCCAGGTCGCGCTGAAGCTGCGCCACGTCGAGCGCGACATGCACGGCGTCGCGCGCGCGGGCATGGGCGAGGCCGAAGCGCAGCACCTCGTCGGTGGTCAGCGCGCTGCCGCTGCGTCCGAGGGCGATGCGCGCCGGCGTCAGCGTGCGCAAGGTGCGCCAGATGTCGGCGTGAGCGACTTCATTCATCCGCCTTCCCCTTCCTGCCCCCTTCTTCCTTCCTGCCCTCTTTCCCCTTCCCGCCCCATGCCGCCCGCCAGATCGTCCACCATCGGCAGCAGGGCCACCGCCGGCCGCTCCAGCAGGCGGCCGTCGCTGGCGATGACCTGCATCGATTGCAGCCAGGCCTCGAACTCCGGCGCGTGGCGCAGGCCCAGCACGTCGCGGACGTAGAGCGCGTCGTGGAACGAGGTGCTCTGGTAATTGAGCATCACGTCGTCCGCGCCGGGCACGCCCATCACGTAACTGACCCCGGCGACGCCGAGCAGGGTGAGCAGGTTGTCCATGTCGTCCTGATCGGCCTCGGCCTGGCTGGTGTAGCAGACATCGCAGCCCAGCGGCACGCCCAGCAGCTTGCCGCAGAAGTGATCCTCGAGGCCGGCGCGGATGATCTGCTTGCCGTCGTACAGGTACTCGGGGCCGATGAATCCGACCACGGTATTCACCAGCAGCGGATCGAAGGCGCGTGCCACACCGTAGGCGCGAGCCTCGCAGGTCTGCTGGTCGACGCCGTGGTGGGCCGCGGCAGACAGGGCGCTGCCCTGGCCGGTCTCGAAGTACATCACGTTGTCGCCGACGGTGCCGCGCTGCAGCGACTGCGCCGCCGCGCGCGCCTCGGCCAGCAGCGCGAGACTGACGCCGAAGCTGCGGTTGGCCTGCTCGGTGCCGGCGATCGACTGGAACACCAGGTCCACCGGAGCCCCCTGCTCGATGCCGCGGATCTGGTTGGTGACGTGGGTGAGCACGCAGGACTGGGTGGGAATGGCGTAGCGGCCGATCAGATCGTCCAGCATGTGCCACAGGCGCATGAAGGTGGCGAGGCTGTCGGACGCCGGGTTGATGCCGATCACCGCGTCGCCGCAGCCCAGCAGCAGGCCGTCGAGGATCGACGCGGCAATGCCGCGCACGTCGTCGGTGGGGTGATTGGGCTGCAGCCGCACCGCGAGCCGGCCGGGCAGGCCGATGGTGTCGCGAAAGCGGGTCACCACCCGGCACTTGCGCGCCACCGCGATCAGATCCTGGTTGCGCATCAGCTTGCTCACCGCCGCCGCCATCTCCGGCGTGATGCCAGGGGCGACGCGGGCAAGCACCTGGGCGTCGGTGCTGTGTGCGAGCAGCCAGTCGCGGAAATCGCCCACGGTGAGATGGCCGATCTCGGCAAACGCCGCGCCGTCATGGGTATCGACGATGAGGCGGGTAACCGCGTCATCCTCGTCGGGGATCAGCGCCTCGGACAGGAAGGCCGCGAGCGGCAGTTCCGCCAGGCACAGGCGGGCCGCCATGCGTTCCTCGGCGCTCGCCGCGGCCAGCCCGGCGAGCACGTCGCCCGAGCGCAGCGGGCTGGCCTTGGCGAGCAGGTCGCGCAGATCGGCGAAACCGTAGCTTCTCGCTCCGATGGTGTGCGCGTAGGCCATGCGGCGTCTCCCGAGACAGGCTGACGTGATGATAAGCCTAATTAGCCAACCTGGACAAAAATAAGGCCTTCTGCCATGCTTGTCCGGTGGCCGATCAGCGGCCCGGCACAGGAGTCCGCACATGAGCCTGTTTACCCAACCGACCCCGGCATTCGCTGGCCGATTGCGCGCGAGCGTTCAACCCAGTCTCGACCAGCTCGAACGCGCGGTGACCGACACGCTGGCAGAATTCGAGCCCGGACATCGCAACACGACCGCGGGTGTCGACGCCGCCGCACGCCACCAGTTGCGATCCGGCAAGGTGATCGACGAAGCGCTGAAGAAGACCACGCAGGCGCACGTCGAAGCGCTCGGCGAGGCCGGTCTGCCGCCGCCCGTGCTCGAACTGCTGCAGTCCTGGGTCGAGGCCACGGTCGACGCCCGTGTTCTGCAGCGGCAGATCGAACTGGCGCGGAGCGAGCTGGCGCCCGGTGAGTTTGCGCTGCAAGCACCGGCTGCGCCCGCCCCGGATCCGACCGAAGCGTTGTCGGCCAGTGCGCTCGGACAGGCCCTCGGCGGCCTGAGCGACGAGACCGTCCGACAGCGCGAGCGCGCTGGCGAACTGTTCTCGATCTTGCGGCCGGGGCGCAAGCGCGGCCGGGAGTACCCGGCGTTCCAGGCCTGGCACGGCATCGCCGGCGAGCCCCTGGCCAGAATCCTCGCCGCCCTGGGCCCGGTCAGCAGCACGGCAGCGTACGGGTTCTGCACGTCGCCCACCGATCTGCTCGGCGGCCTCACCCCCATCGAGGCGACGATCGGGCACCTGACGTCGCCGAGGAACCTGGATGCGGAAACGCTGCAACTGCTGGCGGCGGCACCGCCGGAGCGACTGGCCGCCGTCGTCAAGGCCGCACAGGCATACGCCGCCCTGCAGGCCGCATGAGCGACACGGTCGCCACACCGTTCAGCGGGCGGGATCTCGAGCTGGAGTTGCTCGATCCGGACGGCGAGCGGCTGGTACGCCTGTTCCACCATCCCGGCGGCGACTGGGAGCCACCGTCAGTGGAGTACCGAAACCTCCGCGTCGACCCGCCGGCGGGTCACAAGGGGCGGTTCGCCGTACTCTATACCGGCAACACCCTGCCGACCGTGGCCATCGAATGCGGCATCCTGCGCGCCGACATCGGGGACCGCTACACCTGGGCCACCGATCTGGCCGACCAGTACCGCGTGGCCCGGTATTCGTTCTCGGCGCCGGGCCTGTTCATTCCGATTGATGGGCGCAACCGCAACGTCCTCGGACTCGCCGGCGGCCAGCGCAGGTTCGCCGGCTATGAGCCCTATCAGGTGGTCTCACTTCAGTTGTTCGAGCGCTTCGGCACAGTGATCCACGGCCTGAGCTGGGAATCGTTCCACCGCAATCAGCCTGGCCGTGTCTTCGCGCTGTGGCATCACCACAAGGCGACGATCGGATTGAGCATCGCAGCGCCGCAGCCCTCTCCCAAACTCGCTGACGACTCGGAGTGGCTGGCCTTTCTCGCCGCCAATCCGCAGGTCGAACCGATGTCGCCAGCGCCCCGATGAATCGTCGATGGCGGCGGAAGTCGTTTTCGCAAGAGCGGCGACAGCCGGACCATCCGCCGCGAAACTCGCCCGTCTGCCCCCGTTGCCGGATCGGCTGGGCGGCCGCGGATTGGCCGGCCTGCGGACGGGCAACCGGGACTCAGCCCTTGTTCGCCAGCGCGACGAAGTCGTGCTTCTCCATCAGCCACGACACGATGAAGCCGGCAACCAGGCCCCAGAACGCGGCGCCGATGTTGAAGATGCCGATGTCGGTGACGGTGACGAGCAGGCTGACCAGCGCACCCAGCGTGAACTTGCCGCTGCCGAACGAGCCGATGAACGAGCCCTGCAGCACGCGCAGCATGGCCAGACCGCCGAGCACCATGATGAATTCCTTGGGCGTAGCCAGCATCAGGCCGGTGAAGGTCGGCGCCATCAGGCCGAACAGCACGCCGAAGGCGCCGAAGGTGAGCGCGGCGGTGTATTGGCGCTCAAGCTTACCCGACGAGGTCAGCAGCGCATTGCTCGGCCCCGTCAGGCAGGTGCTGACCGCGCCGACGGCGGCACTGAAGAAGGCACCGATGCCACAGGCCACCGCGATGGCATTGACCGGCGGCTCGTGCTTCGCGCCCTTCAGCACCGCAACACCCTGGCCGTTCTGCACCACCAGCACGGTGATGGCGAGCGGCACGACGAGTTCGACCAGCGCCGCCATCGACCACACCGGCGCCTGCACCACCGGCTGGGCGAGGGCGAAGCTGCCCAACGCGCCGGTGTCGAGCTGGCCGAGCAGACCGATCGCCAGCGCGCCGACCAGCAGCGAACCGATCAGCGGCGGCACGCGCTTGCCCAGTGCCGGACTCGCCGACAGGGCGAGGAAGGCGATCACCATGGGGGCGCCGATCGCCAGGTTGCTGTGCATGGCACGCACCAGGTCGAGGCCGAAGCGCAGGAACACGCCGGCGACCATGCCCATCACGATCGGCATCGGCAGCGCCGACATCAGCCGCTTCACCCAGCCGCTGGCGCCCATCACCAGCACCAGCAGACTGGTGGCGTAGAACGCGCCGATCACCTCGGCAAAGCTCAGGTGCTGCAGCGCCGGCCCCACCAGCACGGTGCCGGGAATCGTCCACGCGAAGCCGAGCGGCGACTTGTAGCGCCAGCTCATGGCGATGGTGACGAGGCCGTTGACGAAGAACACGCCGAACACCCAGGACGCCAGCTCGGCCTGCGACAGGCCGCCGCGGGTGCCGACCGACAGGATGATGGCGAGCGGACCGGTGGCGGAAAAGATGAAGGCGATCAGGCCGTTGGCGAAATAGCCCAGGCCGTAATCGGACAGGGCCTGACGCAGGCTGGGCGCCTGCAGGGTGGGACGTTCAAGTTGGGCGAGCATGGCGAGGGCCTCGGTTCTCCGGTCGAGTTGTCTGGAGCTTGGAAATGGGGGCGCACCAAGCGGGGTCGGCCGCCCGTCGCTGTCGGCACGGCGGGGCATGCCCGCTCGACCGCAACGACAACGGCTGACCCGCGCATGGTGCAATGCAGCGAATTATCGTTATTTGCAGACTTCCGATAAACAGGCTGATCAATGCATCACTGTTCGGAAAATGAAAACTATCCAACGATCAGCGTGCCTAAGCCCCCCGCCGCGGTCGCGAAGCGGGCGATGTCGCCGCCGGCGCATTGCCTCCGACGCCCATCGGCCGCCGAGGACATGAAGGAAACATCGCTGCCGCACGTGCTGCGCCGCTAGCGCCGCACCTTGCGCAGCATGTGGGGTGGCAGCACGCCGCGCTCGCCACTGTCGAGCGTCACCCCGTAGGCGAGTTCCGGGCCACGCGGCCCGGCAACCTGGCTGACGTGGGTGACGCGGCCGCGCACCCAGGCCGGACCGGACCGCGCGTAGATCACCTCGCCCACCGCGTAGCGGTGCGCCATCGCCACCGCCGGTTGCGGAGCACGTTGCGCCGGGGCCTGCACGGCGGGCTCCGCGCGCCGGGCCGAACGGCCTTCGGGGCACAGCACCTCCCATTGCTGCGCGATGCCCAGGCCGCCGCTGGCATTGTCGCGGCCGACGATCCGGCCGCTGCCGTCGCGCCAGCGGGTGCGCCCGCCGCCGATGTCGCTGTTGTCCCAGCGCCCGGCGAGCGTGTAGGTCTCGCCATCGATCGCGGTGATGCGGCCGCGGGTGCAGTCGGCCGATGCGCGATAGGTGCGCTTCGCGTCGGGC
>SHNC01000243.1 GCA_004295105.1 Betaproteobacteria bacterium | reverse complement strand
CCTGCACGTTCGCCGTCGACAGTGCGGACACCTGGTCCGTCGTCAGCGCCGCGATCTGCGCCGCCTTCAGCCCGGCGATCTGGTCCGTGCCCAGCGCGTTGAGCTGATCGCTCGTCAGCGACTTCACCTGCGTCGCCGTCAGTGCGCCCAGTTGCGCGGTGCCCAGCTTCACCAGATCCTGCGTCTCGATCGCCTGGATCTGGTCCGAGCTCAACGCGGCCATCTGCGCCGCCGTCAGCGCCATCGCCTGGTCCGAGCTCAGCGCCTGGATGTTGGTGGTCGACAGCCCCTTCACCTGCGTCGCGGTCAGCGCCGCCACGTCGGCTGTGTCCAGTGCCGCGATCTGGTCGCTGCTCAGGCTGTTGAGCTGCGCGGTCGTCAGCGCCTTGACCTGCGTCGCGCTCAGCGCCTGCACGTTCGCCGTCGACAATGTAGACATCTGACCCGTCGTCAACGCCGCCACCTGCGCCGGTTTCAGCGCCGCGATCTGGTCCGTGCCCAGCGCATTGAGCTGCGCGCTCGACAGCGACTGCAACTGCGCCGCCGAGAGTGCCGACACGTCCGTACCCAAGGCGGTGATCTGATCACTGCCCAGCGCGCTGAGCTGATCGGTCGTCAACGCCTTCACCTGTGTCTGCGAAAGCGCCTCGGCCTGGTAGGTCAGCAATCCATCGGAGAATGCCGTCTGATTGAAGGCAGCGATCTGGCTGGCATTGAGGACCACGAGATCCTGAGTCTCGATGGCGCCAACCTGCTCCGAAGTCAACGCATTGATCTGCGCCGACGACATGGCCTTGAAGTCGGCTGTCGACAGAGCCTGAATCTGAGCAGTAGTCAGCGCCGCGACCTGTGATCCCGACATTCCGCTGATGATGGACATGACAACCCCTTCTCATTACCTTCTGCGCCTTGACGGCGGGACATTCCGGGCCTTTCTCGACGAGGCGATTTCGCCCGCATCGGAGAGCCTGGATGCGATATGAGGGGCATATCGGTCTGGCAGGGGGAAACTTTAGCGGCACGACCCGCCGTTTGAAGACCGCCGGCCGTCTCCGAGTACGACACTCCGCCAATGCAGCGTCAGGCGCACAAAGTCTCTGAAGAGACAGGAACGGGCAGGCGGGCCGCCCGCTCGATTCCGGTACGACACGGAATCCGATGGGCAGGTCAACTACGTGAACGTGACAAATGTCGGACTGAGAAACCGCAATAGCGAAATGCTCTGCGTTGCGTCACCGCCGCCCGATGCTAAAGAAAAAATCGTTGTCGCCGTAGAAGGGCCCAAGCGCAGGAAACGCGCACGGCAGCCCCCGGAAATCCCTAAAGAATGATTTTCGGACACCGTAAAAGCAACCAAGAGCACAACGAAACGCTCCTCACCCGCCCAGGCCGACAACGAAAGCAACGGGTGTATGACCAACCTGACCTTCCAGGAGATATATCATGGCCCAGACGATCAACACCAACGTGGCTTCGCTCAATGCGCAACGTAACCTTTCTACGTCGCAGGCGTCGCTGAGCACGACGCTGCAGCGTCTTTCATCCGGCCTCCGTGTGAACAGCGCCAAGGACGACGCAGCCGGCCTGGCGATCGCCGACAGGATGAATACCCAGGTGCGCGGCATGAACGTCGCCATCCGTAACGCCAACGATGGCGTTTCGCTTGCCCAGACCGCGGAAGGCGCGTTGGGGACGATCACTGAAGGCCTGCAGCGCATGCGCGAACTCGCCGTGCAGTCGGCAAACGGCACCAATAGCGACGACGACCGTCTGAAGCTCGATGCGGAATACCAGCAACTGAGCGCGGAAATCACCCGGACCGCGGAGACGACGTCGTTCAACGGCAAGAAGATTCTGGATACCGATGCGGGCGACCAGATCTTCCAGGTGGGCGCGAACGTCGGCGAAACGCTCACCGTCACGACCAATGCCGTGACTACCGTGACTGGCGACCTGCAAAGCGTGAGCAATGCCGAAACGGCAATCGCCGCGATCGACGATAAACTGGAATCGATCAACGCCGACCGTGCCACCTACGGCGCTGCGCAGAACCGCTTCACGATGGCCATCAGCAACCTGCAGACCGCCGCTGAGAACCAGTCCGCCGCCCGCGGCCGCATCATGGACGCCGACTTCGCGACGGAAACCGCCAACCTGTCGCGCACCCAGATCCTGCAGCAGGCCGGCACCGCGATGCTCGCTCAGGCGAACTCCCTGCCGCAGAACGTGCTTTCGCTGCTCCGCTAAGCCTGGGCCGACCTGAAACAACGACGGGCGCGGGGCGTAAGATACGCACCGCGCCGTCTGTCCATAAGGAGGACACACCATGTCGATTCAGCCCCTCAGCAGTAGCGCCGCATCCATGCAGTCCATGGTCGCGCGCGAGGCGCAGGCAGGCCGGGGCATGCCCGCGGCGCAAGGGGTCGAGACTCGGCCCGAGAACGTTCAGCCACAAGGCGCGGAAGGCTTCCAGAAAGTCCCGAGCGCGGGCGAGTTGCAGAAGGCCCTCGAAGAAGTCGCCAAGGCGGTTGCACCGATGGCACAGAGCCTCGAGTTTTCGCTCGACAAGGATTCGGGCAAGACCGTGGTCAAGGTGATGGACACCGAGACCAACGAGGTGATTCGCCAGATTCCGTCGGAAGAAGTGCTGGCGATTTCCAAGGCCGTCGACAAGCTGAAAGGCCTGCTGCTGACGCAACAGGCCTGATCCCGGAGAGGTTCGCACCATGGCGATCAGCGCGGCAGGAGTCGGTTCGGGTCTGGACGTCGCGAGCATCATCAGCCAGTTGATGGCGGTGGAGCGTCAGCCGCTGACCCGCCTCGAAGCACAGCAGTCCAGTTTTCAGTCGAAGCTGTCGGCTTTCGGCCAGCTCAAGAGCGCGCTGTCGAAACTGCAGGACGCGGCTGGCGTGCTCGCCAAGTCGAGCACGTTTTCGGCAACGACTGCCAGTGCCGGCGACAGCAAGGCCTTTACGGTCACGTCGACGACCTCGGCACAGACCGGCAGCTACAACATCGAGGTGAACCAGCTCGCGCGGGCGCAGCGCGTCGCCACCAGTGCCACGACCGCGCCCGCGGTCGGCGCCGGCACGTTGACGATCAGCCTCGGAAGCTATGCGGCGGACGGCACTTTCACGCCCGCCGCAGACGGTGAGAAGTCGATATCCCTGACCGCGGGGTCGACACTGAACGACCTGCGTGACGCCATCAACGCCGCCGATGCCGGTGTATCGGCGCAGGTCATCAACAACGGTACCGTCAACCAGCTCGTCATCAGCAGCAAGGAAACGGGTGCCGCGAACGCGTTCAAGCTGAGCGGCAGTGGCGGTCTCGCAGGCTTCGACTTCGACCTGGGCAACGCGGCCAGCCCACTGACCTCGGTGCAGAAGGCGCAGGACGCCAGGCTGACCATCGACGGACTCGCCATCACGCGCAGCAGCAATACCGTGTCCGACGCGATCGAGGGCGTCACGCTGAAGCTGGTGAAGCAGACGGCTGCCGACGAGGCGGCCACGGTGACGGTCACCCGCGACGACGAAACGGCGAAGAAGGCGATCGACGACTTCGCCAAGGCTTACAACGATCTCAATTCGCTGATCCGCAGTCAGACCAGTTACGACGCGACCACCCGGAAGAGCGGCACGCTGAACGGCGACGCCAGCGTGCGCGCCATTCAAGTGCAGATCCGTGGCGTGTTCGCCAATCCGCTGAGTGGCCTGAGCGGGGCGACCTTGCTGTCGCAAGTCGGCATCTCGTTCAAGACCGACGGCAGCATGTCCGTCGACAGCGCCAAGCTGGCTGAAGTGCTGGCCGATCCGTCGAAGAAGATCGGCGAGTTGTTCGTCGGCAATGGAACCGTGGATGGCTTCGCCAAGACGCTGGAAAGCCGCATCAAGGCGATGCTCGACAGCGACGGCATGCTGAGCGCGCGAACGGAAGGCATCAACCAATCGATCAAGGCGCTCGACGACCGCAAGGATGCCCTGGAACTGCGCCTGACGCGCATCGAGGCGCGTTACTCGGCACAATTCACCGCGCTCGACGCGGCCATGTCGAGCCTCAACACCACCAGTGCGTACCTGACGCAGCAGCTTGCCAGCCTGTCTGCGTAACGACATCCACACGCTTCCCCGCAGGAGACACGGAAAGATGTTCGGAGGCTTCTCCAATCGCGCTGCCGCCTACGCCAAGGTCGGCGTCGAGACCGGCGTGAATACCGCGGATCCCCACAAGCTGATCCTGATGCTGTTCGACGGCGCCCTGCTGCAGGTGCGAACCGCCTCGATCGCCATCGGCAACCAGGACATCTCCGCCAAGGGCCTGGCGATTTCGAAGGCCATCGAGATCATCATCAACGGCCTGAAGGTGAGCCTCGACCTGAGTGCCGGCGGCGAGCTCGCCGGCCGGCTGGCCGCGCTTTACGATTACATGAGCGACCGCCTGCTGTACGCCAATATGCACAACAGCCAGCCGGCGCTGGACGAAGTCAGCGGGCTGCTCGATACGCTGCGCGAAGCCTGGGCGAGCATTGCCGGCAAGGCAGAGGCAGCGACCGCCTGACGGGCTGTTGGCGCGGATATTGCATCCTCCTGAACAGGAACCTTGCGGAGCCGCGCCATGCTGACCCCTGCCGATATCGACGCCCTGCTCCTGCGCTACCAGGCGATGGCCGATGCCGCGCGGGCGAACGACTGGGACACCCTTGCCGCGCTCGAACGCGAGGTGGCCGCGCTGCGCGCCGCCGTCATCGCACGCACCGGCGACGCGGCACCGAACGCAACGGAGGCTGCCACACTGGCCGAAGGCATCCGGCACATCCTCGCGCTGGACGCCGAAATCCGCAGCCATGCCGAGCCCTTCCTCACCGCGGTGCGCAAGCTGCTGTCCGACGGCGCGCGCGACCGTGCGGTGCGCGGCGCCTATGGCGCGCTCGAGCCCTGACGCGGTGCGGCCCGGTCGCTGAAGGCACGGAGCGCATGCCGTGATGATCCCCGCCGACCTCTCTGCGCGGCTGCGGCTGCTCAACGAAGCCAGTTTCTTCAACACCGACCAGCCAGTCAGCGGGCTGCAGCGCGCGCGCGAGATTCCGGGAGACCTTCCGGAACTGATGCCGGGGCAGCGCGTGCTGGCCACGCTGCAGCGCGCGCTGCCCGACGGCACGTTCAACGCCCTGATCTCCGGCCGGCAGATGACGCTCGCCCTCAACACGGCGGCCAACGTCGGCGACACGCTGGACCTGATCGTCACCGAGACGACGCCACGCGCGGTGTTCGCGCGACTCGCCGCGCCCGACGCGGCGACCGCCGGCAATGCCTCTGCCCTGCCCTCGTTGAGCCAGACCGGACGCCTGATCAGCTTTCTGCTGACCGGCCAGCCGGCCTCGGCCCCGGCCCTGCTCGCCACAGGCAGGCCCATCCTGAACGCGCCGCCGACCGGTGCCGCGCAACTGGCGCCGGCGTTGCGCGATGCGATCGGTCAGAGCGGCCTGTTCTACGAATCGCATCAGGTCCAGTGGGTGCTCGGCAAGCTCGACACCGCGGCCTTGCAGCGCGAACCGCAGAACCAGGCCGCCATGACGAGCGCGGGCGGGCATCAGGCAGGCAGCGGCCTGCCCGGCGCGGGCTTGCCTGCCGGCACGAGGCCCCCGGGCGCACCGGTTGGCGAAACCATGGTCGACTCCTCGGCGACCCGCGCGGGCGTGGCGACGATGGCCGAGCGGCCGCCCGCGCCGTCATCCACCGTGGAGGGGCGCGCAGGCGACAGGAGCCTGCTCCTCGACGAAACAGCGGTTTCGTTGCGCGCGGCCTCGACCGCGGATGATTCGCCCGCAGCGCGTGGCCTGTCCATCCCGGAGCGCCTGCTGCCGGTGGTGCATCAGCAACTCGACGCCCTCGCCACGCATCAGTACGTATGGCAGGGCCAGGCCTGGCCCGGGCAGGACGTCGAATGGATCATTCACGATCCGGAGGACGAGGCGGCCGGCCGCGAACAGGCGGAAGGCGAAGATCACGCCTCCGAATGGAAGACCACCCTGCGTCTGACGCTGCCGCAACTTGGCGCGATCGAGGCGCAACTGCACCTGACGCCGGCCGGCGTGGCGCTGCGCATGCGTGCCGGCGCCCCGGCTGCGATCGCCGCGCTGCAGGGTCGCACCGAAGAGCTGCGGTCCGCCCTCGATGCCGCCAGCCTGCCGCTCACCGGCGTGGTGGTGGAACCACGATGACGGAGATCCTGCAATGAACGCCGGCGTACAGCCCGACGCGCGCGGCGAGGCGGTTGCGCTCGCCTACAATGCCGGCGAGGCGGCACCACGCGTGGTCGCCAAGGGACGCGGCGTGATCGCGCGCGAGATCATCGAGCGGGCACGCGAAGCGGGTGTCTATGTGCATGAGTCGCCCGAACTCGTCAGTCTGCTGATGCAGGTCGACCTCGACGCGCGCATTCCGCCCCAGCTCTACGTCGCAGTGGCGGAGCTGCTGGCGTGGCTGTATCGCATCGAGCAGGGCGCCGAGGCCGGCAGCGCCCCGGCTCCGGCGCCCGGCAGCCTGCCTGAAAACCTGCCGCGCCGCGGTGCGGGCGCACAGTCCGGCTGAGTCGTGCTATAAGCCTCGGCTCAACCGAATGTCCCGATCCTGGTCACCATGGCCACCGACAACAACCAGACCCGCGTCGAGCTGCTGCACGCCCACGACACATCGCGCTTCCTGCTGCACGACCGGCGCGAGATCGCGCAACTGATCGCAAGGCTGGCGGCCGATCGCGCGCTGGTCACGGCCTATCTCACCCCCGGCAACCAGTCCTTCCTGACCATGGTGCTCGGCCTGACGCCCGACGCGGAGGCGCTGCTGCTCGATGGCAGTACGGCCGAGGCCATCAACCGGCAGATCGAGGGGACCGAGCAGATCACCTGCATCACGCAGCTCGACAAGGTGCGGATCCAGTTCGGCCTTGAGCGGCCGTCGCGCGGCAGCGCCGACGGCAGCCCGGTGTTCACCGCTGCGCTGCCGACCGAGGTACTGCGCCTGCAGCGGCGTGACTTCTTCCGGCTCAGCACGCCGGCCACGCAGACGGTCGTGTGTTCGATTCCGCTGGGCCCGGGGCAGGGGCGTGGCGGCCCGGTCGAGATGCGGATACTGGACATCAGTGCCGGCGGGATTGCCGTGGCGGTGCCGCCCAGCGGCATCCATCTGGAACCCGGCATGTCGTTTCCCGGGAGCCACCTGAGGCTGCCGGAGAGCGAGCCGATCCTGGCACGGCTCACCGTTCGCAACCTGTTCCGCCTCGTCACCCGCAACGGCATCGAGATGCTGCGCGCGGGCTGCCAGTTTTCCGAACTCCCGCCCCACGCTGAGAGCGTCATCCAGCGCTACATCATGAAGAACGAACGCCAGCGCGCCAGCCGCGAGCGCGGCCGGCACTGAAACCACCATGTCCTCCGAAGAGCAAGACGGCGCCGCCCATGGCGAACCGGAACGCGTTCAGCCCCTGCCCATCGAGGGCCTGGACAAATACCTGCTGCACGGTGAACGCCAGATCCGCCAACTGCTGCAGGCGCTCATCGACGCGCACGCGCTGGTCAGCGTGCATCTGCTGCCCGGGCGCGAATCCTTCCTCAGTGCCCTCGTAACGCTGCCCGAGGACGAGGAATGGCTCTACCTCGACGCCTGCATCGACGAGGGCACGAACCGCCGCGCAACCCAGGCCGGCAAGCTGATGTGCGTGACCCAGCTCGAGCGCATCCGCATCCAGTTTTCCATCGAGTCCGCCAGCCTGGTATCGCTCCAGGGCCGGACGGCGTTGAAGGCACGCCTGCCCGGCCAGATGCTGCGCCTGCAGCGGCGCGAAAGCTACCGCTTGCAGGTTCCGCTCGCCCATGAGGTGCAATGCGCGATTCCCCTGCCGGGCGGCGCCGGCCGGCTCGCGGTGCGGGTCATCGACATCGGCGCCGGCGGCATCGCGTTCCACCTCGCACCGGATGCCATCGCGCTGGAACTTGCGCAGACCTTCTCCGGTTGCGAGCTGAGTCTGCCCGAGGTCGACCCGATCGCGGTGAGCCTCGAGGTTCGCAACATCAACACCCAGCGCAATCGCAGCGGCACCGACACCCTGCGCGTCGGATGCCGCTTCGCTGCCCTGCCCCGCGGCGCCGACACCACCATTCAGCGCTACATCCTGCGCACCGAGCGGGAAATCAATGCCCGCGGGCGTGGCGGCCTTTGAACCCGACGCCAGACGCTATGGCATGCGGTGCGCGACGAGTTCGAACACGTCGCGTTCGTTCTCGCTGTTCGATGCAGAAATGATGCGCCGCTGCATCTTGACGTAGCGCTTCGCCTCGGGTGCGTACCACACCAGGTAATGAATGACGACCGGCTCGAGTTGCGCCTGCGCCGGCCCGCCGGTGGCGTTGCGCGTGCTCCAGACCTCGACCTTGTAGGCGCTGAAGGTACCGGCCGGCACGCTGACCGACTCCTCGCCCAACACTCTTGCCACCGAATGCCAGTTGGTCCAGTAGCCGCCGACGTCCGGGGTTTCGAAACCTCTTGCCCCTTCGCCACGCGATAGTTCGACGAATGCCCCCCAGTAGGGACTGAACTCGGTCCCGATCACGGCCCAGTCGACGAAGCCGGGCCTGCGGCCCGCCGAACGCCGCACCTCGCCGCCGGCGGCAGTGTCGGGCTCGACGAGGCGCAGCGCATCGGTGACGACGCCATTCGCCACGGACTGGATGGCGACTTCGAATCGCCGTTTCGGACTGGTCGGCCATTTTCCGCGCGACTGGTA
>SHNC01000100.1 GCA_004295105.1 Betaproteobacteria bacterium | reverse complement strand
GCGCGAACTGGCCAAGACGGTCAATGAACTCGCCGCGCAGCGCGACGCCCTGCTGACGGACGTCGAGGCCCAGATCGCGTGCGCGAAGGCATCGGTGGAGCAGGAAAAGAACCGCCTCGCGGCGTTGATGTCGGAGCTGACCCAGAGCGTGGTGGTGTGCAACCTGGACGGGCGCATCCTGCTGTACAACAGTCGCGCGCGCCAGCAGTTCCGCGCCCTGTCCGAGGCGCCGGCGGTCGGCGGCAGCGAACTCATCGGCCTGGGCCGTTCGATCTACGGCGTGTTCGATCGCAGCCTGGTGGCGCATGCGCTCGAAACCATACAGCAGCGCCTGCGGCGGGGCGCCACCCAGGCGCAGGCGAACTTCGTCACGACCACCCGTGCCGGTCAATTGCTGCGGGTGCAGATGGCGCCGGTGCTGGCCTCGCCCGCCGACGAGGCCGGGGGCGGCGAAACTGCGCCCGCAGGCGCGGGGGCTGGGACGGCGGGTGGGGCCGATGGTGCCGGGGGGCAGCGCACCGTCACCGGCTTCATCCTGATGCTGGACAACATCACGCGCCATTTCGAGACCGAATCGCAGCGCGATCAGATGCTGCACGACCTCACCGAGGGCAACCGCGCCGCGCTCGCCAACGTCCGTGCGGCCGCCGAGATGCTGGAGTACCCCGACCTGCAGGACGAACTGCGCGAGCGCTTCAGCGGCGTGATCCGCGACGAGGTGCAGGCGATGAGCCAGCGCCTGAACGGCATCGCCACCGAGTTCGCCGATTCGCTGAAGGCACGCTGGCCGTTGGAGGAGATGCTCGGCGAGGACCTGGTCGCCGCCGTGCAGGGGCGCATCGAGGCCCGGCTGCAGTTGCCGGCCAAGCTCGAGGAGGTCGAGGAATCGGTGTGGGTGAAGGTCGACAGCTTCTCGCTGATGCAGGCGCTCACCTACCTGGCGAGCCGCTTGTCGGAGGAATTCGAGGTGCGCGAGGTGCGCCTGCGTCTGACGGGCGCAGGCCGGCGGGTGCACCTCGACCTCATCTGGTCCGGCCAGGCGATGAGCACCGAGACGGTCATGAGCTGGGAGCTCGAGCCGATGCGGCTGGAGGGCGAGAGCACGCCGCTCACCGTGCGTGACGTAGTCGAACGCCACGACGGCGAGATGTGGCTCGAGCGCGAGAAGGTCAGGCACCGGGCCTTCTTCCGCATCCTGCTGCCGGCCGCGACGCCCCAGGCCGAGGTCGAGCCGGACGTCTTCCTGCGCGGCGAGAGCCGGCCCGAGTATTACGACTTCGACCTCTTCAAGTGGTCCGAGAAGTCGCACGCGCTGGACGATCGCAAGCTGTCGGAGCTCGTCTACACGGTTTTCGATACCGAGACGACCGGCCTCAATCCGTCACAGGGCGACGAAATCATCCAGATCGGCGCCACCCGCATCCTCAACGGCAAACTGCTGCGCAGCGAATCGTTCGAACAGCTCGTCGACCCGGCGCGTCCGCTGGCGCCAGAGTCGGCGGAGATCCACGGCATCACCGAGGCCATGCTGCGTGGACAGCCGACCATCGGCCAGGTGCTCCCCGCCTTCCACGCCTTCGCCGCCGAAACGGTGCTGGTGGCGCACAACGCCGCCTTTGACATGCGCTTCCTTCAGCTCAAGGAGGCGAGCACCGGCCTGCGCTTCGACCAGCCTGTGCTCGACACCCTGCTGCTGTCGGCGGTGATCCATCCCAACCAGGCGTCGCACCGGCTGGAGGCGATCGCCGAACGCCTGGGCCTCACCATCATTGGCCGTCACACCGCGCTGGGCGACGCCATCGTGACCGCCGAGGTGTTCCTGAAGCTGCTTCCGCTGCTGGCGGAGAAGGGCATCCACACCCTGCGCGACGCGCGCGAGGCGGCCGAGAAGACCTATTACGCCCGGGTGAAGTACTGATGCCGCGGGCGCGTGCGATCGCCGCGAGGCTGCGCGCGTGAGACGCCAGTCTGCCTTCGCGCGGCGGCTGCGGCGCTATTACACCTGGTACACCGGCAGCTTCATCCTGTTCGTCGGCCTGCTCGCCATCGGCGAATACCTGGGCCTGTCGCAGCGCGTCATCGGCCATGTCTTCCTGTTCGTGACCATCGCCATCTACGCCGGCATCGGCGTCATGAGCCGGACGTCGGACGTGTCCGAGTACTACGTCGCGGGGCGGCGGGTGCCGGCAATGTTCAACGGCATGGCCACCGCGGCCGATTGGATGAGCGCGGCCTCGTTCATCGGCCTGGCGGGTACGCTGTACTTTGCCGGCTTCGAGGGGCTTGCCTTCGTCACCGGCTGGACTGGCGGCTTCGTGCTCGTCGCGCTGCTGCTCGCGCCCTATCTGCGCAAGTTCGGTCAATACACGATCCCCGATTTTCTCGGCGCGCGCTATCAGGGCAACGTCGCGCGCCTGGTGGGGCTCGCCGCGACCGTGCTGGCGAGCTTCGTCTACCTGGTGGCGCAGATCTACGGTGTGGGGCTGGTGACGAGCCGCTTCGTCGGCATGGAGTTCGAGATTGGCCTGTTCGTCGGTCTCGCCGGCATCCTGGTGTGTTCCTTTCTCGGTGGCATGCGCGCGGTGACGTGGACGCAGGTCGCGCAGTACGTGATCCTGATCGTGGCCTATCTGGTGCCGGTGGTGATCCTGTCCTACAAGCTCACCGGAATTCCGATTCCGCAGGCGGTCTATGGCGGTGTGCTGCAGCAGATCACCGCGCGGGAAGGGGAGCTGTTCGATGCGCCGAGCGAGCTGGAGGTGCGCAACCTGTATCGCCAGCGTGCCGCGCAATATGAGCGCAAGCTCGCCGAACTGCCGCTGTCGCTGGAGGTGGAGCGCAGCCAGTTGGTGGAGCGCCTGAACCGGCTGCGCCTGGACAATGCGCCGGCGCGCGATATCGCGCTGACCGAGCGCGCATTGCGCGATCTGCCGCGTTCGCCTGCGGACGCGCGGCAGCGCTGGGAGCGCGTCCGCGCCGAGGCCCTGGATCGCGCGCGACCGCCGGCTCGCCATGCCGAGGCACACCCCGGCAACTCGGCTGCCGAGTCAAGCGTGGTGCGCAACAACTTTCTGGCGCTGATGTTCGTGCTGATGGTGGGCACGGCGGCCCTGCCGCACATCCTGATGCGCTACTACACGACGCCGGGGGTCGTCGAGGCGCGGCGCTCGGTGCTGTGGTCGCTGTTCTTCATCTTCCTGCTCTACGTGACGGCCCCGGCGTACGCGGTGTTCGCCAAGTGGGAGGTGTATTACAACCTCGTCGGCTCGACGCTCAACATCCTGCCCGACTGGGTCGCATCCTGGGGCAAGGTCGGGCTGGTGCGCATCGAGGACATGAACGGCGACGGCGTGCTGCAGCTTGCCGAGCTGAGCCTCAACACCGACGTGATCGTGCTCGCGACGCCGGAGATCGCCGGCCTGCCCTACGTGGTGTCGGGCCTGGTGGCGGCAGGCGGCCTCGCCGCGGCGTTGTCCACCGCCGACGGCCTGCTGCTGACGATCTCGAATGCGCTGTCGCACGACCTCTACTACAAGGTCATCAATCCCGAGGCGACCACGCACCGCCGCCTGGTGATCTCCAAGTCGCAATTGCTGATCGTCGCCGCGGTGGCCGCGTGGGTCGCGTCGCTGCGGCCCGACAACATCCTGTTCCTGGTCGGTCTCGCGTTCTCGATCGGTGCTTCGGCCTTCTTCCCGGCGCTGGTGCTGGGCATCTTCTGGAAGCGTGCCAACCGCCCGGGAGCGGTGGCGGGCATGCTGGCCGGCCTGGGCATCACGCTGTACTACATGGTGCGGACGCACCCCTTCTTCGGCGGCTCGATGACCCATGCCTGGTTCGAAATCAATCCGATCTCGGCCGGGGTGTTCGGGGTGCCGCTCGGCTTCCTGACCATCATCCTGGTGAGCCTGATCACGCCGCCACCGCCGAAGGAGATCCAGGATCTCGTCGACTATGTCCGCTACCCGCAACTCCCCGGGAGCGACAAGCCCGTGATCTGAAACGGCACGCCCGATGGCGGTGGCATGCCCTGCGCGCCGCCAGCGGGCGCACTTGAAGCGCGGGGAAGCCACCCCACATAGGGAGCAATCCGACATTCACGGAAGGAATCCGGCGATGCGCTTCGACAAATTCACCACCAAGTTCCAGCAGGCCCTCTCCGATGCGCAGAGCATCGCGGTGGGCAACGACCAGCAGTTCATCGAGCCGCAGCATCTGCTGCGCGCGCTGCTCGAGCAGGAGGACGGCGGCACGGTGTCGCTGCTGCAACGCGCGGGCGTCAATGTGCCGCCGCTGAAGGCGGCGCTGGTGAAGGCGATCGACCGCCTGCCCAAGGTCGAGGGCCACGGTGGCGAGGTCAGCATCGGCCGCGACCTCAACAACCTGCTCAACGTCACCGATCGCGAGGCGCAGAAGCGCGGCGACCAGTTCATCGCCAGCGAGATGTTCCTGCTGGCGGTGTCCGACGACAAGGGCGAGACCGGCCGCCTGGCGAAGGAATACGGCCTCGCGCGCAAGGCGCTGGAAGCGGCCATCGAGGCGGTGCGCGGCGGCGCCAGCGTCGGCAGCCAGGATGCCGAGGGCCAGCGCGAGGCGCTGACCAAGTATTGCCTGGACCTCACCGAGCGTGCCCGCGCCGGCAAGCTCGACCCGGTGATCGGGCGTGACGACGAGATCCGCCGCGCGATCCAGATCCTGCAGCGCCGCACCAAGAACAACCCGGTGCTGATCGGCGAGCCGGGCGTGGGCAAGACCGCCATCGTCGAAGGCCTGGCGCAACGCATCGTCAATGACGAAGTGCCAGAAACACTGAAGGGCAAGCGCGTGCTGTCGCTCGACATGGCGGCACTGCTTGCCGGCGCCAAGTACCGCGGCGAGTTCGAGGAGCGGCTGAAGGCGGTGCTGAAGGAGATCGCGCAGGAAGAAGGGCGCATCATCGTCTTCATCGACGAGATCCACACCATGGTCGGCGCCGGCAAGGCGGAGGGCGCGATCGACGCCGGCAACATGCTGAAGCCCGCGCTGGCACGCGGCGAGCTGCACTGCATCGGCGCCACCACGCTGGACGAATACCGCAAGTACATCGAGAAGGATGCCGCGCTCGAGCGCCGCTTCCAGAAGGTGCTGGTCGACGAGCCGACCGTCGAGGCGACGATCGCCATCCTGCGCGGCCTGCCGGAGGAGCACGCGATCCACCACGGCGTCGAGATCACCGATCCGGCCATCGTCGCTGCCGCGGAGCTGAGCCACCGCTACATCACCGACCGTTTCCTGCCGGACAAGGCGATCGACCTCATCGACGAGGCGGCGGCGCGCATCAAGATGGAGATCGACTCCAAGCCCGAAGTCATGGACCGCCTCGACCGGCGAATGATCCAGCTCAAGATCGAGCGCGAGGCGATGAAGAAGGAGAAGGACGAAGCCTCACAGAAGCGTCTGCAGCTCATCGAGGAGGAGCTCGCGAAGCTGCAGCGCGAGTACAACGACCTCGAGGAGATCTGGAAGGCGGAGAAGGCCAAGGTGGCCGGTTCCGCCCACATCAAGGAAGAGATCGACGCGTTGCGCGCGCAGATGGCGGATTTCCAGCGCAAGGGCCAGCTCGACAGGGTGGCCGAGCTGCAGTACGGCAAGCTGCCGCAGCTCGAGGCGCAACTGAAGATGGCCGAGCAGGCCGGGGAAGGGGGCGCACCGAACAAGCTGCTGCGTACCCAGGTCGGCGCGGAGGAGATCGCCGAGGTGGTGTCGCGCGCCACCGGCATCCCGGTCAGCAAGATGATGCAGGGCGAGCGCGACAAGCTGCTGAAGATGGAAGAGCGCCTGCACCAGCGCGTGATCGGCCAGGACGAGGCGGTACGGCTGGTATCGGACGCGATCCGCCGCTCGCGCGCGGGCCTGTCGGACGAGAACCGCCCCTATGGTTCGTTCCTGTTCCTCGGCCCCACCGGCGTGGGCAAGACCGAGCTGTGCAAGACGCTGGCCGAGTTCCTGTTCGATTCGGAAGAGCACCTGATCCGCATCGACATGAGCGAGTTCATGGAGAAGCACTCGGTCGCGCGGCTGATCGGCGCTCCTCCGGGCTATGTCGGCTACGAGGAGGGCGGCTATCTGACCGAGCAGGTGCGGCGCAAGCCCTACAGCGTGATCCTGTTCGACGAGGTCGAGAAGGCGCACCCGGACGTGTTCAACGTGCTGCTGCAGGTGCTCGACGACGGCCGCATGACCGATGGCCAGGGGCGCACGGTGGACTTCAAGAACACCGTGATCGTGATGACCTCCAACCTCGGCAGCCAGATGATCCAGACCATGGCGGGCGACGACTACGGTGTGATCAAGCTGGCCGTGATGGCGGAAGTGAAGACCTACTTCCGGCCGGAGTTCATCAACCGCATCGACGAGATCGTGGTATTCCATGCGCTCGACGAGAAGCACATCGCCGGCATCGCCAGGATCCAGTTGCAATATCTCGAGAAACGCCTGGCGCGGCTGGAAATGAGGCTGGACGTCACCGACGCGGCGCTGGCCGAGATCGCCTCCGCCGGCTTCGACCCGGTGTTCGGCGCCCGCCCGCTGAAACGCGCGATCCAGGAGCGGATCGAGAACCCGCTGGCGAAGGCCATCCTCGAGGGCCAGTTCGCCGCCAGGGATTGCATCCGCGTCGATGCCGCGGCCGGCCGCATCAGCTTCAGCCGCGCAGGCTGAGCGCGCGGTATCCAAGCGCGGCGGCAGGTCGGTCGATGTACCGGCGCGCCGCTGCGTTCAGGCCATTGCCGGGGATTCGGTGCGGGGTTTTCTGTCGGCAGTGAGCCTGGCGGCGGGTTCGAAGCCCGTCAGCCACTTCTCGAACGCCTCTGCGGCCAACGGTCGCGAGAACAGATAGCCCTGCATCGCGTGGCAGCCGCGGTCGGTGAGATAGGCGTGCTGAGCGCGGGTTTCGACCCCTTCGGCCACGACCTGCATGCCGAGATCCCGCCCCAGCGACAGGGCGGCAGACGTGACGGCGGCATCCTCGGCGTTGCCGGGGAGGTCATCGACGAACGAGCGGTCGATCTTGAGCCGGGCGATCGGCAGGCGCTTCAGGTAGGCAAGACTTGAGTAACCGGTGCCGAAATCGTCCAGCGCCAGCGTCAAGCCCAGATCGACCAGTTCGAGCAGGCGGGCGGAAAGGTCTTCGCCCGGCTTCATCAGCGCGCTTTCGGTGATCTCGAGCTCGATGCACGCGGGGTCGGCCCCGGTCTCGGCCAGCACGGTCGCGACCATGGAAACGAAATCGGCCTTGTGGAACTGCAGCGCGGAGATGTTGATCGCCATCACCAGGTCGGCAAGACCCGCGCGCCGCCAGGCCACCTGTTGCCGGCAGGCTTCGCGCAGCACCCATTCGCCCAATGGCACGATCAGCCCGGTCGATTCGGCCAGCGGAATGAACTGATCCGGCGGCACCAGGCCGCGCTCCGGATGGATCCAGCGCACCAGGGCCTCGCAGCCGCAGGCGGCACCGCTCGAAGCCTCGATCTGCGGCTGGTAGTGCAGCACCAGCTCGTTGCGCTCGACGGCGCGCCGCAGGTCGTTCTCCATGCGCAGGCGCTCGGTGGCGCGCGCGTTCATATCCGGCACGAAGAACTGGTAGTTGTTGCGACCCGCTTCCTTGGCGCTGTACATCGCGGTGTCGGCGTGCTTGAGCAGGGTGTCGGCTTCCGCGCCGTCGTCGGGGAAGAGCGCGATGCCGATGCTGACCGACAGGTGCAGCTCGTGGTCGTCGATGCGTACCGGTGTGGCCAGCGCCTCGATCATCTTGCGGGCGACCACGGCGGCATCCTCGGCGTGCGTGAGGCGCGGCAACAGGGCGACGAACTCGTCGCCGCCGAGACGGGCGAGCAGGTCCTCGCCGCGGATGCAGCCGGCCAGCCGCAGCGCCACGGCGGCGAGCAGACGATCGCCGATCGGGTGGCCGAGTGAATCGTTGACCGTCTTGAAGTTGTCCAGGTCGAGGAACAGCACCGCGAGGGCGTCGCCGTGGCGCTGCGCCGCGTGCAGGGCCGCGCGCGCGCGCTCCTGCCATGCGCTGCGGTTGGGAAGGCCGGTCAGCGTGTCGTAGTGGGCGAGGTACTGGATCTGCGCCTGTGCTTCGCGCACGCTGGTAACGTCTTGGGCGGTGCCGCGGATGCGTACGAGGCGGTCTTCACGCCATTCGCTTTCGATGCGGAATTGCAGGACGCGTGGCGGCAGGCTGCTCACCCTGCAGTCGAGGGTCATGCGGCCCGCTTTCTGCGACAGCGCATCGAGCGCGTTCTGCAGCGCGGGCCTGCTTTCCGGCGCGACCGCCTGCACGAGACTGTCGATCGCGGTCAGCCCGGTTTCGTCGCAATCCAGAAGCTGATGCAGCACGGCCGAGGCCTGCAGGCCGTGCTGGCCGCAGACCATCTCCCAGCTTCCCAGCCGTGCGATGCGCTGGGCATCGGCCAGGGCTTCCTGCTCTTCGTGCAGGCGCGCGCTGGTGGATTCGAGTTCGGCCGTACGCTGCTCGACGAGCGCGGTGATGCGGCGGCGGCTGCCGGTGGTGATCAGCAGCAGCGCACCCAGCATGCCGGTGGCGAGCAGCCCGGCGGCGATCGTAGCCCATGCCGCCCAGCTACGGAGCGTGTCCAGGTAGGCAGGGGTCGCGCGGCTGCGCAGTTCCCAGGCGCGGCCGGCGAAGCCGATCGCTGTGCGCCGCGTGACCTGGGCGTCCATCCAGGCGGGTGCCTGGCAGCCGGCGGCGCCCGACAGCCGCGCCGACTCGCCGTCGGCATCGAGGTCCACCAGGCACAGCTCGATTCCTGCATTGACTGCGCTGCCCACCGCCGCGGCGAGCACGTCGTCCATGCGCAGGGCGGCAGAGATGACGCCCAGCGTGGCC
>SHNC01000247.1 GCA_004295105.1 Betaproteobacteria bacterium | reverse complement strand
CCTTCGAGGATCCGCGGGATGATGCGCTCGGTGGTCTCCTCCTCGTCGGTGCCGCGCATCTCGAAGCCCGCATCGCGGCAGCTTTCGCGGAAGGAATCCTTCACGTCCTCGAAGTCCATCGAGAACGGCAGCACCGGAAACACGGTGGTCGGAATGACGATGCGTTCGGCCAGCGTGACGACGTCGGCGGCGAGCGCGTCGGCGTCGGTAGCGTCCTGATTGAGCACGTCGAACTCGTCGCGGGTGATCGAACTGCCGAACTTTCCGCTGAGTTGCGCCTTTTCGGACGCATACAGGTCGCGACCGGCGCCGCCGAAGGCGGTGACGCCCAGCACCGGAATGCCGGCGATGCGCGCCCAGTTGGCGGCAATGAAGGTGCCTTCGCTGCCGGCGACGCAGATGGCGACGTCGGCCTCGGCGAACTGCTCCGGTGGCGACAGACGCGGATGGGTGAGTTCCCAGTCGCCGAGTTCGGAGATGCGGATGCGGCCGCAGCGGTGGATCGGCTCGGCATCCCGCAGGCGATAGCCGACCAGTTGATCCGCAGGCCTCTTGCCCAGCGTCCGAAGCCGGACATCGGCCGCCTCGGCGATCACCTTGTCCAGCGAACCGCGGCAGCCGTTGAGCAACACGTGACCGCGCTCGACGATCATCTCGCCCAGTCTCGCCACGAAGCAGGCGCAGAGTTCGGGCTGGTTGGGAACGTTCTTGAGGGATCCGACAACAAGGATCTTCACGGCGCCATTTGCAGCGCTCGGCGCGCCGCCTCCTTGTGTTCCTGCGGCAGGGTCGAGATCAGGACGAGTTCCTTGACGAACTCGATCACCCGCTCGTCATCGATGTCGTTGTGGTCGGCGATGAGCTTGCCGGACACGTAGATGAGCAGCTCCGGGTTGCGCCCCGCCGAATTGACGGTGCGCTCGAGGGTGAGGTCGGCGAAGGCGATCTTGCTGCCGGGCTCGTCATGCTCCCAGGCGCTCGCCGCCTGCAGTGCGTTACGCACGCTTTCCCGGCTGGGCAAGGCCGGCGTGGCGCCGCGCGGCGCGTCCTTGGCCGGATACAGGCGATGCGTGCGGTAGGGCTCGAAATGGCCCACCGCGGCCACGTTGGCTTCGCCCTGGCTGATGGTCTCCGTCGCCCGCATGGTCTGATTCCAGCGCAGCATGTCGTGGGTCTTCTCGAAGAAGGTGGACACATGGCGGCCGGCGGGAAACGCGTAGCGCGTGGCGTAATCCGCTTCCGAGGTCAATATGGCGATGGTCGGAAGCTGTGTGCTGAAGTAATTTCCGCGCTCCGCGGACATGTCGCTCAGCGGAGTGAATTGGCTGGCTTCGAACGCGGGGTTGATCAGCACCACCAGATTGCCGAAACCTTCGACGTCGGTCTGCAGCCCATCCGGGCCCTTGGTGCGCACGAAACGGGCTTCCAGGAGCTGCGACAGGGCGGTGTGCACGACGGCGCCGCCGAAGCTGTGGCCCACCACCACCAGGCGGGTCGCGCTGCGGCCCGCGTCGACGCTGTCCTTGTCGCGCTTGATCTGTTCCAACCGGGCCAGCACTTCGGTAACGCCACCATGCCCCACTTTCTGCGCCGTGTTCTTGCGCTCCCAGAAGGTGAGGTTCTCGACCCACGGCAGGCTGACCGAACCGCCGCGCCAGCCGAGGTACACCCCGGCCACGCGCCGTGCCGGCTTGCCGGTCTGCAGGCTGATCTGCGCCTCGTCCAGGCTGAGCTTGCCGAGGACCTTGCGGAAGGTCTCGATATTGGGATCGCCCGGTGCGGCGCTGTGCTTCCAGCCATGCACGAACACGAGCATGAGCAGGTCGCGCCGGGCCGTCTCTTCGGTCAGGCGATCGACGACGGCGCGCATCTGCTTGCGGTCCCACAACTGGCCCTGATCGTCGAACTCGACGAAGCCGAGCAGGTAGTCGGCGCCCTCGCCCGCCTTCAACTGCTGCAGGGCGTGCTGTGCGCAGCCCGCCACGAACTCGTTGCCAGCATTGCTGCACAGCTCGTAGTTGGTGCGGTACTGCATGAACGGGGTGCACGCTGACAGCGCCAGAAGCAGCATCGCGGTGGCGAGCATCGAAGAGGGGCGGATTCTCATGGTCGACGACCTCATGGCTTGTGCAGCATGCACCAGGGCCAGCCGGAGCGGTTGCACCTGTCATCGGCTCGCCCCGTCATTCAAGACTAGACCAGATCCACGCCTTTTCATGGGCGAC
Source organism: Betaproteobacteria bacterium (assembly GCA_004295105.1). Lineage (GTDB taxonomy): Bacteria > Pseudomonadota > Gammaproteobacteria > Burkholderiales > Rhodocyclaceae > Thauera. Next base: position 6,693 of record SHNC01000247.1, on the reverse strand, counting down.
GGGGCCGATTGCCCTGTGCCGCACAAGCGGTGGTCTAGACTGGATCATCAGGCGGATCGCGCAGTTCGCCGCCAAGGCGCGCGGAGGTGAGTCATGGCTGCAGGCGAGACGGGGCTGTTCACACCGATCCGCATCGGCGCGCTCGAGCTGCCGGCGCGGCTGTTCAAGACGGCAACGGCCGAGACGCGCGCGTCGGCGGACGGAGTCGTCACCGACGAGCTCGTCGAGTTCTACCGCCTGATCGCGATGGGTGGCACGCCGCTGATCATCACCGGCAACATCTACGTCAGCCGCCAGGGCAAGTCGGCACCGCGCCAACTGGGCGCGGACGACGACGACAAGATCGTCGGCCTGACACGCATCCCGGAAGTGGTGCACATGCACGGCGGGCGGATCTTCGCCCAGCTCAACCACTGCGGCCGCCAGGTGGTGCCGGACTTCGTCGGCGCGACCGACGTGGTGTCGGCCTCGGCGGTGAAGGATCTGCTCACCGGCACGCAGCCGCGGGCGATGCGGGCGCAGGAGATCGCGGCCATCGTCGAGCAGTTCGGCGAAGCGGCGCGGCGCTGCCGGGACGCGGGCTTCGACGGCGTGCAGATGCACTCGGCCAACGGCTACCTGATGAGCCAGTTCCTCACCCCCTATACCAACCGCCGCGACGACGAATACGGCGGCTCGCTCGAGCGCCGCACGCGCTTTGCGCGCGAGGTGCTGGGCGCGATCCGCAGGCGCGTGGGCGCGGACTTTCCGGTCATCATCAAGATGAACGGCGCCGATGCGCTGCCGCTGCGCGACGGCCTGACACCGCCCGAGCTGGCCGAGGCCGCACGCATCATGGAGGCCGCCGGCGTGGATGCGGTGGAGATCTCGGTCGGCCACTACGAATCGGGCTTTCCGATGGTGCGCGGCAGCTTCGGTCGCTGCCTGCGCAACATGATGCAGGGCAGCATGGCCCACCTGCCGCCGCTGCGCCGCACGCTGCTGCGGGTGTTCCGGCCGCTGGTGACGCTGGCCTGCAATCTGCTATGGAAGGGACGCGAGGGCTTCAACCTCGACTACACCCCGGACTTCAAGTCACGATTGACGATACCGGTGATCAGCGTGGGCGGCTTCCGCACGCGGGAAGCGATGGAGTCGGCGATTGCCCGCGGCCTGTGCGATGCGGTCTCCGCCGGCCGCCCCTTCCTCGCCGACCCCTTCTTCTTCAGGCATGTGCGCGACGGCACGCCGGGGCCGCGCTGCGTGGACTGCAACGCCTGCGTGGGTCATCTGGGGGCGCAGCCCGCCGACTGCTATCACCCGCGGGTCAGGGCCGACAAGGACGCCATGCTGGCGCAGCTCGCACGCGGCTGAAGGCGCATCGCATCGCCGCCGAGGACCGCGGCCATTATTCAGGAGAGACGCCATGAACGATGAATTCGACAAGCCGGTCGACCTCGCCGACGAAGAGATCGGCCTGCTGGTGGAGAAGAAGGCGACCTGCCCCTTCATCGGCAGCGCCATCGCCCAGGGCGTTCTCCCGGTCAGGCACAGCGCCGCCGATCCACTCGCCAGCCTGGACGACGTCAGGGCGCTGGGCAACAGCGGCGGCGGCGATCTGGGCGACCTGCTGGTGCTGTTCGCATCCGGCAATCACGCCTTCATGCGGGGCAGCGCCGGCGTGCTCGACCAGCATGTGCCGGCGGGGCTGTTCTCGCTGGCCTTCCCCGCATCGCAGGGCTCCCATCCCGGGCACAGCGGCATCCTGCAGGGCGACCCGACCGTGCCGGACTCGGGCCGCCTGAGTGCCGACGACTTTGCACGCCTGGTGGCCCCCGCCAGGGACGGCTGGATCAGGCGGTCGGACGTGGGACGCTTCATCGCCGACAACCTGCTGCGCGATCCGGCCGCCCGCGTGTTCGGGACCGAGGTCGCCCGCCTGCTCGGCGCGGATCTGCTGGCGCTTGCCGAGAGCGCGGGCACTGCCTGGATGCGCCGGATCTTCGGCTCCGACGACGACACACGCAGCGCGCATCGCGACATGGAGGAAAAGCTCACCCGTCTGCTCGGCCAGGACAACCTGGTGGGTTCGGCCGGCGAGTTCGGCCTGCTCTTCGCCTTCCTCGCCAACCGGCCCGGCGCCCGTGAGATCGACGGCGAGCCGGCCCTGGCGGTGGATGACCTGAAGGCCATGTTCGTCGACAAGCGCCTGCCCGACGGCTGGGACACCTGGAAGAAGAAGCGTGTTGACTGGGTCACCAGCACGACTGCACTGCTGGTGGCTGCGGCCAGGGAATATCTGGCGCGGAAGCCGCGCAAGTGAGGGGGCGAGGCCTGGGCTGATCGATGGCGCAGCCCCCACCGCGCCGTCCCCGACGCATCGACGACTCACTCCACCTCGGGCCGGACCCCGGTGCTTACAGTCGGCCGGGTCTCGATCGTCTTGTCCAGCGCTTCGTCCAGCGCCCTGAGCGTCTCCTCGGCCTCGACACGCAACCGGCTTGGTTCCGGATAGTCGCATTGCCGTTCCCGCCGCTTGCCGAGCATGCAAACATCCTGAAGCAAGGCACGTACCCGGGTGACGTCGCTGACGTTCAGATCCGCCTGGTTGGCCTCGATGGCCTTTCTCAGCGGACCGAGGCAGTAGGTCAACGGCATGTGACTGCCCTCGCTGTCGGCACGTGTCTGCTCCATCTCGATGCGCAACCAGTCGACCATCTTCTTGAAGGGGGGCGGCTCGCGCTCCTTGCAGAGATAAAAGGCGACGCGATCGAAGTCCCAGCGGCTGGTCCGCCCCTCCTCGGACGAGGCCGCGGCCGCGAGCCGCCAGTCCTTGCGCTTGTCCTCCTCGCTGCGCGCCAGCCATGCTTCGAACTGGTGCACCAGCGTCTTCTTGTCCGTAAAGCTTTCCATTGCCTGAAAGCGGGGAGCATCCTCGAATACCGGTGCCCGCCGCGGATCCGCCAGACTGGAAACGAGCTCCTTGACACGCCTGCGGCGCTGCTCACAGGGTACGAGCAACCCTGGCGGGATATCGCGTTTGCCATTTGAATTCAGTTCAAAGGACAGCGGCGCCAGCAGCAGTTCGAGGGCCATCGCATAGCCGTCTACCGCTTCCGTGAGTTGACCGAGAATCTCACGCACATACGGCCGGCCCTGTTGCGCCAGTGCGCGCATCCTGCCCTCCAACTGTTTGTGGGTATCACGGGCCCCGGCCCAACGTGCAGCCCAGGCCTGGTTCATGCACTCGTCGAGCGGCTCGTCGAAGGTCTTGCGGCGGAACAAGGGTTCGACATCGGAGAAAATTTCCGCCACAGGCCGGTCTTCGGCCGCGTGCAAACCTTGCTCAAGCTCCGCCCACCAACCGTCCGCCTGCGCTTCCCACTGCCCCCATGCCGAGTCGGGCAGCAATGCGCGGACGAGCCGCAGCGTATCCTCCTTTGTAGCGTTGGTGCCCTGAAATTGCGCGAGCGGACCGGCGAGTCCGACACCGTTCATCTGGAAGAGGTAGGGGTAAACACGCGCGCCGCCCCGCCCAGTAGCACCCGCCGCCATTCTGGCGGCGATCGCGCCGGCTTCGAAATGCATCCAGGGGTTGCCCACGTTTTCGGGCGTCAGGCAAACGATGGCGGCCTGCGCGCCTTCCAGGCCGTGCATGACCTCATCGAACCAGACGCTTCCCTTGGTGATGTCGGGCGAGAACTTCCCCTCCAGCCCGCCGGGAAGTTCCTTGATGGCGCCGCCCAATGCCTTGGCAACCTGGTGGCTACGCGTGCCCGACCAACAAAGAAATACCATCGTCCCTTCACCCATGGTTCCACCTCGAACTCAGTAGCAGCACCCCCTGCCCCGAATCCCAGCCGCATGGTGCACAGCGTGCGCGACGGGGCTGTCCTCGATCGGTCGAGGGCGGGCCGTTGCGGCGCCTTCTGCGCCCGCCGAATCATTCAGGACGGGCCGTGCGCGATCACATATTTCTCGAATAGACAATCGCGTTCGAATAGCAAGGGGAGCATGCTGGCCGTGCCGTCCTTCAGCAGAGCCGCGTCCTCGCGCGTCAGCCACGCTCAACGCTGAATCCTCACCCGCTTCAAGCCCGATCTGCGAATCGCCAAGCGGCTGGCCCACTCGGCGAGGGTGCTGCGGTAGGGATCGAAGCTGCGCCAGGAAGCCTCCGCGGACATGTCCTTGACCGTTTTCAGAGATTGATTATCAATCTGTCCAGATACTTCCGACGTGTAAATCCGTAAGCTTGGGCCCCTCGAAAGTCTGCCTGGAATGTCGCCCATGAGCCAACGCCCACCCCTCCTGCCGCAGGATCAGCGCTCGCTCCTGCTGCTGATCGGCATCCTGCTGATCGCCACCAACCTGCGCGCACCGATCACCGGGCTCGCGCCCGTGCTGTCCATGATCCAGGACGTGTTCGACCTCTCGACCGCGCGCGCAGGCCTGCTCACCACGCTGCCGCTGCTGGCCTTCGCACTGGGTTCGCCGGTCGCGCCGGTGCTGGCCCACCGCTTCGGGCTGGAGCGCTCGCTGTTCGGCGCGCTCGTGCTGATCGCCGGCGGCGTAGTGTTGCGTTCGGCCGGGCCGGCATGGAGCCTGTTCACAGGCACAGCGGCGATCGGCGCAGGCATCGCGGTGGGCAACGTGCTGCTGCCCAGTCTGCTGAAGCGCGATTTCCCGAGCCGCATCGCCAGCGTCACCGGCGCCTATGCGCTGACGATGGGCATCGCTGCGGCTGTGGCCTCGGCGACGGTGTTTCCGCTCGCGACCACCTTGGGGTTGGGCTGGTCGGGCGCGCTGGGGGCCATGGTGGCGCTGCCGGTGGCGGCGATGCTGTTGTGGTGGCCGCAGCTCGGCAAGCATGCCGTCGCCCATGCCGCAGCCGCGGCGCCCACCGGCGGCCCCATCTGGCACCACGCGCTGGCCTGGCAGGTGACGCTGTTCATGGGGCTCAACTCGTTCATCTATTACGTGATGATCGGCTGGCTGCCCGCCATCCTGGCCAGTCGCGGCTACTCGGCCGCCGAGGCCGGCTCGCTGCACGGGCTGATGCAGCTCGCCTCCGCGTTGCCCGGCCTGCTGCTGGGGCCGCTGATCCATCGCCTAAAGGATCAGAAAATGGTCGCGCTGGTGATGTCGCTGCTCGTCGCCGCCGGGTTGCTGGGCCTGCAACTGCTGCCGGGGCTGGCAAGCCTGTGGGTGGCCTGCTTCGGCTTCGGCGCCGGCGCCTGCATCATCCTGGCGCTGATGTTCATGGGCCTGCGCACGGAGAATCCACGCCAGGCGGCGGCGCTGTCGGGCATGGCGCAATGCGCGGGTTACTCGCTGGCGGCCTTCGGCCCGCCGCTGATCGGCGGGCTGCGCGACCTGTCGCAGGGCTGGAACGCCCCGCTGGCGGTGTGCGCGATCCTGTCGCTGGCGATGGCGGTCGCCGGCATGCTGGCCGGCCGCAATCGCCGCATCCACGCCAGCGCCGGCGCGGTGCGGCAGACGGCTTAGGGTCTGCGGCCGGGCGGCAGCAGGTCCTTGTCCTCCGCCTTGGCGTGCAGCGTCACCGTGTCGGAGTAGCCGGCGAAGGGCCACAGTGACAGCGGGCCGGTCCAGTCGATGGCGGCCGCCTCGTCGATCGTGGCCAGGGCCTGGCGGATGGCCGGGTCACCCTGCCGCCCTTCGCGCAGCAGGCGCGACACGATGTCGTCCTCCGGCGAGACCTCGCGGTAGTGGGCGAGGTCTTCGCGCTTGAGCCGGCCGCCGTTGATCGCGTCGACGAGGACGTCGGCCGCGCAGTGGAACATCAGCGCGTGCGCCGCCACCGAGGCGGCGGTGACGCCGTCGCCGAGGCGGTAGAGCTTGCCCAGCAGATAGCGCTGCGCCTCGCCGCCGGGGCCGCTGAAGCTGGCACCGATCATGCGCCGCGCGAGGTACTCGGCGGTCTCCTCGTGCGCCAGCCGGGCGTCGGCCTCCGGCGGATCGTAGTGGATCATCTCGCCGGTTTCATAGTTGAGCACCGTGTAGTCGCGGAAGATGTCGCATGCGTCCATGTAGGCATGCAGGCAGCGATCGAAGAAGAACTCGCGTTCGGTGTCGCTCCTGGCGCCGAGGATGTTCTGGTAGGCGGTGCGGATCAACTTGTCGTCGATCTCGGCCGGCGAGGCGTGGCGGAAATCGAGGAAGGCCCGGCCGCCCATGCGTGGGAACCTGAGCGCCTGACAGGCGGTGAGCATGGGGCTGTCGGCCGCGCGCTTCGAATGAGCGTGGGCGGGGTCGGATGGCGTACGGTGAATCATGGGTAGGGACGGTGATGGGACAGGCCGCAATTGTCGCATCGATGGCTGCGGCGGCAAAAAGCCGCTCAGCGCGGGGTCAGGCGGTCAGCCGTTGGCGTCGATCTGTGCGAGCGCCTGCAGGATCTCGCCGGCTGCCGCGGGCCGCACCAACCGTGCAAGTTCCTGGCCGTCACGCAGAAACACCAGCGTCGGCCACAGCTTGACGCGGAAAGAGCGGCCCAGGCGACGGCCCGGGCCATCCTCGATGCGGATGTGGCGCACATGCGGATGCGCGGTCAGGGCCTGGCCGATGGCCGGCTGTGCCGCCTGGCAGTAGCCGCACCACGAGGCGCCGAACTCGACGACAGTGGCGCCGGCAAGTGCGTCGATGTCGCTACGCGAAGGTTCGCTAAAGGGGGAATCTGCCTGCACTGGATCGCTC
>SHNC01000201.1 GCA_004295105.1 Betaproteobacteria bacterium | reverse complement strand
TGAAAGGTGGTTCGGTCATGTGTCGCTAACCTCCCGGCGGCCATCAGGTCCCGGGCCACAGCCGGGCAAAATCGAATGAAAGTTGTCGGTGATACCGAATGGATAGCAGGTACACCGCGGCATTAGCGTCCGTCGCCGTATAGAGCATCAGATAGTCGCCGTGCAGGTACTCGCGCAGGGCGTATGGGGTGCCGGAAGGGAGCGCTGTGAGCTGGGCCAACGCCTCGGCCGATTGCGGGGGGTTGTTCAGGTAAGGGCGGCCGATACGCGGGAATCGGCTTAGATTGGAGATCACCGTGGCCCGCAGTTCGGCCAGCAGGACATCGAACGCAAAGCCTGCGCGGGCCTTGAGAAGGAAGGCCTCTATCGCGTCGAGGTGCTCCAGAAAGCTCGCGGTCAGCTCGACGCGGTACAGGCCCTCAGCCACGCTTTTCGGCGGGTTTGCCGGCTGCGGAAGGCTTTTCAGCAGCAGCGGTCCGGCGCGCCTGAAGCCGGGCGATGGCGCTGTCGGCCTCGAAGCTGCGGCCGGCGGCGATATCGGCGAGGCCGCGCCGGGCATCGTCGAGCAACAACAGGTGGATGCGCTCGCGCTCCAGGCGATGGTAGTAGTCCAGCCGGTCAGCGTCGATCAGTGCGACGTAGCTTTCGCCGTTCTTGGTGATGATCTTCTCGGCGCCGGCCTTGGCCTGGTCGGCCAGCTCGGAGAGTTTAGCCAGCGCCTGGGTAAACGGCACCACGTCTCCGGTAGAAAAGCCCATGGCTGACCCCTGGGATGGGTTGCAGAATTGTGCTCAGCATACCGCGCAACCGCGTCGGTCGTCGCTGCCGGGTGCCCGCCGCACCGCCCGGCCGCCGCGTTGCTGACTATGCCAATGACCGGCCCGCGTTCCCTGCATCGCGCGCGCGACGCTCCTGCGACGCGGATCTTGCAGGCGATGCGATGCCACCTTTCCGCGGGTCAATTCGGCGCGAACGATGGCACGCCCGCGGCCTGCGCTGCCTTCTTGAGATCTACGTCCAGCGTCGCCAGCGGCAAACCCGTTCGTAGCGCCAATTCCAGATACGCCGCGTCATACGCCGACAGTTTGTAACGCCGGGCGAGGTGCAGGGTGTCACTCAAGGCGTACGCCGCCGTGGCCGTATCCATCGCGATATTCAGCCGCTGCAGAAGGACGATGAACGCCTGCGATCGGGCCTCGGTGAGAAGCCCTTTGGCCTCGCCCCTGGCGATGACATTGCAGACTTCCAGCGCCCACAGCGACGGAACTCGTGCCTGCGTTTCCCGCAGTGCATCCAGCACAGTCTCGGCGTAGGCCACATCGGCAGGCTTTCCGTCAACCAGCAGCCAGCACATCGCCACCGAGTTGTCGAGGACGAAGCTCATGCCCGTCCCTCGTCGATCAGCGCCTTGAGATCGATACCCTCGACCGGCTTCGCCGCGTGCATGAACTGGCGCATCGCCTCGACGGCCGCCACGGCATCCGCTTGCAGGGTGCCTTCGGCCGGTACCAGATCGGCAATCGGCTCGCCACGCAGGGTGATCGTGTAACGCTTGCCCGCCTGCACGCCACGGAGCAGCTCCGGCAGTTTGGTTTTTGCCTCATACGAGCCGACTTCAAGGTTCATGACGTTCTCCGGTTGGAATAGACCAGTTTATAGACCAGTTGACAACGAATCAAGAACGGCGTTACGTCCGCTGCCGGGTGCGGGCCTGCATCAATTTCCCGGTTGAAGTGTCCGCCCCTGGACGACGCACCGGCGCCGCAGGTGGGCCGACTGGCCCACTGCGAGGTGCGCGCGCGGTATCCGGCTGAATCGCCGTGGCGGCCGACAGCACCCGCATCAGGTCACGCAACGCGGCCTGTAGCCGTGGAGACTCGGGGTGGGTGCGCAGGGTGTTGCGGTGTGCGGTAACTAAACGGCGTTATTTTCCTGCCACGGTGTTTGCAGAACAATCGTCCTCATGTTCAAGCAGTGCATGATCCGAACGAGGAGATCTGAAATGGATTGGTTCGAGCGCCTGATGGGCTTTCGCGAAGACGGCTACGAGGCAACCCGACGTCGCCTCGAAGTGGACGGCCCCCGTTTGCGCTCCAGCGTGAATGGGCACACCTACGGAATCGGCGCATTCGAGCTCGCCTCCGTTCAGACGCTGCGCGAGCGCACGCTCGCCGCCGGCGGCCTTCCGGGGCGACTGAAAGTGAGCCTCGTCCAGGGCGACGTGGGCCGCCTGCATCAGCGGCCGGAATTCGCCGGCGCGCTGTTCCAGGTGGCCTCCCAGTTCAACACGCTCGAGATGGTGGGGCCGGAGGTGTCGCCGGAAGACGGGGTCACGCGCTACCAGCACGACGCGACGCAAGGGCCGGCATGTGCGATCGCTGCGGGCGCCGCGACGATCTACCGCAACTACTTCGTGCCGGTCGGGGACGGCTACGGCCAGACCCGGACGCGCCAGCTCGATGGGCTCGCCGCATTGGGCGACGCGCTCGCCGACGCCCTGGCGATGCCGGTGGCGGATCTGTGGGCGATGCGCAACGGCTACGCCCTGTGCACCCTGGACGGGCTCGAGGCGATCGCGCGCCTCCTTGCCGCCTCGACGCCGGAGGCCATCGACACCCTGCGTGCGCGGCTCTGCATCGGGCTGCACCACGGCGTCGAAGTCACCACAGCCGAGGGGCCGAATCGGCCGGTCGTCTCGCAGGCCTTCTGCTCGGCCCTGCCGATGGGTTACTACGACCGCGCCCCGGGCGCGCCGTGGCAGCCCTTTGCCTCCTTGGTGCTGGAGGCGGCGTACGAAGCGACGTTGTGGGCCGCCGTCGGCAATGCACAGCGCGGCGGATCCCGGGTCGTGCTGCTGACACGGCTGGGCGGCGGCGCCTTCGGCAATGACGACGCCTGGATCGATGCCGCCATGTGGCGCGCCTTGCGCCTGGCCGTGGGGCTGGCGCTCGACGTCAGGCTGGTCAGTTATTCGGCGCCGGGCGAAGCACTTCGGCGGATGGCGCAGGCTTTCGATTGACGGCGGGCCGGTCTGGCTCGTTCGCTCATCAGGGTACCGCAAGCACGACGCCCGCCTTTTCGTACAGCAGGGTGAGCGTCCGACGCATGTCCTGCGGGAGGTATGACCAGCCGGCGGCCGCCAGATCCTCTGGAATACCGAAGCGCGCCTCGGCGAGGCCGCCTGCGATGGCGGCGACGGTGTCACTGTCGCCGCCGATCGATATGGCATTACGGACGGCGTCCTCGAAACCGCTCGCGGTCAGCGCACACACGAGCGCCTGCGGCACGGTCTGCTGGCAGCTTGCGTCGAACCGGTAGCTCGGCCGGATGTCGTCGACGGTCCGCTCGAGGTCGTAGTCGAATCGCTCCGTGATGGCGCGCTTGATGTCGTGCGCGCTCGCCCCCTGCCGCGCAAGGAAGATAGCCAGTGCAGTCGCCTGGGCGCCCTTGATGCCTTCCGGGTGGTTGTGGGTGACCTCGGTGACCGACTTCGCCAGGGTCAGCGCTTCGTCGGCCGAGCCGGCCAGCAGTCCGGCGGGCGACACGCGCATCGCAGCGCCATTGCCGAAGCTGTCGTACGGCGCGAGGCTGTCCTGAAGCAGCCAGCGGGAGAACATGCCGCCCCACCCGCCGTTGTCGTAGTAGCGGCGCCCCCAGTCCTTCAAGGCCTCGCCGGCGTGACGGCCGGTCGCCAACGCCTCGGCGACGGCCATCGTGCAGATGGTGTCGTCGGTGTAGAAGGCCTTGCCGTGGAACAGAGGACCGAAGTCCTTCGTCTTGACATTGTTCCACTCGTACACCGAGCCGACGATGTCCCCAATGACCGCACCGAGCATGGGCTCAGCTCCTTCGATTCAGTATGGTCACGCCGTGCCGGCCATCGCTGCCCGGGTCATCGCCGATGTCGCTGCCCGCGCCCATCAACGATCACCGTCGGATCTGTCGGTGAACTGGGCTCTGCCCTGTGCCCGCTTGCGACGCAGGTAGCTTGCCTCCGAGTCGTCGGAGGCGAGCTCGGCCAGCCTTTCCGCCTTGGCGGCCAGGCGGCGCCCCATGTTGCGGGAGGAATACAAGGCCTCCTTGCGAAAGCGCGCGCTGTCCCGCACGGCTGCCAGCGCCGCCATCTCGGCGAGGATCTCCTGCACCCAGGGATGGTCCGCGAAGCGCTGCTGCGCCGCGGCGATCATCCGCTGGATGGTCGCCCAGTCACCGTGCTCGGCCGCGGCGCGGGCCTGTCCGAGGAGCTTTCCGGCCTCCAGTTCAGCCTGGCGCGCCAGCACGAGGGCATCGGCCAGCAGCGCTTCCCACGCCTGCGGCGGAACGACCTCGAGGGCGAGGGCCGCATCCTGGCATGCGATCGGCGTGCCATCGACGGTGGCACCCGAAACCGCTGCCTGCAGCAGTTGCACGCCCGCTTCCATCGCCAGGTCGGCGGGAATCTCGAGCTCTATCAGCGCCCAGGCTTCGGCGCCCCAGGGGATGTCGGGCAGGCGAATGAGCGGGAAACCGTCGCGTTCTTCGGTGGGGTAGTCGTTCAACAGCCTGATCGCGACACCCTGCGGCGCCGCCAGCGACAGCCGGACATGGCGCGCATGCAGGTTGGCGATGAGGTCGAATTCCTGGCCGAAGGGCTCGAAGAGGTCCGCCGCGGTTTCGCCGTAGTATTGATTGCCCGCACCGTGCTTGCCCATGTCGACCATCAGATCCTCGTTGAAGTGGTGCCCGAGGCCGTAGGTCGATGTCGTCACGCCGCGCGCGGCCGCCTCACCACACAGGCCGGCGATCACGTCCGGCGCGGTCGTCTCGCCGGCGTTCGCGTTGCCATCGGAAAGCAGGATCACGCGTGCCAGAGCCGCCTCGTGCGCGCTGGGCAGCAGCGATTCCATGCCGGCCTTCCAGCCGCCGTGCAGGTTGGTCGTGCCGCCTGAACGGACCTGGGCGAGCGCCGTGTGCAGCCTCTTTCGGTCGCCGACGGGCGCCGCCTCGGCAAGGATATTGACCTTGTCGTCGAACACGACGATCGAAGCCCTGTCCGTCGCGGCCAACCGGTCGACGATGTACCTGGCGCACCTGACCGCCTCGACCAGCGGCTCACCCGACATCGAGCCGGAGCGGTCGATGACCAGCGAGAGGTGGTACGGCTTGCGCTCGGTCTGCCTCCCCGGATCGGGGTCGGGCGCCTGGATGCGCACCAGCACGGGAAGCGTCTGCGCCATGCCCCGGATCAGGGCGGGTTTGAGCGGGGTGATCAGGATCAGCGGGTCGGTGTTCGTCGGCATCTTCTTTCCTCGGGGACCGGCAACAATGCCGGTGTATGGCCGACACGATACGGGGCGGCGGGCTCATGCGATGAGCACGGCCGCACGACGGCCCGCCGGCGATGCCTTTCGTTCCTGCCCGGGACCGGGCGGCGGTCCCCCCCTGCCCTATCGATACTGCGCGGCGGCCCGGCCGAGGCGGTCCTTCACCATCGAGCGCAGCTCGGTCGGTGCCAGGACTTCGACGTCGGGGCCGTACTTCAGGATGTCCATCACCAGTTCGCCGTCGCCGCTGTAGGGAATCTCCAGCACATAACTGCCATCCGGCGCGACCTGGCTCTTCTGCTCGGGATGCCAGGTTTCGTGGGCGGTCCATCGTGCTTGCCTCGGGCTGAACCTCAGCACCGCCCATCTCACGTCCCGGCCGGCATAGATGCCGTAACCGGCACCGAGCACCGCATCGCATTCCTCATCGGGCACCTCCTGCGCCGGCGCGTCCAGAATCGACGCGCCCCGAATCGCATCGACGGCGAACGTCCTGATCGCGTTGCGCAGGTGGCACCAGGTGTGCAGATACCAGTTCTCCTTGTAGCGCACGACGCGCTGCGGCGACACCTCGCGGCTGACGACCGTGTCCAGCCCGCGATCGTAATGCTCGATCCGCATGCGCCGGCGGGACAGCGTCGCCGTGGCGCAGGCTTCGAAGTGCTCGAGCTGCAGCTTTCTCGGCGTCGCCGGCAGCAGCAGGATGCGCTTGCGGATCTGTTCCGGGGCATGGCTCGCCTTGCCGAGCAACTGCTCCAGGCGCTTCTTCAGCGGCGCGAGGTGCGGACCGAGCAGCCCGGGCTGAATCGATTCCAGCAACGCCTCGATGGCCAGCAAGGCATCGATCTCGGATTCGTTGAACCACAGGCCGGGCAGTTCGTGCACGCCCGCGCGGGCCGCCTCCTTGTCGAGACGGTAGCCGCCCAGCTCGGCGTCGTAGATCACCGGGGCGTTCATCTGGCTGCGCAGAAACTCGATGTCCCGCGTCAACGTCGCCCGTGCCACCTCCAAGGTGTTTTGCAGTTCCTTGCGCGTGATGAACCTGCGGTTCTGCAGCAGCGTGTGGAGCTTGTAGATGCGGTCGGCTTTTTTCATCGTGAGCTGCACCACAAACGTCGTTCAATCAGCTCAACACCATGACGTTCAGGCCTTCGACGCGCCGGAACGCGGCATCGCCGGTCAGGAACAGATGCGCTGCCCCCACTTGCAGGCCACTGGCGGCCTGCAGCGCATCGGGCGTGCGCAGCCCATGCCGCACGCGAATCGCGGCGGCGAGCTCGACGACGTCCTTGCTCAGATCCACCCATATCAGATCGGGCTGGGCGAAGAAGGCATCATATGCCGCCAGCACGGCACCGTCGTTCGCCTTCATCGGCCCGACGCGGCACTCGAGCCAGCTCAGACGGCTCACCGCCGCACCGAGCTGGGGATGGCGACTTGCGACCGCCGCGAGTGCATCGCGCACCCGGCCGCCGAACGGTTCCTTGCCCTCGATCAGGTAGATCAGGGCGCTGGCGTCGAAGAAGGCGATCACCAGACGCGCTCGGCCTTCAGTTCGGCGTCGATCTCTTCCTTGCTCCGTGTGCCGGTGCCCGGCAGATTCAGGAGCCACTGCACGGCGGTGAGCCCCTGGGGCTTTGTCACCTTGCCATGGGTGAGGCGCGCGTACTCTTCCTCGGACAGCACCACCGCTGCCGGCTTGTTGCGCTTGACGATGTGCACCGGGCCGCGCCTCAGACCTTCTTCGATGGCCGCCATGCCCCGGCGTTTGAGCTCAGCCACCGTCAGCGTATTGGTCATGTCGCCCTCAAAAGTACTGACATCGTGAGAATAGTACTTAAACATGCGCTATTCATCAAAAGGGACACGTGTCGCAGCGGGAGACGGGGCCCGTGCAGACGTCCTTGCGCAAGCAGGTCGTCCAAACGCTCAGCCCATTGGCGGCGCTTTCTCGGGCGTCGATAGGCTATCGAGGGGCGGGCCGATTCCAGTGTCGCCCCGAATTTCACTTGGAGGATGGCCGGCGGCGGCAGGGATTCGGGTGGATCCATGGGCGGTGTGACGCAACGTCCTACTGAATCCGGATCAATACCCCGTACAAATTCACGGCTCGCGGCGCGTGCCAACGTCATCATGGCGGTTTGCCTCGCGCTCGGGGGCATGAACAGCCGTAGACGGCGTGTGAGGGGTTGCTGAAGAAATGAGTCGTCGTTACCGAAGAGCCAGGCGTGAGCCTGGCCTGATCGAGATTGCCGCCACCTCGGACTGGAAAATCGCCGCGGGCATGTCCGCCGTCGGTGTCCTGGCTGCGGTAGTGGTCATCCCTGCCCTGTTCGGGGGAAGCCGGGTGTTGGGCGCCCTCGTCCCGATGCTGAGCACGCTGGCGGCGTTGATCGCAGCCGTTTTCGGGGTCATCGCCCTGGTTCGATTCGTGATGCAGCGACGACCGGCCCCCTCCCCGGGCACGTCCCTGCCGGCCCCCGCTCAGCGGCGTGAGCCCACCACGGGGGTCACCCCTCCGCCACTTAGCGACCTCGACAAGGCCCTACGCTCCGATGCGTCGGCGCCGCCGCCAGACGGGCCCCTGGAGCAGCGGCCCACCGCCTGGTCCAGAGAAGTCATCGACCGGATCGAGTGGAAGCGCTTCGAGGATCTGTGCTGCGAGTTCTACCGGGTCAAGGGCATTCGGGCGGAAACCACCCGCCTGGGGGCCGACGGTGGCGTCGACATCCGTCTGTTCCAGGACAACGCCGATCCCCAGCGCTGCACCGCGGTCGTGCAGTGCAAGGCGTGGAATCAGGCGGTGGGCGTGAAGCCCGTGCGGGAGCTGCGGGGGGTGATGGCGCACGAGAAGGTGGAGAAGGCCTTTTTCATGGCGCCCAACGGTTTCACCGACGACGCCAGGGCGTTCGCCGCCGAGAACCGCATCACGCTGCTCGACGGCCGGCTGTTTCTCGCGATGCTCGAGCGGCTCCCTGAGACGCAGCGACAGCCCTTGCTCGCGTTCGCCACCGCGGGCGACTGGACGACGCCGACCTGTCCCAGTTGCGGCGTGAAGATGACGGTCCGTGACAGCAAGCGGGGGCGTTTCTGGGGCTGCCTCAGTTATCCGCGGTGCCGAGGGATGCTGCCGATGCGTGCGAACGCAAGCTGAAGGGGGTCGGCACGGTTGAAGCGGCACTTGTCTCCCGAGGAGACGGATGCTCTCGGGGCCGCCGCGAGCGTGTCTCCTCAGGAGCTGCTTTTGCCGGCGGGGCCGCATTGGACAAAACGGCACGGTGTGTCCAATGGTTGCCAGTAACGTTAGCACCCCTACGGCGAAGGCAGCTTTGCCAGTTCGACATCAAATACGGCAAGGTAGTCCTGACTGGGATGCAGCCGCCCGGCCTGCTTCAGCTCTTGAAGAATCTTGCGGCCCCGCAGCAGAAAGGCGCGCCGCTCCGCAACGGGCAGGCCGTCATGGTGGCCGAGTTTGCCGCACGAGATGGCAAGATCGACCTGCCACTCGGTATTGGCCGGATCGCGCGCGGTCAGCGCCTCGCGGATCGCCAGGCCCTTGCGGTAGGCGGCGAGCGCCCCCGGTCCGTCGCCTTGGGCCACCAGCACGTCGCCGATCTTATTGTGGCTCACCGACAGGTCGCGCTGCCACTGGGTATTGGCCGGATCGCGCGCGGCCAGCGCCTCGCGGATCGCCAGGCCCTTGCGGTAGGCGGCGAGCGCCCCCGGTCCGTCGCCCTGGGCCACCAGCACGTCGCCGATCCGCTCCAAGCTCACCGACAG
>SHNC01000273.1 GCA_004295105.1 Betaproteobacteria bacterium | reverse complement strand
TGGCCGTTATGGATAGCTGTTCATAACGGCCATTATGCGCAGCTCCCAGTTATGAACAGTTTGGGTGCGGGCCGCGTCATCGCGCGAGTGCAGCGTTGGTGCGCGATGCCTGCGGCCTGCACATAACTACAGGGTCTTGAGGAACTGGACCAGCGAGTCAGGCGCCTTGTAGCGCCGGATCGCGGCGTCTGGCTCCTGCAGTCTCCCCAGTGCCTGCTCCTTCATCGCCAGGTCAGCCTCGACGTACTGGTGAGTTGTCGTCGGGCTCTCGTGTCCCAGCCACAGCGCGATGACGCTGATGTCTACGCCGGCCTGCAGCAGGTGCATGGCCGTCGTGTGGCGGATGATGTGCGGGGAGATGCGGCGTGTCGCAAGCTGCGGCTGCGCTGCGGTCGCGGCCTTGACGGCGAGGGCGAGGCGCTGAGTGACGTTCCCACGCGTCATCGCCTGGCCATCGCGGTTGGGCAACAGCGCCGATGTCTGTTCCAACTGCGGATTGAGCCGTAGCCACGCCCTGATCTGCCGCACCGTCGAGCGCCACAGCGGCACCGTGCGTTGCTTGCGCCCCTTGCCGTGCAGGTGCACACACGCCACACCATCGAGCACCACGTCGGCCAGCGTCACGCCGATGATCTCGGAGACCCGGGCGCCGGTGTTGTAGAGCATCCTGAGCAGCAGATGGTCGCGCTGGCTCGTCCAGGAGTCGTCCGGCTCGCTGATGATCGCCAGCATTTCCTCACGCGACAGGAAGCCCAGCATCGGCCGCTCGAAGCGCTTCATCGGCACGCCCAGCGACTTCTCGACGGCATGCAGGGCGCTCACGTCGCGCCGACCGGCAAATTTCAGGAACGCCCGCAACGCCGCGAGTCGCGCGTTGCGGCTTCTCACCGTATTGCCCCGCTCGCGCTCCAGGTGATCAAGGAAGGCCAGGATCAGCGTCGGCGTGATCTCCTCGAGCCGGATCACCGTGGGTTGCTTGTGTAGCCGCGCCTGCGCGAAGTCGAGGAACAGCACGAAGGCATCGCGATACGCGGCAACGGTGCGTGGGCTCATCGCGCGCTGCTGCTGCAGGTGCTCGGCGAAGAACGCCTGCGCCAGGGCCGCGAAGCTGGGCGCCTGGACTGATTCGGGCTTAACCATCGTCGTCCTCCTCGGCTTCGTATGGATCGACGAAGTGCTCGAAACGCTTGCCCACCACTTGCAGGAGCTCGGGCGTGCCCGTGAGGTACCAGTACGTGTTGGAGACCTTGGCGTGGCCCATGTAGGTCGACAGCGCAAGCATGTGCTCGTGCACGTTCTCGCCCTGCTCATGCCAGCGCAACAGGCGACGCACCGCAAAGCTGTGCCTTAGGTCGTGGATGCGGGCCGCACCGTGGCCACCGCGAGCGACCCAGCCCAGTTCCCGGCGCAGCTGATCGAAGATACGGTGGGCCTGCCGATCACTGAGCGCCCGGCCGAGCCGGCGGCCACGGGTGGCGATGAAGAACGGGCCCTCAGGGTCGGCAGGCACGTACTTCGTGCGCTCAAGGCGGTAGGCGCGCAGGGCCGTCACGGCACTCGGGTGCAGCGGTACCAGGCGCGACTTGCCGAACTTGCTGCAGCGGACGGTCAGCACGCCGACACTGAGGTCGACGTCCGCGTCGACCAACGCCAGGGCTTCGGAGATGCGCAGACCCGTACAGGCGATCAGTCCGAACAAGGTCCGCATGACGGTACTGCGCAGCGGTGGCCCGAGTCGCTCGGCGGCTTCGAGCAAGGCCTCGATCTCCTCGTCGCGGAAGATATGCGGGGTGACCCGACCCGGGACCGGCCCGAAGGTTGCCTCGTCGGGGACCTCGGTTGCCGGCTCGAACTGCTGCAGCCAGCGCGTAAATGGCCTGAACAGACGTAAGGCGCGAGCCGCCGTGCCTCGATCCCCTCGGCCACCCTTGACCTGCCGCGCCCAGGCAGCCATCACCTCGACGGTAAGCGGTCCGTGGTGACCGACTGCCTCGACATAGCGTGCGAACCGGACAAGCGCCTGACCCATGTGCTGAAGTTCGAACCCGAGGCGACGGCGCTCGGCCAGATACGTCTCGATCCGCTCGGGAAGGGATAGGTGGGCGCTCATGCTGGGCTCCCTGGCCAGGGCAAGGCGACTTCGACCAAGCCAGCGCGATCGGTCTTCGCGTAGATGAGCGAAGTGTTCAGCGAGCGGTGCCGCAGCACGTCGGCGACTTCCTTGATCGAGCCCCCGCTGTTGACCAGCCGACAGGCCAAGGTGTGGCGCAGGGCGTGCGCCCGGCCATGCGGGATACCGGCGCGGCTGAAGGCATCGCGGATCACCCGATGGATGGCATCCACGCTGATCGGTGCATCGTGTGGCGCCAAGGAACGCACGAACACGGATCGGTTGCTGGTGAGCGGTCGCTCATGGCGCAGGTACGCCTCCAGCGCCTTGCCCGTGGGGACTGGCAGTGGCAGCACATCCTGGCGGCGAGACTTCGTCCGCCTCAGCGTGAGTGTGCCGTGCTGCCAATCGATGTCGTCCAACTGCAGCCGGTTGATCTCGATACAACGAAGGCCCAGATCGAGGGCCAGACGGACGATCGCATAGCCGCGCTTGGGCGAGCGCAGCGCCGGGGTGAATGAATTCAGGACACGGCCGACCTCACGAGACTGCAGCGCGCGTGGCAGCGACGCATGCGTCCAGTTGGCGGGCGAAGCGATCACGCCCAGGAGCGCTTGTACCGAATCGCCGCACGTAGCCCGCCAGCGCAGATAACCACGCAAGGCGGCGTTGATGGTCACCGCGTTGCTGATCGTGTTGCGCAACTCCAACTGCTCGGCGACGAAGCGGCGGATGTCCTGCGGTTGCAGTTCTTGCAGATCCAGAGAATGGCCCGCGAATTTGTGCACGAGCAGCCGCTCGATGATCCGCAGTCGGACCGAACGGGTGCCGCTTGCCAGCCCACGGGTATCGAGCATGTATGCGTCGTAGCGGCTCAGCTCTTCGGCGATCGGACCCGACGGTGTCGGCAAGTCCGCGATCACGCCGCGCTGGCGAAGGATGGTCAGCAGGGGCATCAAAGCCGCATGTACCTCGCGCGGACGGCGCATCACCGGCGCTCGGCAACCACAGTGCGGCAGGTGATCCTGAAGAAACTGATCGATGCGGCTCTCGTCGAGCCGGTCGACCGGTAACCGGCACAGCGACATCCAGTGAGCGAAGTGCGCGACGGCGTTCAGCCATCGCCGGCTCGTGCTGGATGCGTAGCGACCGCGCTCCAGCCGTTCGACGTAGGCCGGCACATACGCAGCCAGCGGACCGTCGAGCAACCAGCCTTGCAGCACCGCATGCAGGGAAGGGATCTTGGGCATGGCAAACTCCTATCCGGAAGAGGAGTTGCCGTGCTGCGCCAGCGCCGGAATTATGTCCAGCCCCGGCTTTGTCGACGCTACAGATCAGGCGCTACGCCGAGCCATCCCCAGCATCGCCGTGAGCCGACTGTTCATAAATGGGAGCTGGGCATAATGGCCGTTATGGATAGCTGTTCATAACGGCCAGGAGCTGCCGT
This sequence comes from Betaproteobacteria bacterium, assembly GCA_004295105.1. Taxonomy (GTDB): domain Bacteria; phylum Pseudomonadota; class Gammaproteobacteria; order Burkholderiales; family Rhodocyclaceae; genus Thauera. The sequence continues at coordinate 5,579 of SHNC01000273.1, read as the reverse complement.
TCGGCTATTTAGCAGGCCAGCCGTTTGAACGGCTGCTTCAAATTGATACCGGCCTGATCGAGAACTCCGTTGGCAGGGTAGTTGGTCCCGAGCATGACATGCTCTACCCGCGCGGAACTCCCGGCGGCGTGGACGCGATGGCGCCCAGGATAGCGCCACCGCTGACGCACAGTAGGCCGACGACCGTCAGCGCCTCAAGTGGCTCGTTGAGAAGGGGCACCGCCGCCACAGCGGAAATACCTGGCACCAGGGCGAGCATCAGCGCCGCCTTGATCGGGCCGATGGTCTGGCTCGCGTGGGCGAACAGCAGACCGGCCAGGACCGCAGCGATGACGCCTTGATATACCGCCTGCAGCAGTAGCTGCTCGGTCGGCACGAGAGTCAGCGCTTTCGGCAGCGCCAGGAAGTAGACCGGCAGGAACACGAGTGCCGAGACCGTCGCAATGCCGGCCATCGCGTCGAACGGCCGCAGATTCCATTTTCTCAACAGCACCCCGAAGACACCCCAGCACAAGGCGCCGCCGAAGAAGAACAGATCGCCGAGCCATTGCTGCGGCGCCGCGCCCGTATCGCCGGCCAAACTCTGGTAGCCGATCAGCGCGATGCCCAGACCGGTCAGCGCGAATGCCACGGCGACACCGCGTTTCGGCCGAAACCCTAGCAGGAGCCAGGCGAACAGTGCCGTGGCGAACGGAATTCCCCCGTTGACCAGGATTCCCGCGTGGGCGGCCGGTGCCAGGGAGAAGCCGGTATAGACCAGCAGCCCGTAGCCGAGCCCGCCGATGCCGCCGAGCGCCAGCAGGCGCGGCCAGGCGATGGCACGGGGTCGGCGCAGGAAAACAGGTAGCAGCAAGAGCGCCGAGATGCCGAAACGCAAAGCCGCCAAGTCGAAAGGCGTGAGTGCGCTACGGCCACCCAGGCGCGACACGATGTTGAACCCGGACCAGAAGACGACCACCATGCCCGCCGCCGCGAACCCGCTCCAGGTCTGCCGGCGCAGATGCGCGCGCGCTTGCGATGCGGCCAGGGTATCGGCGTCGGGCATGGCGGACGGTCCTTGGCAAGCTGAGCGCTGAATCATTTAGTCGTCCCCAATGCATACATCAACAGAAACATGCAGCCCGAAGGGCTTACGAACTGGCTGTCGTACGTGCCGGCAGGAGCCACCGTTGACCACCCTGAGCGCAGTCTTTGGCCGTTCTGGAGTACCTCGCCTTCCAGCATGAACAGGAATTCAACGTCCGTATGCAAATGCGCCGGAAATGAGGCCCCTGGCTGAAAGCGAACCAGCTGCATCGCTCGCCCGTTAGCCTTGCCCAGGTTCTTGACCTCGACCCCCGGCGCAAATTTTGAGGAGGTCCATGGCAAGTCGGAGTGACAGGTAAAGATGAAATCCTGAACTTCATGCGTCATAACAAGCCTCGCCGCACTTGCACACATTCCTCCATCGGACCGACATCAGCCACGCTCCATCATTTCCAGCATCTCTGGGCAAGCGCGCTCCGCTCGCAACCCGTTGATCACTCCCTGGCGGTCCTGGGCCAGCCGGTTCTGGCTGACCTTCCACTTCCCTTCGATTGAAAGAACGGGAATCTCGACCCCGACAATGGCTTTGAGTTGTGCGGCGATAAAGTCTTCCGGCGCGTCGGACACCTTCCAGGGGCGGTCCCGCCCGTCTTCAAGGTTTGCGGTGAGTTGGGCAATCTGAGCCTGCACCCAGGCGGCGTCATCGATCACCAAGGGCTTGCCGCGTACCTGTACGACGGCATAGTTCCACGTGGGCACGACCTTCCCGTGCTCCGACTTCGACGGATACCACGAGGGCGTCACATAGCATTCAGGGCCCTGGAAGACGACCAGCGCCTCGGCCGCTTCACGAAGTGCGTCGAGCTGTTTGTTCCCCCGCGCAAGGTGCGCCCTGAGTATCCCGTGCTCGCCGCCGCTGTGCAGCGTGAAAGGAATCAGGTTGGCCATGAGACCGCTGCTCCCGGCAGTAATCAGCGTGGCCAGCGGGTGGGCCGTAATCAGTCCATGAAGAACGTCCAACCGTTCTTCTCGAAATATGCTTGGGCAGTGCATTTCAGCTCCTTATCAGTAGCAGGTTCGTCGTGGCGCCATTTTTTCGCTCAACCGGACTACCAATAAGTGCCAGTTAGAGGTAATTTGACTGAGCCAGTTTGTATTCGATAGGGAGAGCCAGCTCATGCCGAGGCGACAGCTGTTGATAGAAATTCCCACCCTTGGGGCGATTGACCGTTCCCAAGGGGGTGTAGGACGACAACTGGCTGAGGCGCTGCGCAAGGCGATTTCGAGAGGGGAACTGGCGGCCGGCGAACGCCTGCCCTCGACCCGGGCCCTGGCGGTGTCTTTGGGGCTGTCACGCGGGACCGTGAATGAAGCCTACGAACAGCTGATGGCAGAGGGGTGCCTGGAGGCCCGCGCTGGCTCGGGCACTCAAGTGGCATTGGCCCTCCATGAGCCAAACGTGCCTTCTCAACGCCTTCCCAGGAAGCGTGAGGACCACGCACCGTCGTTGCCCGAATCGGTCAGTCGTTACGCCGCGATGGCGGACAAGCTCTCGCCGCTACCGTCGGTGCCATTCTCGATTGCTGTTCCCAAGGACAAAGTGGCGATGGACGACCATTGGCGCCGGCTCAGCAATCGGGTTCGGGCATCACCGTCTGCTGCGCCGTCCGGCTATTGCGACCCCCGAGGTCTTCCGGCATTACGGGAAGCGATTACCGAGTACCTGCGCAAAGCACGCGCCGTGATCTGCCGCCCCGAAAACATCATCGTCACGGAAGGGACGCAACAAGGTCTGTACCTGGCTGCCAAGGTGCTGTTGAGTGTCGGCGATGTCGCATGGGCGGAAGACCCTGCTTATCCGGGGCTGACGGCAGTGTTGGAGGAGCGCGGTATCCAGGTGCAGCGGATAGCGGTGGATGCCCAGGGCTTCGATGTCGCCAGGGCGGTTGAAGCCTCTCCCGATGCCAAGGCGGCATTTGTCACCCCCTCGCATCAGTATCCGATGGGAATGCCGCTGAGCATGTCCAGGCGTCTGGCGCTCATCGAATGGGCCCGCAAGCACGGAGGATGGATCGTCGAGGACGACTACGACAGCGAGTTGCGCTATGCCGGTCATCCCTTTCCGGCCCTGCAAGGGTTGGACAGTGACCGGGTTATCTACCTGGGGACGTTCAGCAAGGTGCTGGCTCCCTCGCTCCGCCTGGGCTATGCCGTCGTTCCGGACTGCCTGGTCAATGCGTTTGTCGGCGCTCGGGCGTTGATGGGGCGAGGCTCGCCGTTGGCCGATCAACATGTCGTCGCGGCCTACATGCGAGAGGGCTACTTCGAGACCCACATCCGGCGCATTCGCGGGATCTATGCCGAACGGCGCCAGACATTGATTGACGCCCTCAGACTCGAACTTCCCGAATTGCAGATCCAGCCCTCCGACCAGGGGATGCATCTCGTGGTGTGGCTTCCGAATGAACTGGATGACGTAACCGTTGCGGCGGCAGCCCGCACAGCGGGGATCGCCCTCCGACCGCTATCGCCCATGGGCTCGACCAGCCTGAAGCTTTCTGGCCTGATGCTCGGCTTTGGGGGCTTCTCCATAGACCAAATCAAGGCGGCGGTCCAAAGGTTGCGGCAGGTGCTGGAGGAGAACCCGCCCCGGGCGCGGTGACTACACCCGGCCGCTAACAAGGATGTCGATCAGTTCCAATGAATGACCGCTGCCAGCTCACAAAACCGCCAAAGCCATTGCACTTGTCATCAGGCGGCTTGGGGTCGGTAGTTCCTGTTCGCAGGATGGGGAAGCTGCCGTCGTCCGTTGCTTCCCGGACGAACGGCAGGTGACCAGCACATTGCGGCCTCACTTCGTCCGCCAAGCCACTGACGGCTCAGGCCGAAAACGCGACCGAAACGAACAGCCCCCTATCGCACGCATTACCTCCCCGGTGCCCGAGCGCCCACCGAGACGCGCCTGCGCACTGGGCCAGCGCCGGGCCATGGCGTTTTCACGGTGCGCCGCCAATGCCGGTGACGTATCGGCGGCGACATCGACAACGACCCCGATCAGGAAGCGCCGCGCAACTTGTAATATTCGGCGATGGCGGGAATCCCCGCGATCCGGTCGACGAAGGCCGCGAGCTTTGGCGCCACGGTCTCGACCAGGTCGGCTGGAATGTGGTCCAGCTTGCCGGAGCCAAGCCAGCGCAGGATGACGAAGGTCTTGAGGTCGGCGATGGTCAGGCGATGGTCCGCAAGGAATTCGCCGCCGTGGGCTTCGAGTTGGTGCTGCAGCCATCGCAGATACCGCGGCAATACTTCCGCCGCCAGCGCCTCGCGGGCGTGCTTGAGCGCATCGCCGGTCATTCCGAAAGTCGCCACGATCTTCGTGTTGATGTCCTCCAGCGCGCCCATCACTTCGTCGCAGAACAAGGCCTGAAGGTCGTCTTCGGGGTAGAGCCCGGCCAGCTTTCCGGCATAGCGAGTGATTGCGTCGCTCTGGGTGACCTGCACGTCATTGACGTGAAGCGTCGGCACCTGGTCCAGCGGTGTGGTCTTGCGAACCTCGGCAAAATCACCGAATGCAAAACGGTTGTCCTCGAATGGAATTCCGCCGATGTGCAGGGCCAGGCGTGCGGGCTCTGCCCGTCCGCCGGAAAAGTCGAAATAGGTAAGCTTGAGTTTGTCCATGGGTCCGTGTCCTGCCAGCGTGCGGCGTTGTGGGTCGGGGAGTCTTGCGATTGGGCCAGCGCAAGGCGGGTACTGCAGGAGACACGTATAGGCTACGCAGCGGGGGCATGCAAGGGCAGCCGGCTGTCGCGCGCGCCCGTCGAGCCTCGTCACCTGGTCGGCGCGTACGGCGCTGTCGGTGCCGCCTGCAATGCGCTCCCCGTCACTGCTGCCCCGCGCAGTCGAGGGTGACGGTCTTGTCGTTGAGGCGGATGACGCGGCCGCTGCGTTCCTGCTGATCCCGGCCGACGAAGCCGACGCGATCGCCGATGGCGCCTTCGTTGCCGCCCAGGCCCTGGCGCGGCTTCTCGCGAATCTCGACGTCGGCACCGTCGAGGTTGATCGCAGCGTACGGGATCAGCCAGCGCTGGCCGGTGCCGCTGTCGAGCACCAGGGCCTGTTTGCGCCTCAGTTCCAGAAGCTGGCCAGTACGCGCGGTGTTGGCCTGGCTGTCGAAGTACTCGATGGCTTGCCCAGGCTGCAGGCGCGCCTGGACGGCAAGCATCCAGCCCGGTTCGTCGAGCGTGCGGTCGAAGGCGGAGGCGGTCTTGAGTTGTGCGAGGATCTGGGAGTAGTTCATCAGCCAACCTGCTTGCGGGTGAATTCCTTGCCGGCCTGCGCGTCACCGACCGGCGCCATGACATCACGTTGCTCGCTGTCTCGACTGCCACTCCACAAACTCGGATGGCCGCAGGCCGTAACGTGCCAGCACGCCTTCGTGCAGCCGTCGCAGTTCGTCGATGACCAGTGACTCGACACTGTTCCTGTCATCACCCAACTCATGCGCGGACAGGCACTCGTCGATCACTTCGAGCGGCGCGCGCCCGGGCTGGCGG
>SHNC01000113.1 GCA_004295105.1 Betaproteobacteria bacterium | reverse complement strand
GTAGCGCGGCCCCACGCCTTCGATCACGCCGGAATACATCGGCGAGCGGTCAAGATTGGCGCGGATGATGTCGTGGGTGGCGGCGTTGGTGCTGGTGATCCAGCACGGCAACTGGCGCGGATGCTGCGCCGCCGAGCCGAGGAAGCTGAACACCGGCACCGGATCGTCGCCCGGCTGCACCGTCATCACCGCGAAGTCGATGGTGCGCGCGTCGAGCCGCGGCGGCGTGCCGGTCTTGAGCCGCCCCTGCGGCAGTTCGAGCTCCTTCAGGCGCTGGCCGAGCGAGATCGCCGGCGGATCGCCGGCGCGGCCGGCCGAGTAGTGCTGGAGGCCGACGTGGATCAGGCCGTTGAGGAAGGTGCCCGCGGTCAGCACCACCGCCGGCGCCTCGAAGCGCAGGCCGATCTGGGTGACGACGCCGGTGACGCGGTCGCCGACCACGGTGAGGTCGTCCACCGCCTGCTGGAACAGCCACAGCTTGGGCTGGTTCTCCAGCCGGCGGCGGATCGCCGCCTTGTACAGCACGCGGTCGGCCTGGGCGCGGGTGGCGCGCACCGCCGGGCCCTTGGAGGCGTTGAGGATGCGGAACTGGATGCCGCCCTCGTCGGTGGCGGCGGCCATCGCACCACCGAGCGCATCGACCTCCTTCACCAGATGGCCCTTGCCGATGCCGCCGATCGACGGATTGCAGCTCATCGCGCCAAGGGTCTCGATGTTGTGCGTGAGCAGCAGCGTCTTCGCGCCCATGCGCGCCGCGGCGAGCGCGGCCTCGGTGCCGGCGTGGCCGCCGCCGACCACGATGACGTCGAAACTGGAGGGATAGTGCATGAGGGGTGCCGCGCTGCGAACGGAGAACGAGGCGTGCATTCTACGCCCAAGCACGCTGCAAACCTAGCACACGGAGTCGATGTTTCACGGAATAATCACGCCGAAACATGGGTTTATGATCGACTCAAGGGCCGTTCACAGGTCATCCAGGCGAACAACCGATGGTGCTCGACCGCCCCCGCCGTGCGCAAGCGACGCTATGCCGCGGGCGGGAACATGCCGCGGCAGAAGTCGATGAAAGCGCGCACCTTGGCCGGCACATGGCGACCCGGCGGGTGCACCGCCCAGATGCCGCCGCGCGGCAGTTGCCAGTCGGGCAGCAGGCGCACCAGTTCGCCATTCGCGATGCCGGCCTCGGCGCTCAACTGGTCGAGCACCGACACCCCCGCGCCGTGGCGCAGCAGTGCGCGCAGCGTGGCCGCCGAGTCCGTGCGCAGCGCCGCGCTCATGCGCACGCTGCGGGTCTCGCCCGCCTGCACGAAGGTCCACGTCAGCGGCGTCGGTAGCAGCGTCAACGCCACCCAGGCGTGGCGCGCCAGGTCCTCCGGCACCGCCGGCGGCGGATGGCGCTCGAGGTAGGCGACCGAACTCACCACGTACTGATCGAAACCTCCGAGCCGCGTGGCACGCAGCGTGGAGTCGCGCAGCCAGCCCATGCGCAGGCCGAGGTCGAGCCCCTCCTGCACCAGGTCGACCACGCGGTCGCTGGTGCGCAGCTCGATCTGCAGGCGCGGGTGGCGCGCGCCAAAGGCGGCGACCACGCCGGCCAGCGCCTGCGTCGCCAGGTCCACCGAGGCAGTGAGGCGCAGCGTGCCGGCCAGCTCCGCGCCCTCGCCCGCGGCCACCTCCGCCAGCACCGCGCGCGCCTCGCGCAGCAATGGCACGCAGCGCGCCTGCAGCGCCTCGCCCGCCTCGGTGAGCGTGACGCGGCGTGTGGTGCGGCTGAACAGCGTGGTGCCGAGCCGGCCTTCGAGGCGGGCGACGGCGAGGCTCACCCGCGCCTTGCTGGTGCCGAGGCGCTCCGCCGCGGCAGTGAAGCCGCCCGCCTCCGCCACCGCGGCGAAGGTCAGCAGGCTGTTGAGGTCGAGTTCGTCGGCGAGCGCCATGACCATCCCCGTCAGGTCGGGCTGCGCGGCGCACGGGGCGGCGCCGGCCAGCCGCAGCAAGGCCAGTCTACCGTCAAGTTTTCGATAACAGTAAGTTGTTTATGTCGCCGTTTATCGAATCAATCGGGCTTGCGATGATGCGCTCACCCGAACACCTCATCCCTGAGACAAGGAGCAAGCACATGAACATCGTCCTCATCGGCGCCAGCGGCTACGTCGGTTCCGCCCTGCTCGAGGAAGCCCTCGCCCGCGGCCACCAGGTCACCGCACTGGTCGGCCATCCCGAAAAGCTCGCCAACCGGCCCAATGTCGCCGCGCTGAAGACCGACGCGCTCGACACCGGCGCCCTCAGCGGCCAGTTGCGCGGCCACGACGCGGTGATCAGCGCCTTCAGCGGCCACGCCCAGGCGGACGTCTACGGCTACTACGTGCGCGGCATGCGCTCCATCATCGCCGCTACCAAGGCCTCGGGTGTGCCCCGCCTGCTGGTCGTCGGCGGCGCCGCCAGCCTGGAAGTGGCGCCCGGCGTGCAACTGCTCGACACCCCCGAATTCCCCGCGCAATGGAAGGAAACCGCCGCCGGCGCGCGCGAGGCGCTGAACCTGCTGCGCGCAGAACCGCAACTCGACTGGACCTTCCTCAGCCCGTCGGCCCACCTCGAACCGGGCGCACGCAGCGGCCAGTTCCGCCTCGGCGGCGACCAGTTGCTGATCGGCGCCGACGGCCAGAGCCGCATCTCGCTGCAGGACTACGCGGTGGCGATGATCGACGAACTGGAAAAACCGGCGCACTCGCGGCAACGGTTCACGGTCGGGTACTGAGCCGTTTGCGTGCGGGCCGGCCTTCCAGCCGGCCTGTCTCACCCCTTCCCCAGCGGCAGCGCCGTCTTCGCGATCACCCGCCGCAGCACGAAGCTCGAATGCACGCCGGTCACGCCAGGAATGCGGGTGATGCGGTTGAGCAGCAGGTCCTGGTAGGCGTCCATGTCGGCCACCACCACCTTCAACTGGTAGTCGGCAGCCTGGCCGGTGATCAGCAGGCATTCGAGCACCTCGGGGATCTGGACGATCTCGGCCTCGAAATGGGTGAAGCGTTCGGGCGTGTGGGCGTCCATCGAGATGTGGATCAGCGCCATCAGCGACAGGCCGAGTTTCCTGGCGTCGAGCAACGCGCGGTAGCCGGTGATGAGGCCGGATTCTTCCAGTGCGCGCAGCCGGCGCAGGCAGGACGACGGCGACAGCGCGATGCGGTCGGCGAGGTCCTGGTTGCTGATGCGGCCATCGTTCTGCAGCACGTCGAGGATCTGACGGTCGTAGCGGTCGAGTTGCATGGGGATACTCCCGGGAGGATCTGCAGTCGCCCTGCAGGAGCGGGCTTGACCGCGACCCGCGCGCTTTGTCGCGGTCAAGCCCGCTCCTGCAGAGGCTGTAGCAATAAAAATGCACGTTTATGAATTGATGTGCAACTTCCTTGCAGACCGACGTCCAAACGGCCTGCACTTCGCAATCGTCTGCGGCATCGTCCCGCGTAAACTTTCGTCCATCGAATCACGCCATGCCCACGAGGACCGCGCCATGATGTTGCCCAACCCCGCCGCCAAGTACCGCCCCTTCCCCACCATCCCGCTCGCCGACCGTCAGTGGCCCAACAAGGTCATCGAGCGCGCGCCGATCTGGATGAGCACGGACCTGCGCGACGGCAACCAGGCGCTGTTCGAGCCGATGAACGCCGAGCGCAAGATGCGCATGTTCCGCACCGTGTGCGACATCGGCTTCAAGGAGATCGAAGTCGGTTTCCCGTCGGCCTCGCAGACCGACTTCGACTTCGTGCGCACGCTCGTCGAGGGCGGCCACATTCCCGACGACGTCACGATCGAGGTGCTGACCCAGGCGCGTGAGGATCTCATCCGCCGCACCATGGAGTCGGTGCGCGGCGCGCGGCGCGCGATCGTCCACGTGTATAACGCCACCTCGCCCACCTTCCGCGAAGTCGTGTTCGGCATGGAGAGGCCGCAGGTGGTGGCGCTCGCGGTGTCGGCGGTGCGCCTCATCAAGGAGATCGCCGCCGAGATGAAGGCCGAGGGTGGCAACAACGGCGGCACCGAGATCGTGCTGCAGTACAGCCCGGAGACCTTCTCCGCCACCGAGCTCGACTTCGCGAAGGAAGTGTGCGATGCCGTCACCGCCGAATGGGGCGCGACGCCGGACGACAAGGTCATCCTCAACCTGCCGGCCACGGTGGAAGTCGCCACCCCCAACGTGTATGCCGACCAGGTCGAGTGGATGCACCGCAACCTCGCCCGCCGTGACAGCGTGATCCTGTCCTTGCACCCGCACAACGACCGCGGCACCGGCGTCGCCGCCGCCGAGCTGGGCATCATGGCCGGCGCCGACCGCGTCGAAGGCTGCCTGTTCGGCAATGGCGAGCGCACCGGCAACGTCGATATCGTCACCCTCGCGCTCAACCTGTACACCCAGGGCGTCCCGCCCGGCCTCGATTTTTCCGACATCAACGCCGTCGCCCGCACCGTCGAGTACTGCAACCAGTTGCCGATCCACCCACGCCACCCCTATGTGGGAGATCTCGTGTTCACCGCCTTCTCCGGCTCCCACCAGGACGCCATCAAGAAGGGATTCGCCGCCCAAAAGGCGCGCGAGGGTGAAACGGTTCAGTGGAACGTGCCCTATCTGCCGATCGACCCGGCCGACGTCGGCCGCAGCTACGACTCGGTGATCCGGGTGAACAGCCAGTCGGGCAAGGGCGGCATCGCCTACCTGCTCGAGACCGAGTACGGCATCGTGATGCCTCGCCGCCTGCAGGTGGAGTTCTCGCGCGAAGTGCAGCAGGTGACCGATGCCACCGGCGGCGAGATGTCGGCCGCGGCGATCTGGGATCTGTTTCGCACCACCTATCTCGACAGCGTCGAGCCGGTGCGCTACATGGAACACCACCTGTTCGAACACGGCGAGGCGCAGGGCATCCGCCTCGTGGTCGAGATCGCCGGCATGCGCCACCTGCTCGTCGGCGAGGGCAACGGCCCGATCGACGCCACCGTGCATGCCTTGCGCACGGCGGGCATCCATGTGCAGGTGCGCAGCTACGAGGAGCGCTCGATCGCGCCCAGCGAGGATGGCGGCAACGCCCAGGCCTGCGCCTTCCTCGAACTGACGCCGGAAGACGGCGGCCGCGGCGACAGCTATGGCGTGGGCATCGATGGCAACATCGTCACCGCGTCGATCCGCGCCATCGTCAGCGGGGTGAACCGGCTCGGCGTGGCCGCCGGCGAAGCACCGCAGACGCTCGCAGCCTGACCGCGCGATGCGGCCGCCGTCGCCGGGGAATGCGCTTCTGCGCCCCCGGCGACGTGCTACGCTGAAAGCGGCGCGTCATCGATGGGAGGAGGCACCGCGATGGACAAGACCTGGATTCCCGCAGCCTATGGACTCAAGGAACACCCTGGCATCTACGACACCGGCACCGGCGCCATCCAGATCATCGAGGCCAACCCGGGCTTTCCCGGCATCCAGCGCGTGACCATCCGCAGCTATTGCGGCAGAAGCGGGGACGACCGTCGTTTCTATCGACTCACCAGCGACCCGCAGCGCATCTTCGCCACGCTGGAAGAAGCCATCGCGGCGCGGCCGGGCCGGCTGCCCTGAGCGCGCACGCCCTCCACCCGCCACCGTCCGGCGCGTCCTGGCGATGGTCGCTCTGGTCGCGATCTGCATTAGAATGCACTGATATTTTGGTGCAATGCCTCAGCCGCCCACTTTTCGCCGGAGAAATCGATGTTCAAGCCTGCTCACGAACTGGTCCTGGAAGCGAAGAAATCCGTCCGTGAATGCAGCCCGGATCAGCTCCACGCGCTGCTCACCGTGCCCGACACCCTGCTCATCGACGTGCGCGAACCCGATGAGTATCGCCAGGGCCACATCGCCGGCGCAGTGAATATCCCGCGCGGCGTGCTCGAATTCCGTATTTCCGGCGAACCCTCGCTGCAGGACGTGGCCCGCCCGGTGATCGTCTATTGCAAGACCAGCGGCCGCGCAGCCCTGTCGGCGGTCGCCATGCAGAGCATGGGGTTCGCCAACGTGACTTCCGTCGCCGGCGGCTTCGACGCCTGGCTGGCCGGCAAGCACCCGATCGCGAAGCCACGCGACATCTCGTTCGAATGAGTGCTTGCCCGCTGCGGCGGGCCGGTGTCCGGCGATGTACTCAGGCGGACGCATCCTTCCACAGGATACGCCCCTGCCCCGTCTCGTCGAGCCGCGCCTTCAGTGCAAGCGCCGCGTCATCGGGAAGCTCGAAACACAGCTCGACCGTGGCGCCGTGGGACACCTTGCCGAGCACCGCACCGGCCGACTCGAGCTCACGGCGGACCCGCCCCTCCAGCGCATACGGCAGTTCGCAGCACAGGCTGCGCAGGCGCACGATAGGCACCTTGCGCGCCGCCAGCAGGGCCTGCGCAACACAGTCCGTATAGGCTCGCACCAGCCCGCCCGCCCCGAGCTTGACGCCGCCGAAGTAGCGCACCACCGTCGCGAGCACGCATTCCAGGTCCTGGTGCCGCAGCACGTCGAGCATGGGCCGTCCGGCGGTGCCGCTGGGCTCTCCGTCATCCACCGCGGCCGAATGGCCGCCGGCGAGCAATGCCCAGCACACATGCGCGGCACCGGGGTGCTGCGCCCACAGCTCGGCCACCACCCGCTGCGCGCCGGCGCGGTCCGCCATCGGCTGCACGCAGCCGATGAAGCGGCTCTTCTTGATCAGGAGTTCGCAATGGGCGGGGTCGGCGAGGGTCTGGGGCATGAGGCTGCGGTCAAAGGTCGAGCTGCAGGGCCGCCAGCCGCGCGTACAACCCGCCCTGGCGGCGCAGGTCGGCGGGCGTGCCGGTTTCGACGATGCGCCCGCCGTCGAGCACGACGATGCGATCCACCCGCTGCACGGTGGCCAGGCGGTGGGCGATCACGATCGTGGTGCGGCCCTGCATGGCGGCATCCAGGCCCTGCTGCACGAGGATCTCGGATTCGGCATCGAGCGCACTGGTGGCTTCGTCGAGCAGCATCAGGCGCGCATTCTTCAGGATCGCGCGCGCGATCGCGATGCGCTGGCGCTGGCCGCCCGACAGCCGCGTGCCGCGCTCGCCGAGGAAGCTGTCGTAGCCTTCGGGCAGGCGCGCGATGAATTCGTCGGCCGCAGCCGCACGCGCCGCCTGGCGGACCTCGTCGTCGCTGGCGTCGCTGCGGCCGTAGCGGATGTTCTCCAGCGCGCTGGCGGAGAAGATCACCGGCTCCTGCGGCACGATGGCGATGTCGCGGCGCAGCGCGTGCAGCGACCGTTCGCGGATGTCCTGGCCGTCGATGCGGATGCCACCGGCGGACACCTCGTAATAGCGCAGCAGCAACTGGAACAGGCTGGTCTTACCCGCGCCCGACGGCCCCACCAGCGCCACCCGCTCGCCCGGCGCGATGTCGAGGCAGATGTCGTCCAGGGCGCGCACGGCCGGCCGCGCCGGATAGCAGAAGCCGACATGATCGAAGCAGATCGACAGCTTTTCCGCCCGAACCGGCCCCTTCGGCACGGCCGGCTCGCGGATCGCCGACTCGGCGTGCAGCAGCTCCAGCAGGCGTTCGGTGGCGCCGCTGGCGCGCATCACGTCGCCCCACACCTCGGCCAGCGTGCCCACGCCGCCCGCCACCAGCGCCGCATACAGCACGAAGGCGCCGAGCTCGCCGACGCTGAGCAGCCCAGCCTGCACCTGCCGCGCGCCGATCCACAGCACGAACACGATGGTGCCCATCACCGCCGAGATGACCAGCGCCGTCATCAGCGCGCGCACCCGGGTGCGGCGCACCGCGGTCGCGAAGCTCGTCTCGCTGCGCGCGGCGAAGCGCCGCGCCTCGTTCGCCTCCTGCGTGTACGCCTGCACCGTGGGCATGGCGTTGAGGATCTCGCCCGCCAGCGCCGACGCATCGGCGATGCGGTCCTGCGATTCGCGCGACAGCGCGCGCACGCGGCGGCCGATCAGCGCGATCGGCACGGTCAGCAGTGCCATCAGGCCGAGAATCAGCGCGAACAGATGCAGGCTGGTCACCGCCAGCATCGCCAGGCCGCCGCCGAACTGGAACAGGCTGCGCAGGCCCATCGACACCGAACTGCCCACCACCGTCTGGATCAGCGTGGTGTCGCCGGTCAGACGCGACAGCACTTCGCCCGTCTGCAGCGTCTCGAAGAACTGCGGCGACTGGCCCAGCATGCGCGCATACACCGCGCTGCGCAGGTCGGCCGTCACGCGCTCGCCCACCCACGACACGGTGTAATAGCGCGCCGCCACTGCCAGCGCCCAGAGCACCGCCAGGCCGAAAAGTGCGAGAAAGTGCCCGTCCAGCGTGCTCGTGCCCAGCAATCCGCCGCCCGGCGCCACGCCCCTGCCGAAGCCGGAATCGATCAGGTCCCGGAAGGCCAGCGGCACCAGCAGGATGGTGGCCGACCCCAGGCACAAGAGCATGAAGGCGAGCGCGATGCGGGCGCGGTAGGGGCGCAGGAAGGGCGCAAGGCCGCGCAGCGCGGACAGGCGCCGCGGACTCGCGGGCAGGGTTTCGCGGGGCATGAGGCATTATGGCGCCCATCCGTCCGTGTGAAGCGTCGGCTGCCTTGCCTGCCATGGCGCCGGATGCTTGAATGGCAGCTCTCAATTTCCGGGGAACACCCATGCCCAAGATCGCGGGAGGCTGCCTGTGCGGCGCCGTGAAGTACACCTGCGCTGCCGAGCCGATCATGGTGGCGCTGTGCAATTGCCACCACTGCCAGAAGCAGTCCGGGTCGGCCTATTCGGTCAACGTCGCCATCCCCAAAGGCTCGCTGCAATTCACCCGCGGCAGGACGGCCATCTACCAGGACACCGGCGCGAGCGGACAGCCGGTGTACAGGCACTTCTGCGCCGACTGCGGATCCCCGATCTTCTCTGACGTCGTCGCACGGCCCGAGCTGGACTGGCTGAAAGCCGGCACGCTCGACGACACCTCGTGGGTGAAGCCCACCGCCAGCATCTGGTGCGAGTCCGCCCAGGCCTGGGTGACGCAGCCCGAGGGCGTCGCCCGCTTCATGCAGGGCCCGCCCGCGGCCTGAGCCGTCGGCCGCGCGCGGGAGCCGCTCATGGAAACCCCCGACACGATCCACGCCTTCTGGTTCGGGCACCATGCCGATGATGCGGAAGTCATCGCCCGGCAGTCGGCGCTGTGGTGGCGCAAGCAGGCGGCGGTGGATGCGGAAATCGGGCAGCGGTTCTCCCCCATGGTGCAGCAGGCGGCCTTCGGCCAGCTCGACACCTGG
>SHNC01000291.1 GCA_004295105.1 Betaproteobacteria bacterium | reverse complement strand
TCGGCGCCTGGCTGAGCCACGCCTCCGCCTCCCGCGCGGCACCCGGGCGGGCGAACAGGTAGCCCTGCATCACGTCGCATCCGAGGGCGCGCAGGGCATCGGCCTGCTCCTGCCGCTCGACGCCCTCGGCGATGATCTGCAGGTTGAAGCCGCGCGCGATGCCGGTGATGGCGGAAATGATGGGGTTGGTCATCGCCACGTCCAGCTCGCGGATGAAGCTGCGGTCGATCTTGAGCGTGCTGACCGGGAACTTCTGCAGGTAGGCAAGGGCCGAGTAGCCGGTGCCGAAGTCGTCGATCGCCACACCGATGCCGGCTTCGCGCAACTGCCTGACCTTGGTGGCGACGCCGGCGCTGTCGTTCATCATCATGCTCTCGGTGATCTCGAGTTCGACCTGGGCGGCGGGCAGGTCGTGTTCCGACAGGCAATTGACGATGGCCTGGACGACGTCGCGGTGATCGAAGTCATGCGGCGAGAGGTTCACCGACAGCTTCACGTCCCGGTGCCCGGCCTGGCGCCAGCTCGCCAGTTGCGCACAGGCGGTGTCGAGCACCCAGCGGCTGATGTTGCCGATCAGGCCCACCTCTTCGGCCACCGGGATGAAGGTGGATGGCGGCACCTGGCCGAGCTGCGGATGGTTCCAGCGCACCAGCGCTTCCATGCCGATCACCCGCTGCTGCGACAGGCTGATCTGCGGCTGGTAGAACAGTTCCAGCTCGCCACGCTCCAGCGCCTGGTGCAGGTCATTTTCGAGGGCGATGCGCTCGCGATGATGGGTGTTGAGCTTGGGATCGAAGAAGCGGAACGCGTTCTTGCCCGAACGCTTGACCTGATACATCGCAATGTCGGCGTGGCGGGTCAGGTCCTCGGCGGTGCTGCCGTCGCGCGGGTACAGCGCGATGCCGATGCTCACCGTGGCGCGGAAGTCGCCCTCGCTGAGCTTGATCGGGTCGGCGAGCGCGGCGACGATCTTGCGCGCGATCGTCTCGGCGTCCTCGGGCTGGTTGATGTCGGGCAGCAGCACGGTGAATTCGTCGCCACCCAGGCGGGCCAGTGTGTCGCCGCGACGCAGGCTGGCGGAGAGTCGCGTGGCGATGGCGCGCAGCAGCAGGTCGCCTTCGGCATGGCCGTAGGTGTCGTTGACCAGCTTGAAACGGTCGACGTCGACGAACATCACCGCCAGCGCGCCGGTCCGCCGCTGGGCCTGGGCGATCGCCAGTTCCAGGCGGTCCTTGAACAGCACGCGGTTCGGCAGGTGGGTGAGCTGGTCGTGGTAGGCCTGGAAAGAGATGATCTCCTCGGCGCGCTTGCGTTCGGAGATGTCGCGCGCCACCCCGTACAGCCCCAGGACCTTACGTTCGCCCCGCGGGCTGATCATCGGGATGCCGGTGAGCGACACGGTGACGCTGTCGGTGTCGACCGGGGCGGGTTCGCCACGATTGCGGCGCAGCCGCAGTTCGACGCTGAAGCTCTCGCCCGGCATCGTGCTCGGCAGGCTCAGCAGGCCACAGATGCGGTCCACGTCCTCGGGCATCACCAGGGTCGTAAACGGCCGCCGCATCAGGGCGCTGCGGTCGAAGCCGAGCAATTGCCTGACCCTCGGGTTCACGTAGCTGAAGCGGCCTTCGGCATCCAGCGTGAAGATGAGGTCGGGCGAACTCTCCACCAGGTAGCGGTGCAGCTTCTCGGACGCCTTGAGGCGTTGCTCCATCGCCCGGTTGGCCTTTTCCAGCGTGGCCTTGTGCAGCGCGCTCTCCACGGCGCGCTGCAGTTGCGCGATGTGGTAGGGCTTGCGGACATAGTCGTCGGCGCCGCGGCGCAAGGCACCGATCACCGCATCGACGTCGTTCTCGCCGCTGATGATGATGACCGCCTCCTCGCGCAGCCGCTCGACCAGCCAGTCGAGCAGCGCGAGACCCGTGCCGTCGGGCAGGCGATAGTCCAGCAGGATGAGATCGTAGGCCTTGCGCGACAGCAGTTACACTGCGTCCGCGATCGTGCTGCAGACGTCGAAGTTGCGGCCTGGCCTGGAGAGGACCTGGACGAAGGTCGAGCGCAAGGACACGTCGTCGTCGACGATCAGGATGCGTACCGTTGGTTCGTTCTGCCCGGGTGGTCCACTGGACAATGCGTTGAAGGGCTGCTCACCCGGGATGGCCATCACACCGCGCTCGGTTCAGTTCAGGATTGGTCCGTTACATGATGCAACACTCGGCCCGATTGATCCAGCGGCAAGAAAATCTGGAAACTGGTGCCATTGCCAGGCTGGCTGCGACACACGATGGCGGCCTTCCAGCGCGCGAGGATGTCGCGCACCACGCTCAGTCCCACGCCCTGATGGCCTCCGCCCTTGATGCTCGGGCGCGGCGAGAACAGGTCGGTGAGGCGGTCCCGCGGCAGGCCGGGCCCGTTGTCGGCGACTCGCAATTCCAGATGGGCGCGACCATCGACGATGACCCCGCCCATCACCGACACCGTGAGCCGCTTGCCCGGCTGCAAGACCTCGGACGCATTGCGGAACAGGTTCAGCAAGACCTGCCTGAGGGCCGAGGCCGGCAGAGCGGCGTCAGGGACGTCCCTGGCCGCGCGCAACTCGAGGCCGATTCCCTGGCGTGCGAACAGCGGGTCGCCGTACATCGCCCGCATCTCGAGCAGCAGGTCGGTGACGCGGCAGGTCGGCGCCTCCGCGGCGTCCACCGGAAGGTCGGCGGCGCGGCGCAGCAGGTTGTCGATGCGATCGAGTTCTGCATTGAGCAGCACCATCTCGTCCTGCAGCGGAGTGTCCTCGGCGTGCCGCTGCCCGAGCAGGTCGAGCCGGTTCTTGATCACCGTCAGCGGGTTGGTGGCCTCGTGCGCGATCTTGCGCACATGCTCGCGGAAGCGCTGCTGCAGCACCGCCTCGCGCGCCGCGGCGTCGTTGTCGCGCCGCCGTGCGGACAGTATGGCGCGTGCCGCCGCGCCCAGCAGGCCGGTCGCCAGGCTGCAGCCCGCCGTACCCCCTGTGTCCGGCAGCAGCGCGATGACCGCGTTGCCGGCCGTGGGCAGCGGCAGGCAACTGAAGCTGCGCTGCCCGAGCCAGCGTGCGACGTGCCAGTCCGCGGTGCTGCGGCGCGGTCCCGCGCGCGACCAGGCATGGCCCGCCGGCTCGCCGCAACGCGCCGCCAGCGCGATGCAACTGCGCTCGTCGTCGATGCACAGTCCGAGTTCGTCGATCAGCGCGCCCATCGTGCCTGGCGCGCCGGGCAGCAAGGGCCGCAGCCTGCCGTCGTCGTCGGCGAACAGCAGGATGGTCTCGATGGCCAGGCCGAAGAAGGGCGAGCCGACGGCAAGGCGCGCCGCCACCTGCGCGATGTCGAGATCGGCGAAGGCCGCATTGAGCAGGCCGGCGATGGCGGCCTCGCGGAAGGGGTCGTCCACCCGGGCGATCGATGCGACCTCGCCAGCCGCGGTATCTGCCGGCGGGGGATAGGCGGCGTGCCCCGACACGATGTAGGCGACGTCGGTGCGCAAGCTGGCGACGCTGGCGGCGCTGAGACCGGTCAGGGCGGCCACGTCGGCACTGCGGGCCTGCCAGTCGTCCGCTGCGAGCCATTGCGCCGCGTGCAGCAGCCGCACCAGCGGATGGGCATCCTGCAATTGTTCGACCAGCGAGGGTTCGAGCTCCAGCCCATCGCACAGGGCATCGGACAGGCCGCAGGCGCGCACCAGCCGGCTGAATTCATGCCGCTGGTCGGATTCGTGCGAGATGCCTGGCGCCGCGGGGCCGTCGGTGCGGGCGCTGCAGATCCGCGCGGGCAGGTTGAACCACAAGCCGCCGAGGTAGGCTTCGTCGGGGCGCGGGTAGCGCGTCTCGAGCGCGAGGTGCAGCGCGCACTCGCCGCGCAGGAGGGCTTGGGCATCGTTGCCGGCGGCGGCGGCAGTCAGGCGCCCGACCCCCAGCATCCAGGCGCGCAGCAGGTCGGAACCCAGGCTTTCGAGCCGTCGGCGCAGGACGGCATTCAGTCCCGCGTCGAGCTCGCCCGCGGCCAGTGGTGCCGCTGCCAGCAGCGCCAGGCAGAGCACCGGGTCGCGCGCTGCGACCAGCGCCACCTCGGGCCAGTTCGGCGAGGCGGCCGCGAGCAGTCGCAGGATGGTCGCGCAGCCTTCGGGCAGCGGGGACGCATCGAGCGCACTGTATGCGGCGGGTAGCATGGGGCGGGGCGGGACGAGGAAGCTTACGGGCGCCCCGATTCTAGCGAGCGCCGTCAGGCCGTGACGTGATCGAGTGCGCGACGATCCGCGGGAAGTCTTCAGGCCTGCAGGCTGTCGGCGAATCCCAGCGCGAGCAGTTGCGCGCGATTGATCCTTTCCAGCGGCAGGTGGAGTTCCTGCGCCGCCTTGGCGAGCGCGCCGCCGTCGAAGGTCTCGCACAGTTGCGCCAGCCGCAGGAAGGGGGCGAACTCGCCCTGCTGGTGGAGCAGCGCCTCGGTGACATTGTCCGGCAGGCTCATTTCGTCGAGCAGGTTCTGCATCGAGGTGCCGAGCAGCACGTTGAGCAGCGAGAAGGCGCCGGTGATGAAGAGGTTGTCGCGCTCGGACTTGTCGAAGAAGTCGCCGCCGATTTCCTCCATGAAGCGGCCGCGTGCGATCGCCGTCTGCATCATCGACGGTGCGCTCGGGTCGCGGCTGGCGGTCACCAGCAGCAGCGACAGCCACTTGTTCAGGTTGGTGTAGCCGAGGATGCTGACCGCGTGGCGGAAGGACTGGATCTCGCACATCAGGCCGAAGCCGGCGGAGTTGATGTAGCGCAGCAGCTTGTACGACAGCGCCACGTCCTGCTTGAGCACCGCCTCGATGTCGCGGATTTCGCCGTTGTTGCGCACCAGATTGAGCAGCCGCACGATCTGCGCGTGCCCCGGTGACAGGGTCTTGGCGGGCGGGTTGCCGTGCAGGAAGAACCATCCCGAGGCGCCGGCGTAGCCCGACGCCACCGCGTCGCGGAACGCGCCGACGTCGCTCAGCCCCCAGGCCATCGCCAGCCCCGGCGCGTCGCCGGGCGTCGGTTGGCGGCGGGCGTCCATCAGCACGAAGCGCCAGTCCACGCCGGGCGGCAGCGTGCTGCCCGGCACGTACCAGGTCAGGCACATGCTGGTTCCGGCAGCCTGCAGGCGGGGCAGCAGGGCCTGGGTCTGCGGGTGGCCGAGTGCCTGCACCGGGATCTCGACCATGGTGTTTTCCGGAGGCTGCCAGGCCAGCAGCTCGGGGGTGGGGATCAGGCGCCCGAGGCTCACGAAAACCGGGTGATGTTTCGGCCAGACGTCGGCAAGGCCGTCGAGCGCCTCCACGACGGCGCCGATGTTCGGCCCATGCGCGATCAGCCGGTTGGCGGTGATGGCGCGGCTCTTGTTCACCACGGGTTCGCGGGTGAGCAGGGTGGTGTGGCTCATCGGGAGATCGCCTCGGTGCTCAATTCGTCTGGTTGGCGAAGGTGAAGGCATCGGCGAAGAAGTGTTCCTCGGGCAGCCCGCGCGTGGCGAGGAAGCTGCTGCGCGCCGCGTCCACCATTGCCGGGGCGCCGCAGGCGTAGACCTCGTGGGCCGACAGGTCGGCGTGGTCGTCCAGCACCGCCTGATGCACGAGGCCCTTGCGCCCGCTCCAGGCGTCTTCGGCGGTCGCTTCGGACAGCACCGGCACGTAACTGAATCCGGGGATCTCGTCCTGCCAGTTGCGGGCGAGTTCGTCCAGATACAGCCCGGCACGGTCGCGCGAACCCCAGTACAGGGTCATCGGACGTGTCGTCCCCGTGTGCCGCGCGTGCTCGACGATGGCCTTGATCGGCGCGAAGCCGGTGCCCCCGGCCACCAGCACCACCGGGCGCGTCGAATCCTCGCGCAGGCAGAAGCCGCCGAGCGGGCCCTCGAAGCGCAGGATGTCCTTCTCCTTCATCGTTTCGAACACCTGGCCGGTAAAGCGCCCGCCGTCGATGCGACGTACGTGCAGTTGGACGTGACCGGCCTCGTGCGGCGCATTGGCGATCGAGAAGCTGCGCCGCTGGCCATCGGCGAGCAGAATGTCGATGTACTGGCCGGCGCGGAACTGGAAGGCCTCGCTGGCCGGCAGCTTCAGGTCGATCAGCATGACGTCGGGGGCCAGCCGCTGCAGTTTCTGAACGCGGCAGGGCAGCTTCTTCACCGGAATGTCGCCGGCGCGGGTGACGGTGCGCGCCTGCAACGTCAGGTCGGAGCGCGGACGCGCGCAGCAGAACAGTGCATAGCCCGCCTCGCGCTCGTCCGGCGGCAGCGTACCCTCGGTGACGTTGCCGTAATCGACCTCGCCCGCGAGTACCTTCCCCTTGCAGGCGCCGCAGGCGCCATCGCGGCAACTGTGCGGCAACAGCAGGCCGGCACTGAGCGCGGCTTCGAGGATGGTTTCGTCCGCGTCGGCACGGAAGTGGTGGTTCCCTGGCTGGAGTGAAATCTCGTACGACATGGGGCGTGAGATAATTTCAAAATGAAAAGGATACTGATCATCGGCAGCGGTGACGTGGCCGTCCGCGCGTTGCCCTGGCTCACGCGGCGTTTCAGGGTGTTCGCCCTGGTGCGCCGCACGGAGCATGCAGCCGTGCTGCGGGCCGCCGGTGCGCTGCCCATCGTCGGGGATCTCGACGACAGGCGCAGCCTGCGGCGGCTGGCCGGCATCGCCGACGCCGTCCTGCACTTTGCACCGCCGCCGGCGCAAGGGGAGGGCGACCCGCGCACCAGGGCGTTGCTGGCCGCGCTCGGAACCCGCGGGAGTCTACCACAGGCCCTCGTATACATAAGTACGACAGGGGTTTACGGCGATTGCGGCGGGGCGCTGGTGGATGAGACACGGCCATGCCGTCCGCACAGCGCGCGGGCGCGCCGACGCGTGGCGGCCGAGCGTCTGGTGCGCGAATTCGGGCGCCGCAGCGGCGCCAGGACGGGCGTGCTGCGCGCGCCCGGCATCTACGCCGCCGACCGCCTGCCCCTCGAACGTCTGCAGAGACGCGACCCGGTGCTGGTGCCCGACGACGACGTGCATACCAACCACATCCACGCCGACGACCTCGCCCGCCTCGCCTGTGCGGCCCTGTTTCGCGCCCGTGGCGGGCGCGCGTGGAACGCGGTCGATGACACACGGCTGAAGATGGGCGACTATTTCGACCTCGTGGCCGACGCCTTCGGCCTGCCGCGGCCGCCGCGCCTCGGTCGCGCGGAGATCGCCAGCCGTCTGTCGCCGATGACCCTGTCCTTCATGGCGGAGTCGCGCCGGCTCGACAACCGGCGCATGAAGCGCGAACTGCGGCCGTCCCTGCTGTATCCGTCGGTGGTCGATGGCCTCCATGACGCGCGAGCGCGCCTGGCCCGCTGAGCGCCGGACCACGCGACGAATCACCGCCTTCATTCCCACAGGAGCCTCAACCCGATGCTGGTCCTCAAGTCGCTGCACATCATCTTCGTCGTGAGCTGGTTCGCCGGCCTGTTCTACCTGCCGCGCCTGTTCGTCAACCACGCGATGGTGACCGACGCCGCGACGATCGAACGACTCGCGATGATGGAGCGCAAGCTGTACCGCTTCGTCACGCCGATCGGCATCCTGGCGGTGGTGCTCGGTTTCTGGTTGTGGTTCGGCTACGGTTTCGCAGGCGGCTGGCTGCACGCCAAGACGGCGCTGGTCGTGCTGCTGATCGTCTACCACCTGTACTGCGGCAAGCTGATGCGCGACTTCGCCGCCGGCCGCAATACGAAGAGCCATGTGTGGTTCCGCGTGTTCAACGAGATTCCGGTGATCGTCCTGTTCGTCGTCGTGTTTCTGGTCGTGCTGAAGCCTTTCTGAAGCGGCCGGCGGCGTCTCAGCCGCGGGCCAGGTGCGAGGGCGGCGCCAGCAGCCAGCGGCGCACTTCGCTCGCGGGCATCGGCTCGGCGTAGAAGTAGCCCTGTGCCACGTCGCACCGGTGTCCGGCGAGGAAGTCGAGTTGCGCGGCGGTTTCGACGCCCTCGGCCACCACCGTCATCTCCAGTCCATGTGCCAGCGCGATCGTCCCGCGCACGATGGCGGCATCGTCTCCGCTGGTGGTGATCTCGCCGACGAAGCTCCTGTCGATCTTCAGCTCGGTGATCGGAAAGCGCTTCAGGCAGGACAGCGATGAATAGCCTGTGCCGAAATCGTCCACCGCCACCCCGACGCCGATGCGGTGCACGCTGTCGAGGAGGGTGGCGACGAAGTCGACGTTATGCATCGCGGTGGACTCGGTCAGTTCGATCTTCAGCAGCGCGGGGTCGATACGGCTGTCGGCCAGCGCCGCGCGTATCGCGTCCACCATGCTCATGTCGGAGCACTGGCGGGCCGACACGTTCACGGCCAGCGGCACCGGTCGGAGCCCTTCCGCCGACCAGCGCGCAATCTGCGCCGTCGCCTCGTGCAGCGCCCATTCGCCGATTGCGCGGATCACGCCGCACTCCTCGGCCGCCGGGATGAAGGTCGCCGGGCCGACCAGGCCGGCACCCGGCTTGCGCCAGCGGATCAGCGATTCGAGACCGACCAGGCGGTCGGCGAGGATGTCGACCTGCGGCTGGAAGAACAGCTCGAACTCGCGGTTGCCCAGCGCGTGGCGCAGGGCACCCTCCATCTTCAGCCGGTCGCGCGACCAGGTGTTCATGTCCGCCGCGTAGAAGGTGAAGTTGCCGCCGCCTTCCAGCTTGCCGCGATACATCGCCTTGTCGGCCATCGACAGCAGGGTTTCGGCGTCGTCGCTGTCCAGCGGACCGATGCCGATGCCGATACTGCATGAGGGCACCAGGCTGGTGCCGTCGTCGGCCTCGACCTCGCGGTCGAGCAACTCGAGGATCTTGCCGGCGATGGTGGCCACGGCGCTGCGGTCGGTGACGTTGTCCAGCAGCACGATGAATTCGTCGCCACCCCAGCGTGATATGGTGTCGCCGGCGCGCACCGCGGCCGTCAGCCGCTGGGCGACGACCTTCAGGACCTGATCGCCCCAGTGGTGCCCCAGACTGTCGTTGATGCGCTTGAAGCGGTCGAGGTCGACGAACAGCAGCGCCACCAGGCTGTCCCGGCGCCGCGCCTGTGTCAGTGCCTGACGCAGCCGGTCGAGCAGCAGCGTGCGATTGGGCAGGCCGGTGAGCGGATCGTGCGTGGCCTCGTGCAGCAGGCGCGCGGTGAAGGCGATCGACTCGGAGACGTCGTTGAAGGCCAGCACCGCGCCTTCGCTGCCGTTGCCGATGGGTGCGAGGGTGAGGCGCAATGCGCAGGGGGTGCCGTCGGCACGGCGCCAATTCACCGCTT
>SHNC01000088.1 GCA_004295105.1 Betaproteobacteria bacterium | reverse complement strand
CCCGATCGTCGCCGACGCCAGGCTGGGCGAAGCGGTGCACAATCTGATCGACAACGCTGCCAACGCCAATGCCGCCGCCGGGCACGGCGGCGATCCGGTCGAGCTGCGGTTGACGCGCGAGGCCGCCGGCCTGGCGGTGGAGGTGGCCGACCGCGGTGCCGGCATCCCGGCCGAGGTCGTCGCGACGGTGCGCCAGGGCCCGCTGCAGGAACGCCCGGCTGGCATGGGCGTGGGCCTGTTCCTCGCACATGCGGCGATCGAGCATCACGGCGGCACGCTGACGTTCCGCCCGCGACCGGGCGGTGGCACCATTGCGCGCTTCAGTCTCGCCCTGCAGGACAGCGAAAGATGAGTTCCTCCGATCAGGCCCCCACGCTGCTGGTGGTCGATGACGATCCCGCCTTCAACCGCGTGCTGGTGCGCGCCCTCGGCCAGCGCGGCTTCGACTGCTATGGCGCGACCGACAGCGAGGGCGCGGTCGAACTGGCGCAGGACCACACGCCCGAATTCATCGTGCTCGACCTCAACATCGCTGGCGAATCCGGCCTCAAGCTGATCCGTCCGCTGCTCGATGCCAGCCCGGGTGCGCGCATCCTGGTGCTCACCGGCTACGCCAGCATCGCCACCGCGGTCGATGCGGTGAAGCTGGGGGCCACGCAGTACCTCGCCAAGCCGGCCGATGTCGAAGCCATCATCAAGGCCTTGCGTGCCGAGGATGTGGTCATCGACGACCGCGCGCCGGAGGCGCCGATGTCGGTCGACCAGCTCGAATGGGAGCACATCCAGCGCGTCCTCGCCGAGCACGAGGGCAACATCTCCGCCACCGCGCGCGCGCTGCAGATGCACCGCCGCACGCTGCAGCGCAAGCTGGCCCGCCCGCCCAGCCAGCCCGCCCCATGAGGTCGCACGAGCACCACCTGAAGGCCGACCTGCTGCTGGTCCTCACCACCCTCATCGCCGCTGCGGGGTGGATCTTCTCCAAGGAGGCGCTGGGCGGGTTGCCGCCGCTGCTCTTTGTCGGCACCCGCTTCCTGATCGCCGGCCTGGTGCTGGCGGCCTTCTCGGTGCCGCAACTGTGTGCGCTCGAGCGCCGCGGGTATGGCAGCGGCGTGCTCGTCGGCGCGCTGTTCGCCGCGGCGATGGCCTTGTGGATCCTGGGCCTGCAGCACACCCGGCACATCGGCGAGAGCTCCTTCATTGCCAGCCTGGGCGTCGTGCTGGTGCCGGTGTTCGCTCGGCTGTTCTTCGGCGAGCGGCCGCCGGCGACGACCTGGGCGGCGCTGCCGCTGGCGCTGGCGGGCTTCGCCTGCCTGTCGCTGGCGCACGGCTTCCGCGTCGAGCCGGGGCAATGGTTCTTCCTCGGTGCGGCGGTGGTGTTCGCACTGCTGTTCAACGTCAATTCGCACGTCGTGCGCAATGTGCCCGTGCTGGCGCTGAGCACCCTGCAGATGCTGGTCGTCGGCCTGCTGGTGCTGCCCTTCGCGCTGTGGTTCGAGCGCTGGCCCGACCAGGTGTCGCTCCCGGTGCTGGGCTGGCTCGCCGCCAGCGCGCTGATCGCCACCACGCTGCGCTTCCTGCTGCAGCTCTATGGGCAGAGCCTGACCACGCCCAGCCACGCCGCCATCATCCTGATGCTGGAGCCGGTGTGGACGGCGGTTCTCGCCGCCTGGTGGTTCTCGGAAACCATGACCGCGCTGCAACTGGCCGGCTGCACCTTGATCTTCGCCGCCTTGCTGATCAGCCGCTGGAACTGGATACGCGGATTGTTCCGGGGCTTGTTCGGCGCGCGTGCGCGAGGCTGACCGGATTCGAGCCGCGTCACGCGATTGGCCTTGCCTTCTACCTTCCGATACAAGATCGCGGTTCCAGGCTGTCAGAATGGACGCATGAGAATGCATGCGCCCCGCGTCGTCGATGCCATGTTGCCGAGCGCGGGTGCGAGGGAGGTTGGAAATGAAGAACATCAAGCTCGCCTATGCCGGGCTGCTCGCGCTGCTCAGCGTGCTGTGGTGGATGGCCGACCCGCTGCTGCCCAAGGGCTACGAGTACTTTGCGCTGCGCACGGTGGCGATCAACTGCACCGGCATCCTCGGCATCGGCGTCATGAGTGCCGGCATGCTGCTGGTGCTGCGCCCGGTGCGGCTGGAGCCCATGCTGGGAGGCATGGACAAGGCCTACCGGCTGCACAAGTGGCTGGGCATCACCGGGCTGGTGGTCGCCATCATCCACTGGCTGTGGGCGCAGGGCACCAAGTGGGCGGTGGGCTGGGGCTGGCTGGTGAAGCCTTCGCGCGGCCCGCGCCCCGAGCAGACCGATCCCATCCTGCGTTTCTTCCTGCAGCAGCGTGCGCTCGCGGAAACGGTGGGCGAGTGGGCCTTCTACGCCGCGGTGGTGCTGATCGTGCTGGCGCTGGTGAAGCGCTTCCCGTACCGGCTGTTCGTCAAGACCCACCGGCTGCTGGCGGTGGTCTACCTCGCGCTGGTGTTCCATTCGGTGGTGTTGATGCCCTTCGGCTACTGGGGGCAGGGCATCGGCCCGGTCATGGCAGTGCTGATGGCCGGCGGCACGGTGGGCGCGGTGGTCTCGCTGCTGCGCAGGGTGGGAAAGCAGCGCAAGGTGGTGGCCGAGATCGAGGAACTCGTGCATTTCCACGACAACCGGGTGCTCAAGGTCGGCCTGCGCCTGCAGGGGCAATGGCCGGGCCACCAGGCGGGGCAGTTCGCCTTCGTGACTTTCGACGCGGCCGAAGGCGCGCATCCCTTCACCATTTCCTCCGGCTGGCAGGGTGATGGCCGCATCGTCTTCATGATCAAGGGGCTCGGCGACTACACCTCGCGCCTGCCCGAGATGCTGCATGTCGGCGACTCCGTCACCGTCGAAGGCCCCTACGGCCGCTTCGCCTTCGACGGCGGCAAGCCGCGCCAGATCTGGGTCGGCGGCGGCATCGGCATCACGCCCTTCATCGCCCGCCTGCAGGCGCTGGCGGTGCAGTCGGACGGCAAGCCGGTGGACCTCTTCTACAGCACCAGCGCCCCCGACGAGGAATTCATCGCCCGCCTGCGCCGCGCCGCGGAGGCCGCCAGGGCGCGGCTGCATGTGCTGGTCGCGGCAAAGGACGGACGGCTGGACGTGGCGCGCATCTGCGAGGCCGTGCCGCAGTGGGCGCAGGCCGACACCTGGTTCTGCGGGCCGGCCGGCTTCGGCCAGGCCCTGCGCGAGGGTTTTACCGCGAAGGGCCTGGCATCGGACGACTTCCATCAGGAGTTGTTCGACATGCGCTAGGCGGCACGCGGGACAGGTCTGGATTTCGATGCCGGGTCGGGCTTAAGCTGCCGGGCGAGCGCGGGCAGGGCGCGATCCTCCCTGGCGTGGCTCAGGCTCCGACCAGCGAGATCGAACCCGTCATGCGCCTGCTGTTGCTCGAAGACGATCCCATCATCGGCGAGGGCCTGCGTGACTTCCTGCGCAGCGAAGGGCATGTCGTCGACTGGGTCGAAACGCTGGCGAAGGCCAGCCTCTTTCTCGGCGAACCTTATGATGCCTTGCTGATCGACTGGAATCTGCCCGACGGCTCGGGCATCGACTGGCTCAGGCGCCTGCGGGCCCGCGGCGTGAAGGTGCCGGCGCTGGTCCTGACCGCGCGCGATCAGGTGAAGGATCGCATCGAAGGGCTGGACGGCGGCGCCGACGATTTCATGGTCAAGCCCTTCGCGCCGGAGGAACTGTGCGCACGACTGCGTGCGGTCGCCCGCCGCAGCACCGGCGGGGATCATCGGAAGGCATTCGGGCCGGTCACGGTCGACCTCGGCGCCAGGGCGGTTTTCGTCGACGGGCACGGCGTCGAGCTGACCGCGCGCGAATGGGCGATCGTCGAGGCGCTGGTGCTGCGCGCCGGGCGCATCGTGTCGCGCAGCGAACTCGAGAGCCTGGTGTGTGGATTCGACAGCGAGATCGCCAGCAACTCGATCGAGGTCCATGTCTCGAAGCTGCGCGCCAAACTCGGACGGGCCTTCATCGACACGGTGCGCGGCCTCGGCTATCGCGTCCCGGTGGTCTGACCCTCGGCTGCCGTAGCGATGCCGCTTCCTTCCATCCGCGAACGGGTCACGCGCACGCTGTTCCTCAGCGCGGTTTTCTGGGGCGCCCTGATGACCGCCGCCGTGTGGTGGGTGATCGGCCACGAGATTGACGAGCTGATGGACCATCGGCTGCGCGAATCGGCGGAGATGTTTCAGCACGCCCTGGCCATTGCGCCGGACGAAGGGCGCGAGCGGGCCATTCCACAGGAGCACGCCGAGTACGAGGACTACCTCGTCTGGCAGTTGATTGACCGCGACAACGGTGCGGTGCTGCGCCGCTCGCACAAGGCGCCGGCAGTCGCGCTGCGCACCGAGGCCGGTGCCGGCTTCCTGAATACGGCGGACGGTCGCTGGCGGCTGGTCACCCTCGATTTCGATCCGGCGCCGAACCGCTTCCTGCTGGTGGCCCAGAGCGAGTGGGAGCGCAGCGAGGCGCGCGCCGAGGCGACGCTGTACACGCTCGGCAGCGCGCTGTTGATGGGCATCCTGGCCTACCTGCTGGCCAACTGGCGCCTGCATCGCGAACTGCGACCGCTGAACGAGCTGTCGTCAGCCGTGCAGCGCTACGACCCGCTGCTGCCCGGCACGGCGCCGGACTCGAGCAGCCGGGCCGAGCTGGCGCCGATCGAACAGGCGGTGCGCGATCTCGGCCAGCGGCTCGCCCTGCGCATCGTCAGCGAGCGCGCGTTTACCGCCCATGCCGCTCATGCCCTGCGCACCCCGCTGGCCGGCATGGATGCGCAACTGGCGATCGCGCTGAAGGAGGCGCCCGTCGACCTCCAACCGCGACTGCGCCGGATCCGTGAAGCGGCGACGCGATTGAGCCGGGTCATGCAGGCGCTGTTGACGATGTTCCGCAGCGGCATCGAGCCGGCGCGACAGGCAGTCACGCTCGCCGAAGTGCTCGCACCGCTGCCTTTCGATCCGCTTCGGCTCGAAGTCGTCGAGGATGCACCGCTGCATGCCGACCCCGACCTGATGTCCGCCGTACTGATGAATCTGCTCGACAACGCGCTGCGCCATCACGCCCGCTGCGTGCGCCTGGGCGTCACGGCTGCGGCAGGATGGAACCGGCTGTGGGTGCAGGACGACGGCGAAGGTTGTGCCGGCGAGCGCCTGCAGCGCCTCCGCGATGCGCTCGACCGCCAGGACTACGGCTCTGGCAGTCAGCTCAGGGGGCTCGGGCTGATCCTGGCCGATCTCGTCGCGCGTGCGCATCACGGCCGCCTCGAGTTGCGCGATGTCGACGAGGGTTTCCGCATCGAACTGAGCTGGCCGATCCTCGGCTGAGGGCCCGTCGCGCGACCCGGCGGGCCCGCCTGCTCGAGCCCTCGTACGTGCGCCTGCAGGCGGTCAGGCGATGAGCTGGATGTCGGTCCAATCCACCGTCGGGTGCGCCTTCCCCGTTCCCACCAGCGCCACCTGGATGGCGGCGATCCCGCCCATACCGTCGGC
This sequence comes from Betaproteobacteria bacterium, assembly GCA_004295105.1. Classification (GTDB taxonomy): domain Bacteria; phylum Pseudomonadota; class Gammaproteobacteria; order Burkholderiales; family Rhodocyclaceae; genus Thauera. The sequence continues at coordinate 3,884 of SHNC01000088.1, read as the reverse complement.
GTCGTAGTACAGCGCGCCGGAGGACGTGTTGTAGATCAGCCGGTCGCTCGCGTCGTGCGCCGTGGTCGCGCCTGCGGCGGCCCAGAACTGCTCCGCCGTCCAGGTCGGCCCCAGGCCGCTGAACACGGAAGCGCTGAATGCCAGTTCGTCCGTCAGATGGGTGAAGTCGGTGAGGGTGTCGAGGTTGGTCGTGGCGTTGGGGGCCGTGTCGAACACGAACAGGTCGGCGTCGCCTCCGCCGGACAGCAGGTCCTTCCCCGTGCCGCCGACGAGCACGTCGGCCCCCGCGCCGCCGACGAGCTTGTCGGCCCCGGCGCTCCCCTCCAGCCTGTCGTCATGGCTGCCGCCGGTCAGCGTGTTGGCGCCGGCATTGCCGATGATGACCAGGCCGTTGGCGGCCGCTGCCGCATTGACGCTCAGGCCCGTGGTGCCGGTGGTGTCTGCGATGGCACCAATGCCGGTGCCGAGCACGACGCGCTCGATGCCGCTGTCCGCGGCGTAGATCTTCAGCGTGCTCGCCTTGGTCGCGGAGAAGCGGACTTCATCGACCCCGGCAGTGCCGGTGTCCCTGAACTCGGCCCTGCCGTGCTCGTTCGACTGGTGCAGCAGATACAGGTCGGAGCCTTCGCCGCCGTCGAGCAGGTCGCTGCCCGCGCCGCCGTCGAGGATGTCGTTGCCGGCGAGGCCGTAAAGGCTGTCCTGCCCTGCCAGGCCAGACAGGATGTCGTTGCCCGAAGCGCCGGTCAGCGTATCTGCGCCGGCCGTCCCCTGCAGGTTCAGGTCGCGCGCCACGACGGCGGCAGTCGCGGCCGAGACTTCGGATTCGAAGCTGCCGAAGGCGTCGGTGTAGGACGCGAACACGGTGATCGCCTTGCCGACTTCGGCGGCCGTCAGCGTCAGCGAGCCGCCGATGGCGCCCTGGATGTCGATGCCGGCGGCGCGCCACTGGTACGCGACCGCCCCCACGCCGTCGGCGTCCGCCAGCGTGTTCAGCGCGATCAGCGTCTGGCCGTCCTGCGCCGTGCCGCCGATGGAGACCGTGCCGGTGTGCGGGTCGTTGACGTTGGCGATGGTCAGGGCGTCACCGATGAAGTCGGTCGTGCCGCCCAGCGCATCCGTGGACGTGGCCACCACCCGCACCACCTTGCCGACAGCGCTCTGGTCGTCGGGAATGGCGAGCGTCGCGCCCGTCGCGCCGGCAATGGCCTGCCACAGGGGCGCGTCCGCCGTCCCCAGGTTTTCCTGCCACTGGAAGCTCGTCACGGTGAGGCCGTCGGGGTCCGCCACGTTGGCGAGATCGGCGGTCAGGCTGCCACCTTCCACCGCCGACCCCGAGACGCTCAGCGACCCGGTCGCCGGATGATCCACCGGCGGCAAGACGGGCTGGACGATCAGCAAGGTGGCGGCGGTCGCCACACCGCCCTGCCCATCGCCGACCGACCAGGACAATTCCACCGGACCGGAAAAACCGGCGTCCGGCGTGAAGGTCCAGCGTCCGTCGGCGTTGGCCGCAAGGCTGCCGCCCTGATCGACAGTCAGGTCCGCGGCCGCGAGGGTGCCGCCATCGGCATCGGTGAAGCCCGCCACCAGATCGGCATTGGCGATCGTCAGGGCGGTGTCCTGCAGGGTCTGGAACTCGGTGGCGGCCACGCCGGACGGCGCCTGGTTGATGTGGATGCTGATGACGTCGAGGTGATCGAGGAAGGGTTTCAGGTTGTCCGCCTGGCCGGCCCAGTCGTTCCAGACCTTCTTGACCGTGTCGAAATCGCCCGCATCCGCCATGTCGAGGTTGAGCCCCTGCACGACGGCGAGCGAACCGGCATCCACGCCCGCGCTGGCCAGATCCGCCGCGCTGGTAAGGTCGAGCGTGAGGCTGGCCGCGCCTGCATCGAGCACGGCCAGGGTCAGGTTCATGCCGCTCGGGTCGGACACCGACGCGGTCATGGCCACCTGTGCGGCGATCTTCAGGAAGCTCAAGGCCGCCGCATCGGTCGGATCGGCAGCCAGCGCCGCCAGCGCGTCGTAGTGGGCCAGATCCACCGTCGCGTCGATACCCAGCGCCTGCTTGATGATCAGCGACGCTTCGGCAGGGGTGTAGCCCAGGCTCGTGGCGTCCTGCACCAGCGTCGTCAGCGGATCCTGCACCGAGGCGCCCGCCGGCGCGGTGATCAGCATCGGCGCGATGACGATATCGGTCGAGGTCTGGGCCACCGTCACTGCGGCGCTGACCGGGCTTTCGGGCGTGCCCGCGGCGTCGCTGTAGCCGACGGCCACCTTCACCTGCAGCCCGGCAGCGTTGTCCGCGAGGTCGAATTTCCGGGTCGTGACGCCGGTGTCGGTCCATGCGTTCCCATCGGTTGATGTCAGCCACTGGTAGGTGATCGCGCCGGCGTCCGAGGGCAGGCCGTCGGCATCGATCACGATCGCCGTCAGCGTCTTGCCGGCCATCGCGACCCCGCTGATGACGACCGATCCGGCGCTGTTGGGGCCGCCGGGGGGATTCGTGTCCACGGCGACGAGTTGGCCGCCGACGAGCGCGAACAGGCCATCCTTGAACTTGAACTGCTCGATGCTGACCAGCGTGTCGCTGCCCTCGGCGGCGGACACGACCTGGACCATCGTGCCGCTGACGCTCAGCGCGTAGTCGGCCTTGTTGCCGGTGAACACGGCGGTATCGGTGCCGGCGCCGCCGTCCAGATAGTCGTCGCCGGTGTCGCCCTCGATTTCGTCGGCGCCGCTGCCGCCGTAGACGGTGTCGTTGCCCGCACCGGCCACCACGATGTCGTCGCCGCCACCGGCGTAGGCCACGTCGTTGCCGCTCTGCAGGTCGTAGTACTCGTCCTTGGCCGTGCCGACCACGCTGTCGTCACCCGCCGTGCCTCCGCCGGGGTTCGACACCACGCCCGAGCCGGGGATGTTGCCGGCGGTCAGGTTGGCGATGAACAGGCCGCTGTCCAGGATGTGGTCGCCGGTGTCGGCAATCCCGATCTTGATGTGGTTGACCGCGCCATTGCCGTTGATCGGCGCGACGATCTTCAGCACCTGGCTCACGCCGTCGTACTCGATCGACAGCAGGCCGGCCGCGTTGTCCTGGAAGTAGCCGGCCGCCAGGTTGGGGCTGATCACGCTCAGCGGCGCCTTGGGGTCGTGGTTGAACAGCGCGTAGTTCTGTCCATTGACGATGACCACCGCACAGTCCACGAAGGCGTCCACCCACTCGGGGTATTCCTCGGAGCCGAACACGAGGTCGAAGCTGATCGAGGTCGCGTTCGGATCGGTTGCGCGAAAGTCGAACTCGAACGTGGTGGCGTCGTAGGACTGGGTCTGGAACACCGTGTTGACCACGGCATCGATGTCCGCGTCGCCGTTGAAGAAGCCGGTGACGCCGCTGTTGTCCTGCCCGTCCCAACCGATCGTGTTGGTCGTGCCCGGCGTGTAGCCGGAGGTCAGCAGCAGGCCGGCGCCGATGCCGAGGCGGCCCGCGAGCGAGCCATCGTAGAAATTGACCGCCTCGTTGCTGGAGGCATGAAGCGCGACGGGCGACAGCAGTTGAATGCCCGAATTGGCTGCGAGCAGCGCCGTGGCGAGATCGTCGGGCGTGAAGGCAGCCGGCGAATAGGCGGTGAAGGTGGCCATGGCGAACTCCTTGGGACTGAGGTGGCGGCATCGACGAGTGGTCGCGCTGCCCCACGCGGGGATGCGACTCGACGCGCCACGCTAGCACCGCAAGCTGAAGCCCCGCTGAAGTCGGCCGGAATGCACGTAAGTGGTGGCGACGTCCCGCCGGCATCCCGCCAAAATGCAGACAGCGCCTGCATCGAGGCGCTGTCTGGCGAATGGAGGCGCTACACCGGGTGTCGCACGCGGCGGCCCGCCGCCGCGCG
>SHNC01000245.1 GCA_004295105.1 Betaproteobacteria bacterium | reverse complement strand
GTCGGTCTTCTCGGCATACAGCTCGATGAAGTGGCCCGACGGGACCTTGAAGCGCACGCGCTCGCCGGTCTCGAGCATTTCGCCGGCCGGGATGCGCTCGGTGGTGAGGCCGAACGCCTTCAGGTCGGCATCCAGCTTTTCCAGGGTCGCCTTGTCGGCCACCTTGAACGCGAAGAAATCGATGCCTGCGGCATCGGCCTCGCGGATCAGCACGCTGTTGTGGTCGCGCTCGTCCCAGGCCTTGAAATAGACGCGCCCCTGGTTGTCACGTCCGGTCTCGACCAGACCCAGCGTGTTCTTGTAGAAGTTGATGCCTTCTTCCAGATCCAGCACGCGCAGCGAGATGTGGCCGGGACGCAGTACGCCAGTCATTGCCATGGATTTCTCCTCCAAAAAGTTGGTCGTCCGGCCTTTCGCAGGCCGGATCGAGCCGGGTTACCGTTCAAGAAACGAAAGCCACAAAATCATAGCGTCCGATTCACGAGGCGCGGACTAAATCTCGATATTTGTTGATTTAGCTCAAATGTTCTTGAACAGGGGGCTGCGCACCTGCTGCACATCGGCGGCGGAGAAGAATTTCTCCATGTAGATGTCGCGCTCGAACAGGCGGCCCTGCATCAGGGTGGTGATACAGGCATCGATCATCATCGGCGGCCCGCACAGGTAGGCCTTGTTGCCGCGAAAATCGTTGTTGTAGTGCGCCTTCGCCGCCTCGTGCACGAAACCGCGGAAACCGCTCCAGTCCGAGTCGGCAGCTTCGTCCGACAGCGCCGGCACATAGGTGAAGTTGGGGTACTTCTCGGCCAGTGCCAGGAACTCGTCGTGGTAGTAGAGCTCGGCGCGGTTGCGCTGACCGTAAATCAGGGTCATGGGCCGGGTGTCACCGGCCTCGAGCAGATCCTCGATCATCGAGCGCGGGCTCGACAGACCCGAACCGCCCGCCATGAAGATCAACGATTCGGGCGCCGACTTGCGCACGAAGAAGCGGCCGTAGGGGCCGGAGAGCTTGACCCGATCGCCGACCTTCTGGTGTTCGTGCACCCAGGTGGTGCCCTTGCCCCCCGGCACGATGCGGATGTTCAGTTCGATCGTGCGGCCGGTCGACGGCGGGTTGGCGAGCGAAAAGGCGCGGCTGTAGGCGCCGCCTTCGATGCCGAAATCGATGTACTGCCCGGCCTGGAAGTGGATCGGTTCGTCGAGTTCGATGAAGATGCCCTTGATCGTCGGCGTGAGGTCTTCGACGCGGCTGACGACACCCTCGAAGTCGCGCACCGGGATGTTCTCGGCATCGGGGTCTTCCTCGATGTCGGCCTCGATCGTGACGTCGCTCTGCAGGCGCGCGCAGCAGGCCAGCGTCTTGCCCTCGTCGCGCTCGAAATCCATCAGCGCGAAGCTCGACGCTTCGCCATGATCGACCTCACCATCGATCACGCTCACCTTGCAGGTCGCGCACAGTCCGTGACAGCAGGCATGCGGCAGATAGATGCCGGCGCGCAGCGCGGCGTCGAGGATCGTCTGATCGTCCTCGACTTCGATCGTCTGGCCGATCGGTTCAATGGTCAGTTCATAACTCATGATTCTTGTCCGTTTTCTCGGTTCTCGGTCGGGCGAAAGAACGGCGACCGGCGTACGCGGGTCGCCGTCAACTCTGGACACTTAGCTGCAGGATCCCTTGATCCCGTGCAGACCCGGCGTGTGGAAGCGGATCACGTCCTTGTGCTTCAGCCCGTTCTCGGCGAGCGACTTGTCGAAGTCCGGCGTCCAGGGCTTGCCGGACTTGAACCAGTACGTCTGCGACCAGTCGATCTTGGCGAAATCCGGGTGATAGCCGAAGGCGCCCGGCAACACGCCGGCGATGATGTCGCCGAAGCGCATCGTCGGCGGGAACGGGAACGCGAACGGCGCGCAGAACAGCAGATGATCTTCCCAGCCGATGTACAGCAACTGGGCACCGTGGAACTTGTCCTGCGTATCGGCAGGGGCGAATTCGTATTTCGTGACGGCAGCAACGGCCATGTCATGTCTCCTTGCTAACTTTTGAACGCCGCGGGCGCGTCGCACCCGCGGCTCATCCCATCAACGGGCATCAGACGTTCTTCGTCGCCTGACCACGCCACTCGGCAAAGTTCTTCTGGTCTTCCGAGCCCTCGAAGTCGAGGTTGTCGCGGCCGTGCTCGAGGTGGTAGTACTTCAGCACCGCGGCGAGCGGATCGAAGCCTTCCACGGTCGGGTCGGTGCCCTCGGGGAAGCAGTTGCCCTGGTAGATCTGGTGCACCGGCAGCCAGGCCTGAACGTACTTCTCGGGCTCGTGCTCGAAGATCTCCTTGCAGTGGTCGGAGCAGAAGTGATACTTCTCGTTCTTGTAATCGACTTCGCGGTAGCAGATCTTGGTCGGGTCACCCGGCTCGGTGAAGATCATCGGGATCTGGCAGGTCTGGCACAGCATCGGCAACGTCTTGTTGTAGAAGCGATTGCCCTTCGCCGCCTGCTCACGCCAGAACTCGTAACGCGGACGGTAGTGCTTGTCGAAGCTGTTCGGGTACTTGGACGACAGCCACGCCATCTCGTCCTCGTCCGGCATCCACGTGTGGAAGTTCGACGCCGCACCATAGTTGTAGAAGGTGCTCCATGCCTGGTGCGACAGGTGGTCCTTCTCGAGCGCGATGTGCTCGGCACACTTCGGCATGGTGATGCCGTAACGGGCCAGGTCCTTGAACAGCGCGCCGCCGTTTTCCTCGAAGTAGATCTCCCACGACTCCTTCCAGCTCATCGTGCGCTTCGGCAGCATGTAGTCCATCATCATCGCGACCAGGGTCAGCACGCGGTAGCCGCGCCAGGTCCACTTGTCGATCCAGCGCTGGACGATGGGCACGTTGTCCGGATCCTGCTCGAGGATGAACTTGATCACTTCCAGGCCCAGCGTCATGTGACGCGCTTCGTCGGACTGCGCCGAGAAGCCGAAGGTCATCGCCGCCATGTCGCCGTTGTAAGCCGCGCCCGACACGAAGGGCACGAACAGCAGGTTGGTCAGAACGTACTCGAACGAGAAGCCGATCGACACCATGAACTCGAACGGGCCTGCGGTGATGGCGTCGTCGAAGAACGACTTCGGCACCGACAGGAACCACACGCGGTCGTGCGCATGGTGGAAGTCATGCATGCCGTTGTAGTACTTGTTGTAGTTCGACACCGCATGCACCTGAGTCTGCGCATGACGGATCTCGTCGACCGACTGCATCAGGCAGGCAACGCGCGGGCCGGGGCCGGGGAACTGGCGGCCGGCATGGGCAAAGCCGCGGTGCGCGACGTACTCCAGCGGGCTGATGCCGCTGAGGAACAGCTTGACGGTGTTCAGGTAGCGCGCATCGGTCACGTTCAGGTGGCCGTTATTCTGGGTATAGGCGTCGAGCACCGAATACAGCTTGCGCTCCTTCTCGGCCTGATACTTCCAGTAGGCATCCATGGTCAGGCGGAACGGGTCTTCCCACTTGTCCCAGTCGTGGATCTTGATGCCCTCGTACGCGATGTAGGGATAGATGTCCTCCATCTTCTGGTACGACGGAGTCCAGTCCAGACCCCGCGTCATCACCGCATAGCGTTCCTTCAGGCCCAGCTTCTTCTTCGCAACAGTCATGTCCATGTCTTTGTCTCCTTGGCGGCTCAGGCTTTCCAGAAAAGGGTGATTTCGTCGTCGGTCTGGTCGAGGTTGCCCGACATCGTGATCATGTTCACCTGCAGTTCCTGCAGGTCGTAGTCACGGCCGGTGATCTCCTCGATCGTCTCGCGACGCACCACGAGCCTGCCGTCGGCGTTGATCTTCACCATCGCCGGCTGCTCGTCCACCACCGCGCCGGGGTTGTCCTGCAGGATCGCCTCGATGATCGGGCGGGTTTCTTCGTTGGTTTGCAGTGCAAGAAATACGGTCGACATCCAGATGTCTCCTCAGATGGCCACGCCGGCTTTCGCCATGCGCGCATTGAACTGCTGAACGACGTCGTCCATGACTTCGTCGGTGCGATCGCCGAGGGCGATGCGGGCGACCGGCAGCAGCGCCGCGGCGGCACGATCGCGCCACTCCGTCAGCCACTTGGTCATGATCGCCTTGTTGTCGGCCGATTCGGCGGCAGCCGTCTTCACCGTGGCGTCGACCCATTTCTTGGTTTCGGCGAACCAGTCGGTCATGAACTGCGTCAGCATCGCTACCGCGGTGCCCCCTTGCGACGCGAGAACGTCGTCGACGATGGTTTCGTACACCAGCGGGTACATCAGGCCGTCGAGCACCGCGTTCTGTACGACGAAAAGCTCGACCGGATCCTTCACCACGAAGGAATCCTCGACGTAGCGGCGCAGGCCTTGCCAGGCGTCATCCTCCATCCACGCGCGCTTGCCTTCGTCGAGCGACGCGACGTCGCCCAGCAGCAGACCGACTCGCGTGAGGTACTGGGCAATCCCCAGTTGATCCATCGAGTGATAGATGTGCGGCTGCGAGAAGCCGGTCCCGTAGCTGTAGGCACAGACACTCGCGTTGTTCATGTTCGAGCCCCACGCCACGTGGCGCAGCGGCACCAGCAACTTCAGCGCAGTGTCGCGCACCGACTGCGGCAGCGTGGCCGCCAGACCACGATTCTCGACGAAGTCGAAGTTGGCCTCCGCCGTGTCCTGCTGCTTGGCACGAGCCATCGTGTAGGCGCCGTAATAGAACTGGCGCGGATCCTTGAACGCATACCAGTCGGCCATCTTGATCGCGGTACGCGAGGCGTCGTAGATGTCGTGCTCCGGATCCCAGGTCGGCCGATAGTGGAAGTTGGCCGTCTGCTGCATGTCCAGCGTACCTTCCTGATAGCGCGAGGCCGGCTTGTCGGCGCCGATGCGGCGGGCAATGTTGTCGAAGGTGTGCCGGATGGGCTTGATGGATACGGTGCGCAAATCGATTTGCATGAGTTCTCCTCCTCGTGTTGATCAAGCAATCAGCGGAAGTGCTGATGCGTTGCCTGATGCAGGTTCCAACCCCAGTCCGAGTTGTCCGTTTCGGACGCCTCTTCCCGGGGGCCAAGTTGAATCACGTCGTTCGCCGCACAGAACGCCTCGTAGGCATCGGCCGGCAACAACATTTCGGCGTAGAGCTCGGGTTCGCCGATCGCGAACTCGAACTCGACGAACCCGTCTGCCCGGCGCTCGATGAGACGCACGTACTTTCGGGTTACATCGACCAGGGGTTTCTCTGTCTCCATCTGCGGGGCTCCGTCTGTTTTGGTGCAGTGGTCCTAGCCACGTCCCCATATGAATCAAGCTCCGTGCCAGATCTTTCAAGTTGTTGATTCAGATCAAAAATAGAATTTTCGTTCGATATTGGTTGAAATTTCCATCTTTTATTCAATGATCAAATGATCAAATCACCGCAATCACTTCACCAAATGATCAAATCAGTTTTTTGCATTGCACAAAAACTCACGATCACGCTGGGCCATGGAGCCGGGCTCGATTGGCCGCAAGCGAATTTCGAGATTAATATTCGCCCTCGAGAACATTTCTGCCCGGACGCTCGTCACACATCACACGCGGTCAGTCGCTCGCGTGCTATAAGGGCTCGATTGACAAGAGACCGACGTGCCCGCCCTCGCGCGGGCACAGTCGCCGGCAACCCGCGTTCGACGGGATGAGGAGGAGAGACGCTTGAGCAGCATCCGGTACCCGGAAGATTCCGACCTGCGGCGCTTGCTGCGCTTTTCGACCGACGACAATCTGATCTGGCTCGGCGAGCACCGGATGGTGCTGCTGCATGCCGGTGCGCTCTCCGAACTGCGCAAGGAACTCATCGAATCGGTGGGAATGGAACAGGCCCGCCGCATCCTCACCCGCATGGGCTTCGCCTCCGGACTTCGCGATGCGGAACTCGCGCGCAAGGTGCGCGGCGAGGGAGACCTGGTCGACGCCTTCGTCGTCGGTCCGCAACTGCACATGCTCGAAGGCTCGGTCCAGGTAGAACCGGTGCGCCTCGACGTGGACCGCAACACCAAGCATTTCTACGGCGAATTCCTGTGGCACCACTCCTGGGAAGCCGAAGCGCATGTCCAGGAGTTCGGCGAAGTCGATCACCCGGTGTGCTGGATGCAGATCGGCTACGCCTCCGGGTACACCACGGCCTTCATGGGGCGTTTCATCCTGTTCCGGGAAACGGAGTGTTCCGCCACCGGCACGCCGCACTGCCGCATCATCGGCAAGCCCGTCGAGGAGTGGCCCGACGCCAACGAACTGACGCCCTACTTCGAGGCCGACTCCATCGTCGGCCGCCTGCTCGAACTGCGCGAAGAAATGGAGGCCATGCGTCGCAGCATCGCCTGTCGCAACAAGGTTCCCAACCTGATCGGCAGCTCGACCACCTTTCTGCATGCCTACGACCTCGCGGTGAAGGCGGCCACCACCAGCGTGACCGTATTGCTGCTGGGCGAGACCGGGGTAGGCAAGGAGCGCTTCGCGCGCGCAGTGCACGAGCTGAGCCCGCGCCATGCCGGGCCCTTCGTGGCGGTGAACTGCGCCGCCCTCCCCGACGAGCTGATCGAATCCGAGCTGTTCGGCGTCGAGCGCGGCGCCTTCACCGGTGCGCATGCGTCGCGCGCCGGCAAGTTCGAGCGCGCCGACGGTGGCACCCTGTTCCTCGACGAACTCGGCGAACTGCCGCTCGCCGCGCAGGCCAAGCTGTTGCGCGTGCTGCAGGAAGGCGAAATCGAACGGCTGGGCGACGAGCGCGCGCGCAAGGTCAATGTCCGCCTGGTAGCGGCCACCAACGTCAATTTGCAGGAAGCGGTCGCCGCTGGGCGTTTCCGCCGCGACCTGTTCTATCGCCTCAACGTCTATCCGATCACGATTCCGCCGCTGCGCGAGCGCGTCGCCGACATCCCGCCGCTGGTGGATGCGATGGTCACCCGCTTCTGCAGCCTCCACGACAAGCGCATCGCCGGCGTGACCGACAAGGCCATGCGGGCACTGAAGGCACACAACTGGCCAGGCAATGTGCGCGAACTGGAGAACGTCATCGAGCGCGGCGTCATCCTGTCGCCGCACAACGGCTGGATCGAGGCCGAACACCTGTTCGTCGGCGCCATCCCTCAGGAAGACGCCGCCCACTCGGCGATCGGCAAGGAAGGACGGCTCGAAAGCCGGTCTGCGTCCGGCGCGCCCGCTCCCGCCGATCTGCCCGACGCGGTGCTCGATGCCGGCATTGCGCTCGACGATCTCGAAGGCGAACTGCTGCAGCGTGCGGTACAGCGGGCCAACGGCAACCTCTCGGCCGCCGCGCGCCTTCTGGGAATCACCCGCCCGCAGCTCAACTACCGGCTGAAAAAGAACACCTGAACGGCAACCTGCGGACCGTCGCGGACGCTCAACGGGCCTTGCGAACGGAAATCGTGTAGTCGCCCACGCCGCTGGCGCGATTCCAGTGTCGCACCTGCACGTAGTACTCGCCTTCGATCAGGTCGATCGCGATGCGCGCATTCGACGCGATACCGGAATCGTCGTCTTCGGCGATCAGGTCCGTCTGCGAATCCGGGCCGAACAGCTTCATGTAAACGTCGGTCGGGCCTTGCGTGTCGATGATGTAGCGACCCGGCTGCACCACACGGAAGCGGAACAGATCTTCCTCGCCAAAGGTGCCGATCCTCGCCGCCGTGCGGCGGCGGGCGTTCACCGTAAGCTGTGTCACCGTGCCGCTCACGCCCGGTTTTGTCTTCGGATACATCTTCGCGCCGGCGACGAACTGCTTGTCCAGCGCCGACAGCACGTCGTTGCGGCTGGTGGCGATGCCATTGGTCGTCCATTCCGCCGGGAAGAAGTACAGCATGATCGACTTCGGATCGAACTCGGTGCCGTTGATCTGGTTCGCCGTATACTTGCGCAGGATGTTGTGCCGCGTCTGCGCCTCGGTCCAGCGATTGGGCGGCCCCGCCATGGCGCGGATCACCGCCTGCTCGTTCCACTGGATCCCGCCCGCCGGATTCTGGTGCTCGTGCGCCAGCCCGATGGCATGGCCGAACTCGTGCGCCGCCGTGCCGCCATCGAGAAAGCCGAGGTTCATCGTCGGCTGGCTGACCGGGATGCCCTTGGCGTCGGTGCCGATGTAACTCCACGCGCCGTCGTCCTCGTCGAAGGCGATGCGGATCTCGGCATTCGGCGCGTCGTCGAACACGAAGCTGAGGTTCGCGTGATCGGTCCACCACTTCGCCTGCTCCTGCGCGGTCTTCTTCTGCTGGGCGGTGCCGCCCATGAAACGCACATGGAGCGTGGATCCGTTCATCCAGCTCTTGCCGATCGGCGTTATGGCACGCGCCTGGCCCGGACGATCCGGGACGGTTGGCTGAAGGCGCATCATGTCGCGGGGCAGGACGCGATCGAAACACACTTTAGGGGGCCGGGCCATGATGCGTGCCTCCATGACATACGGAAAACGACAGGGCCGATCGGGCTGAACCGCGCGGTAACTCGATTGCTGCGGCGCGACCGATGGTGAACATATAGGCCAAGCGCCCCGTCAATGCCAGATCGCTGCATCGCGGGACGCCAGCCGGTGTGGCACTACAGGCGCAGCACGACATCCGGGCCCACTGGCAGACTCATGCGGCGCAGGTCGCTCTCGAAATCGACCTGAAAGATGACCTGGCGCTCCAGCATCTTCGCCTCGCGGCACAGGCTCAACAGATTGGCTTCGACGCTTTCCGGCCGCCAGCGCAGTGGCCGCGCAAAAACCGCACACACCATGTCTTCCCACTGCCAGCGGCGAGGAAACTCGTCGTCGATCCGCTCGGGTTCGACCAGTCGGGTATGGCTGAAGGCCTGCGCCACGTCGTGCTGCGACAGGTAGCGCTGCAAGCGTGTGCCGTCGCCGATGATCAGCGTAAAGGGGTAGCGCATCGTGGACATCACCGGCCGAGCGGCCCGAATGGAAGCAGGCAGCCGGAATTCATGACAAAGATGGATGTACAGTGTGCCAGACAAGTATCACGTTGCAAGTATGCGGCCTCGTCCGCGAACCCGCCGTGCATTCGGCCTCACTGTCGCACTCATTCCATGCACATTGCCCAGGCAGGTCAGCTCATGAGGTCACCCTGGGCCGACGCCGGTGCAACGGCGCTTTGAGCGCGGTCCAGAATGGGGTGCAGATAGACAAGGCCGAACGCCGCCACTGCCGCCTCGACGACTGCATTGTCAAAGGGGAACGATCAGGGCAAGGATCTTGCCTCTTTTGCCTGACGTGAAACCCGCAACAGACCGAGAGTCGGACCGCTCTTCCACCAACCGTCGCAACTGCTCCCCAATCTCCCCAGGCTTCGCCCCAAGATCCACCGTCGCAAACCGAATCCGCTGCCCCTGGATCACCACCGTCTCATCCACCATTTCCCCAATCGCCGGATGCAGCAGCAGCCCGCTTGCC
>SHNC01000154.1 GCA_004295105.1 Betaproteobacteria bacterium | reverse complement strand
CTGCCCGACGACGATGTCGCCGATGTGGTGGAGGCGACGAAGCCTGCGACGCGCTCGCGTGCGCGGCGCAAGGCCGATGCGGCAGAATCGGCCGCGCATTTACCGGCGCCGAGCGTGATCGACGAGATCTGGGAGCGCGTCGCTGCCGACGACGTGCCGGCGAAGGTTGCCAAGGCCGACAAGGGAGCCAGGGCCGACAAGGTTGCCAAGGCCGACAAGGGTGTCAGGGCGCCGAAGCCCGCGAAGGCCGGGAAGGCCGCCGCGCCGAAGAAGGCGGCGGCATCGGCGCCGACGGGCAAGGCGAAGCAGGCGACGGCCAAGGCGAGCGCCAAGCCCGCCGCGAAAGCCCCCGCATCCACTCCCCGGTCTGCGCCAGGCGCCGAGCCGGTAGAATCGCGCCCCGCGAAGCCGGCTGCGCGTTCCGCCGGCAAGACATCTGCAAAGGGTTCCCGCCGTGGCTAAGACCGCCGAAAGCTCTCCATCCTCCCATCAACCGGGCGGCACGCGCCTGATCTATGGTTTTCATGCGGTGTCGGCCAAGCTGCGCCAGGCGCCGGAATCGGTGTTCGAGGTGTATCTGTCGGGCGATCGCAAGGACGTGCGGGTGAAGAAGTTCGTCGCGCTGGCCGAGACGGCCGGCGTGCGTCTGATCCCGAGCGAGGGCGAGCGGCTCGATGCCATGGTCGGTACACGGCGCCATCAGGGCGTGGTGGCGCGGGTGGATGCGACGCGACGCGAGCTCAAGCTCGCCGACGTGCTCGACAGCCTCGACGAAAACGCGTTGATCCTGGTGCTCGACGGCGTGCAGGACCCGCACAACCTCGGCGCCTGCCTGCGTGTGGCCGATGCCGCCGGCGCGCACGCGGTGGTCGCGCCCAAGGACCGCGCGGTGGGGCTCAACGCCACCGCGGTGAAGGTGGCGAGCGGCGCCGCCGATACCGTCCCCTACATCACCGTCACCAATTTGGCGCGCGCGCTGCGCGAGATGCAGGATGCCGGCATCTGGGTGGTGGGTGCCGCCGGCGAGGCGGACAGATCGCTCTACGACATCGACCAGAAGGTGCCGCTCGCCTGGGTGCTCGGCGCCGAAGGCGACGGCCTGCGCCGGCTTACCCGCGAGACCTGCGACGAACTGGCGCAGATCCCGATGCACGGGACCGTCGAGAGTCTCAACGTGTCGGTGGCGAGCGGCATCTGCCTGTTCGAGGCGCGGCGTCAGCGCGGGTAAGTCCCCGCGACGTTCTTGAGCGAGCCCGCCCGCGGGCTCGCCGCGCCTGCCAGAAGCGCCTGCGCACCGTGTTGACCCGTATCAAGCGCAGCGATCGCGCGCGCGAGAATCATGTTTTTCGCGACTGCGCATTCCTCTTTTTCGCGATGCTCGAACCCTGATTCCGCCGATCCCCTTGCCATCGCCAGACGGCGAAGATGAGCACGAACCGGCCGCCCGGACGGTTCCCGTTCAACCGGAATCAGGAGACTCATCATGCAGTGGATCGACCCCGCCTATTGCGACATCCGCCTCGGCTTCGAGGTCACCGCCTACGTCTACGTGCGCTGAGCGGCACCGGCCCGGCCGCCCGCGTGCGGCATCGGGCCAGTGCCCGGTGCCCGCCGCCCGCCGCGACGATTTTCCTCGCCACACCGGATCGGATGCCCGCATGAACGACACCCTCGCCCCGCCCGCCGCCGACGAGCGCTACGTACTCAACCCGATGTACCTGTTCCGCTGGGAGCCGACGCAGGAGGCCCACGTCCTGCTCTACCCGGAAGGCATCGTCAAGCTCAACCAGACCGCCGGCGACATCATCGAGCGCTGCGACGGTCGCCGCACCGTCGCCGACATGGTCGGCGAGTTGCAGCAACGCTATCCCGGCGACGACGAGCGCGTCGCCGAAGGCGTCTACAGATTTCTGGAGGTGTTCCGTGCCAAAGGATGGATCCGTCGTCAGGCTTGATGGGCAGGGCAAACCGCTGTGGCTGGTGCTCGAGCTGACCTACCGCTGCCCGTTGAAGTGCCCGTGGTGCAGCAATCCGGTCGACTACGCGCGCGACGCGCGGGCCGAGCTGTCCACCTCGGAGTGGAAGCGGGTACTGCGCGAAGGTCGCGAACTCGGTGCGCTGCAGCTCGGCTTCACCGGTGGCGAACCGCTGCTGCGCGACGACCTCGAAGAGCTCGTCGCCGACGCGAGCGCGCTGGGCTACTACACGAACCTGATCACGTCGGGCGTGGGGCTCAGCGAGGACCGTCTGCGCGCGCTGAAGGCCGCCGGTCTGAACCAGATTCAGCTCTCGCTGCAGTCCAGCGACCGCGAACTCACCGACACCCTGGTCGGCGCGCGTGCCTTCGACCTCAAGGTGAAGGTCGCGCACCTGATCAAGGCCCACGGCTTCCCGATGGTGCTCAACGTGCCGGTGTTCCGGCAGAACATCGGCCAGGTC
This sequence comes from Betaproteobacteria bacterium, assembly GCA_004295105.1. Lineage (GTDB taxonomy): Bacteria > Pseudomonadota > Gammaproteobacteria > Burkholderiales > Rhodocyclaceae > Thauera. The sequence continues at coordinate 7,009 of SHNC01000154.1, read as the reverse complement.
GCCGACATCCTGGCGCTGGCCGAGCAGATCGGCGTCGATTATCTCGAGTTCGCCAACATCCAGTACTACAACTGGGCGATGGTCAATCGCGACGAGCTGCTGCCGACGCGCGAGCAGATCGCTGCCGCCGAACGCGAGGTGCAGGCGGCGCGCGAGCGCCTCGGCGACCGCATGACGATCTATTTCGTGATCCCCGACTATTACGAAGGCCGGCCCAAGGCGTGCATGAACGGCTGGGGCTCGATCCATCTGACCATCGCGCCCGATGGCGCCGCCATGCCCTGCCAGGAGGCGCGGATCATCGAGGGGCTGGAATTTCCCACCGTGCGCGAGCGCAGCCTGGCCTGGCTGTGGAACGAATCGCCTACCTTCGAGAAGTTCCGCGGCGATGCGTGGATGAGCCCGACCTGTCGCAGTTGCGACGAGAAGGAGCGCGATTTCGGCGGCTGCCGCTGCCAGGCCTTCCTGCTGACCGGCGACGCACGCAACACCGATCCGGCCTGCTCGCGCTCGCCGCACCACCACTTGGTCGGCGCGGCGGTTGCACGGGCACACGCGCCGGGGCGCAAGCTGCATCCGCTGGTGATGCGCAATGAGCGCAACTCGCGCGCGCTGTCGTCTCGCGGCTGCCCGTCCGCGGCCGGGCCCGGCGCTCACGTTGCCGCGCATGCCGGTGCGGAGTCCGGCCATGTCTGAGCGGCTGCTGCGCGTGTTGAACTCCACGGCCATGACCGTGGCACTGGGTGTGGCCCTGACCGGCGTGCTCGCGCTGCTGCTGCGCCTGTTGCAGTGAGGGGGCGACGATGGACATCCTGCTCGAAGCGGCCGCCCGCTGGCTGCACTTCCTCGGTGCGCTGGTGTGGGTCGGCCACAACTACGCCACCGCGGTCACACGTTCGCGCTATGTGGCGCTGACTGCCGCCGACCTCGCCGATCCCGACAGCCCGCGCCAGCGCGCGCTCATGCAGCGTGAGCACGGCACCTTCCGCTACGCCTCGCTGGTCGTGCTCGGCAGCGGGCTGGCGATCCTGTGGTCGCGCGGCTGGCTCGGCGGGGCGCTGACGTTGCAGGGCAGCCTGGCGCCACTCGGCGTGGGCGTCTGGCTGGCCGTGGCGATGGTGTGCAATCTGTGGTTGGTGCTGTGGCCGCACCAGAAGCGGGTGCTTGGTTTCGTGCCGGCGTCGCTCGAAGAGCGCCTGCGCTGTTCGCGCATCACCTTCCTGTCTGCCCGGGTAAACACCATGCTGTCCATTCCGGTGCTGTTCTTCATGGGAGCCGGTGCGCATGGCCTCGCGCTCTTTTCCTGAAGCCTCTGCGGCCTGGCGGGCGGCGCCGGGCTGCAGTTTCTCGGCGGCGGCGGGCCCCTTGCCCGACAGCGTCGCGCGCGAGGTGAGCGAGGCCTGCCGGCCCGGTCCGGGTTCGATCCTGAGCTTGCCCTTCACGTCCGCGGCCTACCGTGGTCTGCAGGCGGAAACCGAGGCATGCCTGCGGCGCCTGCTCGCCATCCCCGACGATTTCGCCGTGCTCTTCATGCCCGGGGGGGCGAGCGCGCAGTTCGCCATGCTGCCGATGAACCTGCTCGGAGGGTGCGGCGATGGGCATGCCGAGGCGCTTGGGGAGCGAAAGGGCGGTGACCGATCGCGGTGCGGGGCGCTTTACATTGCCAGCGGTCATTGGTCGCGGCGGGCGATCGCCGAGGCGCGCCGTTACGGGGAGGTGGCGGTGGCGGGCATCGACGGGCGCCTCATCGCCGACGGGGATGAAACGAACGAGGGCGATGCGGCGCGGGGACACGCCATCCCCCGTGGCGAACGTCCAGCCCCGGCCGCCTTCGGTGAGGGCGCATCCGGTTCCGCCGCACCCAGTCCCGCAAGATCCGGCGCCGCAAGCTCCAGTCCTGCATCGTCCAGGCCCAGTGCGGGTCCCGACGTACCGTGGCCGGCGCGGTGTGCCATCGAGGTGCCGGCCGGTCGCTTCGCGTACGCCCACTTCACCAGCAATGAAACCGCCGACGGCCTGCGGTTTCCGGTCTGGCCCGAAGTCGCGCTGCCGCTGGCGGCGGACATGACGTCCGACCTGCTGAGCCGTCCGCTGGACTGGCAGCGCCTCGGCCTGGTCTATGCGGGCATGCAGAAGACAGTCTGCGCGCCCGGCCTCGCGCTCGTCGTGGTGCGGCGCTCGCTGCTGGGCCGCGCGCTTGCGTGCACGCCCAAGGTCATGAACTACGCGGCGCTTGCGGAGGCCGACTCACGGCTGTGCACGCCGCCCGTGCCGGCCGTCTTCGTCGCCCACCGCATGCTGCACTGGATCGAGGCCGAGGGCGGCGTACCAGTCATGGCTGCGCGGCTGGCCCGACGCCATGCGCTGGTGCAGGCTGCGCTGGCCGAGGGCAATATGCATGGCCAGCCCTATCGGCAAGCTCTTGCGCCCGCCTGGCGTTCGCCGGTGAATCCCTGCTTCCAGTTGTCCGATGTCGAGGGATGCGATGCCTTCCTCGCCGCTGCGGAAACTGCGGGCCTGCGCGACCTTGGGGGGCATCCCGCGCATGGCGGGGTGCGGGTCAGTCTTTATCACGGTGTGAGGGACGATGCGGTGGAAACCCTGGCCGACTTCCTCGTCACCTTTGCCCGGCATCGGTCGCAGGGCGGGCGCGGGCCATGCGCATCGGCGGTCCGCGTCAACGCGCACGCGGCAGCCGACCGCGCGGCCGCCCGTGCGGCGATTCCCACCGCGGCGGCGGACGTGCCGGTGGTCAAGGGGCGGGACCGCACGTGATCCGGCCTCTCAGCCGGCTGGCGCTCCGCAGCCGTTGGACGGTGCGGCGCCTCGAACGTACGGCTGCGCCGCCAGCGGTCGGCAATACCGACGCAGCGATCGCTCGCCGTGCAGATCCGGTACGGGCCATGGGCCTGGCGTTCCCATCACCGCTGGTGCTGGCGGCCGGACTGGACCGCCATGGCGCGCTGCTGCAGCACGGCGCCGCACTCGGCCTGGGTGCCGTCGAGACCGGCAGCCACTGGACGCCCGGCGGGCAGCCGGCACCGATGAGCCGGCCGCGCACGTCGCGACGCACGGCCGCCGGGCAATCAGGGATGAGGCCGGAATGTACCGCAGCAGCGCGGCCGTTGCCGCTGCACGGGCTCAGTCTGGTGAAACCGCCAGCGCTCGACTGGCCTCGGGCCGGGGAGGCGATCCGGCACGCGATCGCGGCATGGCACCGCGGGGCGGACTATGTGGTGCTCAATCCCGGGCGCGGCTGCCCCTCTGCGGAGCTGTTCGCCGACCTCGTCGCCGCGCTGGCCGCCTGGCGCGAGCGGCTGCCGCGGCCGACGCCACTGGCGCTGGTGGTGAAGTTGCCGGCGTCCTGGGTCGAAGCCGATCGGCGGATCGAACTGGCACGCCGCTTCGTCGGCGCAGGTGCGGACGGTCTGCTGCTGTCGGCGGAAGGCGCCATCGCCACGGCCAGCGTGCGCATCTCACAATTGGCCGATGCGCTGGGGCCCTCCACCTCCCTGATGAGCGTCGGCGGTATCGATTCGGTGCCCGTGGCTCGCGCCCGCCTGCGGGCCGGCGCGAGCCTGCTGCACGTGCATCGTGCAGCACTCGGGAGCGAGCGGCGCGTGCGAAGCCTGCTGTGCGAACTTGCCGCGCTGAGGCCCATGCCGAGGTCGATGGGCTGAGCGGCGCGCCGGGGCGGCTGGTTTGCATGGCTCTTGCTAGGATGAAAGTGGCGGCCGGCTGGCCGACCTCACCGGCAGAAAGACGCAACCAAGGCCCGCATGAAATCGGCGCTCGCTTTCCTCGTCGCAGCCCGCCGCTGCGAAATCCGCGATCTCGAACAGCTCGCACTGAGCTGCGACCTGGTGCAGGCGGTGAACGAACTCGTGCACCTGCTGCAGCGCGAGCGGGGAACCTCCAACCTGTACCTCGCCTCGGTCGATGCGCGTTTCGATGCCCAGCGCGCTCAGCATGTCGCCGCCACACAGGCTGCGGAAGCGGGTGTGTGCGCGCTCCTCGACGGTCTGGCGCCCGATGCCGGCGCCACTCCGGGCGGTGGGGCGCGGCTGTTCACCCGTATCGCGATGGTGCTGCATGCCCTGAACGGCCTGCCGGACCTGCGCGCGCAGGTGGCGGCACGGCAGTGCCGCGCGGCGGAGGCCATGCAGCGTTACACCCGCATTGTTTCCGCACTGCTGGCATTGGTGTTCGAGGCGGCGGACATCGCCGTCGACCCCGCGGTGTCGCGGCTGCTGGTGTCGATGTTCAATCTGATGCAGGGCAAGGAATTCGCCGGTCTGGAGCGCGCCGCCGGTGCCGGGGCCTTCGCTGCCGGCCGTGTCGGTGCCGACGGTGCACAGGCGCTGTCGGACCTGATCGAGGCGCAGGAACAGTGCTTCCGGCGTTTCGAGGAGTTCGGCACCGACGACAGCCTGCGCCAGTGGCATGCATTGCAGGCCGTGATGCCGCTGACCGAACTCGAGCGCCTGCGGCGCCGGCTGATGTCCTCGCTGTCCGGCGGCGGACTGGATAGCGCACTGGCGGACACCTGGTTCGACCGCTGCTCGCAGCGGCTGGATCTGATCCATCAGGCGGAGGTGCATCTGGCCCAGGGCCTGAAGGACGAGTGTGCGCGCCGTATCGCCGCCACGCGCGTCGAATTGGGCGATCAGGAAGGCCTGCTCGCCACGCTGTCCGCCACCGCAACGGATCTGCCGGACGTGCCGGGAACGGGGAGCGACGCCAGCGGCAAGGCGGTCGGCGCCGTGGCCGCGGAACCCTTGGGGCCGCGCCTGACCCGATCCATCGTCGACACCCTGCAGGCGCAGTCGCGTCGCCTGCAGCAGGTGAGCGATGAGCTCGCGGCCGTGCGTGCCGCGCTCGACGAGCGCAAGTTCGTCGAGCGCGCCAAGGGGTTGCTGATGGCGCATCACGGTGTCGGCGAGGACGAGGCTTACCGCCTGTTGCGTCAGACCGCGATGAACCAGGGGCGCCGCCTCGTGGACGTCGCCCGCGCGCTGCTGGACATGTCCGACCTGCTGCCGCCCAAGGCCTGAGCAGGGGGCGCAACCAGGCACGCTCGCGGCTGCCCTCGCACCAGTCCTGTGCGATGCCGCGGCTCGGCCGCACTGCGGCAGTGCGGCGCGGCGGGCGCGAATGGCACCGGACCGGCCTCATCGTCGTCAATCAGGCGCTCTTGGCGAGCTGGCACGGATGGTGCATTGATCCCCGTCGAGACGGGCCAAGGGCGGCCCGGCTGCAGGCGGGCGAAGCCCCGGCCACATCGCTGCACCGGACAACGGCGTCCATCCCCCGGCAGGCCTGGCCTGCGGGCAGGGATGGACGCCGTCGCCGTTTCGTGCATGTGGCGCAGCCACCGGCGACGTCGAGCCATCGCACTGCCGCCTGCACCGACAGAAGCGTTGAGAGAGGAGACAGCAACATGAAGAAGATCGTGCGCATCGAAGACGTCGGTCAGACGTTCGACACGAAGAATGGCAGGTTCGTCGCCCTGCGCGACATCACGCTCGACATCGAGGAGGGCGAGTGCGTCGCCCTCGTCGGCCCTGCCGGCAGCGGCAAGTCGGCGCTGCTCGGGTTGATCGCCGGCCTGGCCCGTCCCACGAGCGGCGTGATCCTGTGCAACGACCGCGTGGTGGCGGGCCCCGGTCCGGACCGCGCGGTGGTGTTCCAGAACCATGCGCTGCTGCCTTGGCTCACCTGCTTCGACAACGTCTATCTCGCGGTCGAGCGCGTGTTCGGCAGCAAGGAGGGCAAGGCCAGGCTCAAGCAGCGCACGCACGATGCGCTGGCCCAGGTCGGCCTCACCCATGCCGAGATCCGCTTTCCGCACGAGATCTCGGCAGGCATGAAACAGCGCGTCGGCCTCGCGCGCGCCTTGTCGATGCAGCCGCGCATCCTGCTGCTGGACGACCCGTTCGCCGCTCTCGACGGCCTGACGCGTGCCAACCTGCAGGATGAGCTGATCAAGATCCGCGCCACGACCGGCACCACCATGGTGATCGCGACGCACGACGTCGACGAGGCGGTGCTGTTGAGCGACCGCGTCGTGATGCTGACCAGCGGCCCCGCGGCGACCATCGGCGGGGTGGTGGACGTGAAGCTGCAGCGTCCGCGCGACCGCCTCGCGCTGGCGAGCGCCCCGGTCTTTGCCGAGGCGCTCGCCGCCATCATGGAGCGCCTGTACAAGAAGCAGCTCAGGCACGCGGCCTGACGCAGGGCCGCAGCGGAACGCGGGGGGGCGCCAGCGAGCAGCCGCGACCGCGACCGCGGCCGCTGCGGCGACAGCATCCGTCTGCCGGTGCCGGGGGCAGCGGGGGACGATCGTCAGCCGCCGCGGGCAAACAAGAAGAGCAACTCCGACACCTGCTTCAGCAACTGGAACTCCCGTTGCGTCACCCCCGGCTGCGTCGACAGGGCGACTGCCGTTCGGGCCGCTGCCAGCAGCAGGGCGCGCCCGGCGGGCGAGGCGGCGAGCTGCATCAGATAGCCGTGCAGCACTTGCGTGTTGCCCATGTTGGCCGCGACCGTCTGGATCACTTCGAGCACCGCTCCGCTGGTGATCTGCGTGCCCGCGGCGGTGGCAGCACCGGCGCCCGCGGTGGCCTCGGTCGCCGCGACCGTGGTTGCAGTTGCGGACACGGCCGAGGTTCCGGCCGCCGCTTCGGTGCCGGCCGCCACCGTTGTCGCCGTACCCGTGGCGGTTCCCGCCGCCGCCTCGGTCGCACCGGCGCCAGCGCCGGCCGCGGCCGCTCCGGTGCCCACCGCATACACCGCCACGGCCGCGACGACGGCGATCACGGCGACGATCGCCACGCCTGCAGTCGCCCAGTTGGCGGAGGATTCGAGTTGTGCCAGATAGGCGTCGTAGGTCCGGGCCGCTTCGCCAAAGGCGGTGTATGCACTGGACAGGGCTGCCGCGGCGCCCTCGACGTTGCCCGCCGCGAGCGCGCTCGCGGCCGAGCGTAGGTGGTTCCGGGCGTCTCTCCAG
>SHNC01000077.1 GCA_004295105.1 Betaproteobacteria bacterium | reverse complement strand
CATGGCCGGGCTCGGCTACCGGCGCGAGATGGCCGATTGGGACATGTCGGCCGTCGCCGCCGATTTCTTCGAGGTCGCGCCGGAGAACTGGATCCGGCGCGACCGGGCGCCGCTGCACCGGCTGATCGAGTCGGGGCGTGCGGTGCATCTGCACGGGGTGTCGCTGAACCTCGGTGGCAGCGCGGCCATCGACACCGCCTTCCTGCGCGAGGTCGCCGCCCTGATCGACGAGATCGGCGCCGTCCATTACTCCGACCATCTGGCGGCCAGCGGCGATGCCCACCAGCTCTACGACCTGTTCCCCATCCCCTTCACCCTGGCCGAAGTGCGCCGTGTCGCCGATCGCATCCGGCGGGTGCAGGACTTGCTCGGGCGGCGCATCGCGGTGGAAAACCCAACCTGGTACACCAACGTCGGCGACATGCCGGAGGCCGATTTCCTGTCCGCGGTCGTCGAACGGGCGGACTGCGGCATCCTGCTCGATCTCAACAACATCGCGGTCAATCACAAGAACCACGGCGGCCACGACCTCGCCGGGTTCGTTGCGCGTGTCGATCTCGGCCGGGTGAGCTACCTGCACGTGGCCGGCCACGAGTTCGACGAGCGCTTCGGCCTGTATCTCGACACCCACAGCCGGCCGGTCGAGCGTCCCACGCGGGAGATGGCCTGCCTGCTGCAGCAGCGGCACGGTCTGCCGGTGCTGCTGGAATGGGACAACGACGTGCCGACGCTGGGCCGCATGAATCGGGAGCTTTCATGTCTGCAGCATTCTTCGACTATGTGAGGGGGCGCAGCGAAGTCGTGCCGGACGGCTACGCCGAGGCCGGCATGCGGGCCTACCGCCACCTCGTCCACCTGGGCGCGAGCCAGTTGGTCGAAGCTCACTTCCCGAACCTCAGGCAGGCGCTGGGTGAGGAGGCCTGGCGATGCCTGATCGAGGGCTTCGTGCGCCAATCGGCATGGACCTCGCCCTGCTACGGCGACCTGAAGGAAGCCTTCCTGGCCTTTCTGGCCCGGGAGGCGGCCTGAGGGCGGGACAGGCGCGGCGCCATCGGACGTGGCGCGTGTCGATCGTGGCGAGGGTCGATCGTGGAGCCCGCGGTGCGCCGCGACGAACCCGCGCGCCGGGCCGTCGGGCTCAGGGCGCGTTGCGACGCTGCAGGCCGTGCAGGATGCGCCGCGCCAGGGCTTCGTAGTCGCCATCGAAGTGATGGCTGCCGGTGGTGCGGATGAGTTCGGCGCCGTTGCCGATCTGCGCGCACGCGGCCTCGTCGTCGTCCGCGCCGTAGAAGCACTGCACCCGTTGGGGATCGATGCGCCGGACCTCGGGCAGGGTGGGTTGCGCGTCGCCGCGGTGCTGCTGCAGCCAGCCGGCGACGGTGACTTCGAAATCGGCCGTCGCCGCGAAGCCGAGCAGCGACATCTGCACCACTGCCGCGCGGTCCGCCGCCGGCAGGCGGTTGTACAGGGCCGGCAGCACGTCGGCGCCGAACGAATAGCCGATCAGCACCACCTTGCTCGCGCCCCATTTCTGGCGGTAGGTGTCGATGATGCGGCCGAGATCGTGCGCGCCCTGTTCCGCGGTGCGATGCGCCCAGAAGTAGCGCAGCACGTCCACGCCGACGACCGGCAGGCCGCTGCGCTGCAGGATGGCGGCGACGGCCTTGTCGAGGTCGCGCCAGCCGCCGTCGCCCGAGTACAGCACGGCAAAGGTGTCGGTGGGGCGGGCGACCGGGAGTTCGACCAGCGGCAGATCGGCCACGCCCGCCGCGCCGGCTGCGGGCATGCGCGCGGCCAGGCCATTCATCAGCGCGAGCGCCGGCGCGGCGTCCGCATCGTTCGCCAGCCGGACTTCCGCATGCCGGCCGGCGAACCCGGTCGCGCGCAGGCGTGTGCCGGACGTGGCTGCGGCGCTGAGCCGGATGTCCACCCCGTAGGGGAGCCTGCCGGCGGGCAGGTCGTAGCTGCCTGCGTCGTGGCCGGCGGCGCGCGGCGCCTCGCTGCACAGCGGCTTGTGGCCGGGCAGGGCGGGATCCGGGTCGACCGCCAGCACATCGGCGATGGTGGCGGTGGAGGCCTGCCCCGCGACCTGCAGCGCCATCGTGCCGCCCGCCTGCATGCCAGCGAGCACCGGGAAGTGGTAGGCCGGCGTATGCGCCTCGCGCTGAACCTGGTGGCTGACCGCCTCGATCTCGCCAATCAAAGTGACGCAGGCGTCCGGGTTCGCCGCCATGCGGCGCTGAGTGGCGGCCAGATCGACGCCGATGACGATCTGGCCGCGCCCGGCCAGCGTGCCGGCGATGCCGCGTTCCGCGTCGCCCCAGCCCGCCGCGCCCGAGAACAGCACCACCGCGCCTGCCGCTCCGCCGTTGGGCAAGACCACTTCAGGCGTGCCGATCATCGGTTGCGCGGGCACGGCGGCGCGTACCGTGGCCGCGCACAGCAGGGCGGCGGCGATCAGGATGCGTGCGCACAGGCTCATCGGGCGTCCATTCCTCGTCTGCCTTGTCTCCGCCTGCACGTGTCGGCGATCCCGCTCATTTGCCACTCATTTGCCAATCACGCCCTTCAGCCCGCCGCCGATCAGCACGGCGATGTCGGTCAGGGCCAGCATCGGGTTGATGCCGCCGCCCACGGCGAGGTAGCGCGGCTGCCATTCGGGGCGGAACTTGGCCTTGAAGGCGCGCAGCCCGGCGAAGTTGTAGAAGCGCTCGCCATGCTCGAACACCGCGCGCCCTACGCGATGCCAGACCGGCGCCGCCGCGCTCGCCGACAGGCCCGACAGCGGCGCCATGCCGAGGTTGAACGCGGCATAGCCTTCCGCCTTGAAGTGCAGCATCAGGCGCGTGAGCAGCACTTCCATCACGCCATTGGGCGCCTCGGGGACGAAGCGCATCAGATCGATGCTCGCTTCCTCCTTGAGACCGGTCAGCAGCAGGTTGGCGAAGGCGACGATGCGTCCGTCCCGGGTCAGCACCGCGACGGGCTGGCCGTGCAGATAGTCGGGGTCGAATGCGCCCAGCGAGAAGCGCTTCTCGCGCACCTTGTGATGCGCCATCCAGGCCGTCGACACCGCAGCCAGCTCCGCCAGGCGGGCCGGCACCTGCTCGGGCGGCAGGATGGAGAACTCGAGCTGCTCGCGTTCGCCGCGGTTGATCGCCTGGCGCAGGCCGGCGCGCCGGGCGCCCTTCAGATCGAAATCCACCAGCGGCACCCGCGCTTCCTCGCCGAGCTTGAACGCCATCAGCCCGGCATCGGCATACAGCGCCAGCGAGTTCGCCGACACCTGGTAGAACACCGCGCGGCCACCGGCCTGGCCGGCCAGTTCGACGAAGCGCCAGACGAGCTCGGGCCAGCATTCACGCGGGCCCACCGGGTCGGACAGCGCCACCCAGGAACGCCCCTGCCGGCCGTACATGATGAAGGCGCGCCCGTCGGCGGAGAACAGCAGGCGCTTGTCGCCCATCGCAACCAGGCAGGCCTCGGTGCGCGGCTGCGCGGCGACGATGCGCATCGCCTGCTCGCGTTCCTGCCGCGCCGGCAGGGCGGTGGCGGCGGTGAAGGGGCGGAGCAGCATCCAGCCGGCACCGAAACCCGCGGTCAGCACGATGCCGACCAGGGCGCGCAGGCTGCGCGGCGCCTCGCCCGACAGTTCGAACTGCCACCACAACTCGTGCGTATAGCCGACTTCCTTGTACACGAAGAACAGCAGCGCGGCCGCGGTCGCGATCAGCGTGGCCATCGCCGCCAGCCAGCCGGGCGACAACGCCTGGTGCAGCAGCGAGGCGGGCCGCGAGAACACCCGTCGCGACACGATCAGCGCCAGCAGCAGCGTGGCCAGCAGCGCGGTCTCGCCCAGCGCCACGCCCTTGGCCATGGACAGCATCATCGACAGCGGCACCAGCACCATCGCCAGCCACCATGCGCCGTCCAGCCGGAACACCAGGCCGCGCGCCACCAGCAGCAACACCACGCCAAGCACACTGCCGAGGAAGTGGGCGCCCTCGACCACCGGCAAGGGCAGCCAGACTTCGAGCAGATCCAGTGGGCCCTCGCCGACGGGGGTCACGCCGGAGAAGATCAGCACCGCGCCGAGCACCAGGGTGAACGCGCCGATGGTGGGTGGCGCCATGCGGGTGGCCGCACGCAGGGCCAGCGCGGCGAGGGGATTCGCCACCACGCGGCGCATCTCGAGCACGGAGATGACCAGCACCGCCAGCACCAGCGGCACGAGGTGATAGATCACCCGGTACAGCACCAGCGCGCCCAGCACGCCGTCGATGCCGACGCGGTCGCCGAGGCCGGCGACGATGACCGTCTCGAACACGCCCAGCCCGGCCGGCACGTGGCTCAGCACGCCCAGGCCCACGGCCACCGCATACAGCGCGACGACGGCGGGCAGGCTGGCGCTGTCCGCCGGCAGCAGGATCCACAACACCGCGGCCGACGCCGACACATCGACCGCGGTGGCGAGGAACTGGCGCAGCATCAGCCGGCGCGACGGCAGTCGCCATTCGCGGGCAAACAGGCGCACCGTGCGCCCCGGTCCGGCGGCGAGGACGAGGCCTGCCAAGACGGCGAGCACGGCGAGGCCGATCCCCTGCAGGCCGGCTGGCGACAGGGGGAGATGCGCGAATTCGCCTGCGGCCGACAGCAGGCCGAGACCGGCGACGCCCGCCAGGCCGAGGCCGAAGGCGACCGTGACGAAGGTGACGATGCCGGCGATCTCCTCCGGTTCCACGCCCTGGGACGTATAGAAGCGGTAGCGGATCGCACCGGCGGTGAGCGCGCCGAAGCCGATCGTGTTGCCCACCGCATAGGCGCAGAACGAGGTCAGCGCCACCACCGGCAGGGGCAGCCGGCGGCCGACGAAGGCGAGCGCACCGAGGTCGTACAGCGTCAGCGCGGCGAAGCTCAGCGCGGTGAACGCGAGCGCGGCGAGCAGCGTGGCCGGTGCGGTGGCGGCGATGGTGGCGCGCAGGTCGTCGTACGACACTTCCGCCGCCAGGCGGCTGACGGCGAACCAGGCCAGGATCAGCAGCAGCACCGCCAGCGCAGGCATCCCGACGCGGCGCAGCAGCGAGGCCGACTCGCCGGATGCGGGCACCGCGTCGTCCCGGGTCGCCATGTCCACCATGCAGTCCGCCTCCGCGTCATGTTCTGCCCGGCCCGGCAGCGCGCGGTGATCGGTCTGCGCGGGCTCGGCCGATCCGGGGCGATGTGCGGTGTCGGCATGCGGCGACGCCGCGCACATTGGTCCGCCGGCGCGGGTAACCGGGCCGGGCTGGGGCAAGGACATGTTCATTGTTGCGCGATCTCGTCGGGGTGGGCAGTGTGGCGGTCGTTCCAGAAGCGTTCCATGGCGATGTAGGTGAACGAGGCGGACCAGCCGATCAGCAGCAGCCCGAGCAGCGCCTCGGTTCCTGCCAGCAGGCGCACCGGACCGGTGGGCGTCAGGTCGCCGAAACCGAGCGAGGTATAGGTTTCGGCCGACAGGTACATGCAGTTGGTGAGGGAGGGCTTGGCCGAACCCAGGCTTCCGGCGCCGCCCCAGAGGATGAGGACATACATCGCGGTGCCGAACATCAGGATCTCGGCGCCGTGCGCGAGAAATGCCCCCGCCATGACGACGAGCAGTTTCGTGCGGTGCGGGATGCGCAGTCGCGGCAGCCGCACGTGAAGCGTACGCAGGGCTTCGTAATGCAGCACCGTGCTCGCCACGAGCAGGATGCAGCAGGCAAGGATGACGGTGGCCATCGGCGGAACCCTCGGGCATGGAAGGCCGGGCGAGGGGGCGCGACGGCGTCCGCGCCTCTGCGCAGGCGTGCGTGCCGCCCCGGCCTGCCCGGAACGGCTACAAGCCTGAAGGCACGAGACTTAACGCAGCCTTAAGGGCATGCGGCGCCGTGGGCGGTCGCCGCCAATCCGGCCGCCGCGGTGGCGGGGCATGCGCCGGCTGGGCTATACATGAACGGGGCAGGGGTCCGCCCGACACCGCGTTTCCTGGAGAAAACCGCATGACCGCCCTGATCCTCGGCCTGCTGCTCTTCTTCGCCACCCACTCGGCGCGCATCTTCGCCGAGGACCGGCGCACCCGCTTCATCGCGCGTTACGGCCTGGCGCCATGGAAGCTCGCCTATTCCGTTCTTTCCCTCCTCGGCCTTGCGCTGATCGTCTGGGGCTACGGCCAGGCGCGCATCGAGCCGGTCCAGCTCTGGCTGCCACCGGTGTGGACGCGCCATCTCGCCGCGTTGCTGACGCTGCCTGCCTTCGTGCTGATCGCCGCCGCCTATGTGCCCGGTACGCGCATGAAGGCGACACTCGGCCACCCGATGCTGGCCGGCGTCAAGCTGTGGGCGCTGGCCCACCTCATCGCCAACGGCACGCTCGCCGACCTGTTGCTGTTCGGCGGGTTTCTCGTCTGGGCGGTCGCGGACTTCGTCAGCGCCCGCCGGCGCGACCGTGCCGCCGGCCTCGTCCCGCCCAGGGGCGTGATCGGCCGGGATGCGGTCGCGGTCGGCGTCGGTCTCGTTGCATGGTTCGTGTTCGCGCGCCATCTGCACGCCTGGCTGTTCGGCGTGGCGCCCTTCGCCTGATCGGGTCGACGACGATGCCCGCCGCCGCTGCCCCGCAAGACGCCGACCTGCGCGCCCTCTCTGCCCGCTTTCCACGCGCCGGCCGGCTGCAGGCCATCCTGCTGCGATCCGCGCGCCGCGGTGCCGTGGCGGCGGTGTCCGAAGCGCGGGCGCTCGCCGGCCACGGGCTGGCGGGGGACCACAAGACCGCGCGGCCCGCCGCGGCCGGTGACGGCGGCAAGCGCCAGATCACGCTGATCCAGGCCGAGCACCTGCCGGTGATCGCCGCACTCGCCGGCCGCGGCGAGCTCGACCCCGCCCCGCTGCGGCGCAATCTCGTCATCGCGGGTGTCAACCTCGTCGCGGCCCGCGCGCTGTTCGACGACCAGCCGCTGCTGCTGTGCATCGGAGCCGAGGTCTTGCTCGAAGTCACCGGTGCCTGCGATCCCTGCTCACGCATGGAGGAACTGCTCGGCCCCGGCGGCTACAACGCGATGCGCGGCCACGGTGGTGTCACCGCCCGCGTGCTCGAGGGCGGAATGTTGCGCGTCGGCGATGCGGTGACAGTGCGCCGCGCGCCGTGATCGGACAGCGCTTCGCGCCCACCGGCGCGGCCGGCTCGCGTATGGATTCGCACTTCACCACGGGGCCGTTACAGAAGAAGGCTGCTCGGAATGACAGAAGCCGAATGCGCCACGGAGGCAGCGAACGAGGGTGGCTCCATACGACAATGACGGGCGGCAGGCGGCCAGTGGAAATTCGTCCTGATGCGGTAGCTGCTGTGCGCCGAATCCTGCCTCGGGCGAATGCGTCAGGTCCTGACGCCTGATCGTGTCGTTGTGCTTCGGCTTTTCAGCCCTGATATGATTGATCATGGCTGATCTTAAGATCATTGATGAAACTCACAAGATTTCCGACAAACGCGGGAACGGGAAACTGCGCCGCGAGGTATGGGTTGATGAGGCGACAGGGCGGGTTACCCGGTACAACCTAGCGTATATCAACCATAACCTCCACGCGGGCGACAATGGGCGTGTCGTGGGCTACGACAATGCCCATGACGGGCACCATCGCCATTACTTCGGCGTGGTTGAATCCATCGAATTCGTCAGTTTCGAAGACGTCGAAGAACGCTTCGAGCAAGACTGGTTTGCCCTGAAGGACTGCAAATGACCAAGCTCACCGTCAAGACCGGAACGGAACAAGACTTTTTCAGACGTGGCCGCCAGTTGGCAAGGGCAGCAGATGGTGGAGAACGTCTCCCTGACGAGCGGATCATCAGCTTTGAAGACCCCGCTGATGTCATGAAGCTCATTACGGCGGCTCGCTTGGCGCTGTTTCGTGCTGTGAAGGAGATGCCGGGTTCGATCACTGAAATTTCGGAGCGGCTGCATCGAGATCGCAGTGCTGTAAAGCGGGATGTCGACGAACTGGAACGCGCCGGCTTGGTGACGGTTGCCGAGAAGGTGCTACCTGGCCACGGACGCATGAAGGAAGTGCGAGCCACTGCCCACCGCTTTAGCCTCCAGGCAGAGATCGCCTGACCGGGCAAGCTCTCTTGCCCGGTCAGGTTTTCCGCTATCCAGATTTCCAACCTCGCGATGTCGCCCCCGAAGGTGGCGCTGAGCGGGGGCTCTCTCTTGGGCCCGGAAGTCGTCGTCGACCCGTAGCATCGAGCGGCGACTCTAAGCTGATAGCCACTCTAAGGAAGCTCTGATCTATTCAGAGCCGGTAAAATACTGAGGTCATAAGCTGCGTCGCCATCATGAAGCAAACGACCTTCGCCTCGCTGGCCTTCGAACGGAAGAAGAAGCAGACTCGCCGGGAGCGCTTCCGGGCCGAGATCCCTTAGCGGGCAAAGAAGAGCAATGAGACTTTACAACGCCATCAACTCGGACGTGCCAAAGCGCTGCTTAGCTATCCTTTTGCCCGCCGGTTATGGAGAACGTTAGGCAACATGTGCAGGTTTCGAGGCAACTTGATCTATGGATGAGAAGCTGCTCGCGAGATATCGCGAATACGCAGGCACGGAAGAGGCATTCGCTGTCTTGTTCGTCAAGAAGCATCTGGCTCAAGCGAAGGGGCACTGGATAGATGCTGTCGACTTCCGGCGCTATGAAATGTCTCCGGACAACATGCATTTCCGGTTCGTCGTCGGGGGGCTATACAGGAGAAAGCTGCATCCGAAGTACCCGCCCAAGTCTGCCTATACCGTCAACGGTCGGTTTGATGAGGACCGGTACTTGCTTATGACGCGAGCCATCACTTGGGAAACGGCGCACAAGGATATGGATCAGCAAAAGGCCGCTAAGGTTCGCCCGCTGAAATTTGAGGTGACTGGTGTCAGCTACGACAAGAATCGAGGCAACAGAAATTTCTTTCGGGACGATGCGCCGGCCGAGATCAAAGCACTGGCAGCCAACCTATCTGATCGTACTGACCCACTGTGGGACAAAGCCATGGAGTACGCCAATGCTCCAGAATTTGTCTACGAGATCCGAAAGGTCAAAGTCTTCTAGCGTGTCGCCTGACGACTCTCTCACCTGTCGCTCACTTCGCTCGCTGTACTCCCAAAGGCTACGTTTTTGCTCGCCCGTTTGCTTAATCGTTGAGCGACAGCTTCGCCAAGGTGCCAATGACTGCTCGGGTCGATTTCGGGCTTTCAGGGCCACGCTCGATCATGCATAGGGCTTGTTTTCAGCGCCGTTCGTGCAATTCAATCGGGGGCGGGCACCGATTCGGCCTGCATGATAGTCGGCGCGGGCTGAGCCGGGTGCTGCGGGTGCGTCGCCGCGCCGTCGATCGAGATGACCGGGCGCGTGGCGACGTCGATCGATCCGTCATCCCCTCGAGGCGGGAATGTCGCGGCGTTCGGTGCCGACGTAGAGCTGGCGCGGACGGCCGATCTTGTATTCCGGGTCGGTGATCATCTCTTCCCACTGGGTGATCCAGCCCACGGTGCGCGCCAGCGCGAAGATGCAGGTGAACATCGAGGTCGGGATGCCGAGCGCCTTCTGCACGATGCCCGAGTAGAAGTCGACGTTCGGGTACAGCT
>SHNC01000075.1 GCA_004295105.1 Betaproteobacteria bacterium | reverse complement strand
GAAGCCGACGGCAGCATGCCGATCGAGCCAGTCAGCATCGACGCCTCGTCGGACAGGATGTCGCCGAACATGTTGCCGGTCACCATCACGTCGAACTGCTTGGGGTTACGCACCAGTTGCATGGCCGCGTTGTCGACCAGCATGTGCGTGAGCTCCACCTCCGGGTACTCGTTCTTTATCTCTTCGGCAATGTCGCGCCAAAGTTGAGTGGTTTCCAGCACGTTCATCTTGTCGACCGAACACAACTTCCTGCCGCGCTTCATCGCCGCCTCGAAGGCCACGCGCAGGATGCGCCGGATCTCGTATTCAGCGTAGATCATCGTGTTCCAGCCCACCCGCTGGGTCTCGCCATTGACCTCGCGCATTTCGATGCCGCGCGGCTGGCCGAAGTAGATGTCACCGGTCAGCTCGCGCACGATCAGGATGTCGAGCCCGGACACGACTTCGGGCTTCAGCGTGGAGGCGTTGGCCAGTTCGGGATACAGGATTGCCGGGCGCAGATTGGCGAACAGGGCCAGTTCCTTGCGGATGCCCAGCAGGCCGAGCTCCGGACGCTGGTTGCGCGGATGGCTGTCCCACTTCGGGCCGCCCACCGCGCCGAGCAGGATCGCGTCCGCCTCGCGCGCCAGCTTCAGCGTCGCATCCGGCAGCGGCGTGCCGGTGGCATCGACCGCGCAGCCGCCGACCAGGCCTTCTTCCATCTCGAACTTCAGGTCGAGCGCCTGCAGCACACGCACGGCCTGCGCCATGATCTCCGGACCGATGCCGTCACCCGGCAGCACACAGATCTTCATCGATTCAATTCTCCTCAGGTGCCTGCCGCGGCGGGTCAGGCGAAGTAATAGGGGTGCGCGGCGCGGCGCTGCGCCTCGAAGGCGCGGATCTTGTCTGCGTGGCGCAGCGTGAGGCCGATGTCGTCCCAGCCGTTGAGCAGGCATTCCTTGCGGAAGGGATCGACATCGAAGGCGATCACCCTGCCATCCGGCCGCGTGACCGTCTGGGCAGCGAGGTCCACCTTCAGGCTGTAGCCCTCGGTCGCGATGCACTGGCGGAACAGCTCGTCCACCTCGTCCGCCCCCAGCTTGATCGGCAGCAAGCCGTTCTTGAAGCTGTTGTTGAAGAAGATGTCGGCAAAGCTCGGCCCGATCAGCACGCGAAACCCATAGTCCTCGAGCGCCCAGGGCGCATGCTCGCGCGAGCTGCCGCAACCGAAATTGTCGCGTGTCAGCAGGATCTGCGCGCCCTGATAGCGCGGCTGATTGAGCACGAAGTCCGGGTTCAGCGGACGCTTGCTGTTGTCCTGACCGGGCTGCCCCACATCCAGGTACCGCCACTCGTCGAAGGCGTTGGGACCGAAGCCGCTGCGCTTGATCGACTTCAGGAACTGCTTGGGGATGATTGCATCGGTGTCGACGTTGGCGCGGTCGAGCGGCGCCACGAGCCCGTCGAGAACGGTAAAGGGCTTCATTATTTCGCTGTCCTCTGGATGATCTCGCCGCCGCGTTCGATGTCCTGCCCGATGCCGCGCACCGTGTTGCAGGCCGTGACGCTCGCCCCGAGGCAGAGCGCGGCGAGAAGGATTGCCAGTTGTCTCATGATCTGTTCCGCAATGGACGGTCGCACCTCGGGCCGCAGCTCAGCCCAGCGTGCGCACGTCCACGAAGTGGCCCGTCACTGCCGCCGCGGCGGCCATCGCCGGGCTCACCAGATGGGTGCGTCCGCCGGCACCCTGGCGGCCTTCGAAGTTCCGGTTGGAAGTGGAGGCACAACGTTCGCCGGGCTCGAGCCGGTCGGCATTCATCGCCAGACACATCGAGCAGCCAGGCTCGCGCCATTCGAAACCGGCGGCAAGGAACACCTCGTGCAGGCCCTCGGCCTCGGCCTGGCGCTTGACCAGACCGGAACCGGGCACCACCAGTACACGGCGCACGTTGTCCGCCTTGCTGCGCCCCTTCGCCACCGCCGCCGCCTCGCGCAGATCCTCGATGCGCGAGTTCGTGCACGAGCCGATGAAGACCTGGTCGACCCGGATCTCGGACATCGGCGTGTTGGCCTCGAGGCCCATGTACTTCAGCGCCCGCTCCATGCCCTCACGCCGGACCGGATCGGCTTCCCCCGCCGGATCGGGCACGCGGTCATTCACCGTGACCACCATCTCGGGCGAAGTACCCCAGGTGACCTGCGGCTGGATCGTGGCGGCGTCGAGCTCGACGACCTTGTCGAATGTCGCGCCCTCGTCGCTCTTCAGCGTGCGCCAGTAGGTGACCGCCTTGTCCCACGACTCGCCCGTGGGCGCGAACGGCTTGTCCTTCAGATAGGCAACGGTCGTCTCGTCGACGCCCACCATGCCGGCACGTGCGCCCGCCTCGATCGCCATGTTGCAGATCGTCATGCGGCCTTCCATCGACAGCGCGCGGATCGCACTGCCGCCGAACTCCATCGCGTATCCGGTCCCACCCGCAGTGCCGATCCTGCCGATGATGGCGAGCACGATGTCCTTGGCGGTGACGCCGCGGCCGAGTTGCCCCTCGACCTTGATCAGCAGGGTCTTCGACTTCTTTTGCAGCAGGCACTGCGTGGCCAGCACGTGCTCGACCTCGGAGGTGCCGATGCCGTGCGCCAGGCAGCCGAAGGCACCGTGCGTCGAGGTGTGCGAGTCGCCGCAGACGACGGTCATGCCCGGCAGCGTGGCACCGTTCTCCGGCCCGATCACATGGACGATGCCCTGGCGTTCGTCCTTGAACGGGAAATAGGCGAGCGCGCCCACCTCGCGGATGTTGGCGTCGAGCGTCTCGACCTGCTGGCGCGAGACCGGATCCTGTATGCCCTGATCCCAGTGGTCGGTGGGCGTGTTGTGATCGGCGGTCGCGACGATGGACGAAACGCGCCAAGGCTTTCGCCCGGCGAGTTTGAGGCCCTCGAAGGCCTGCGGGCTGGTGACTTCGTGCACCAGGTGGCGATCGATGTAGATCAGCGCCGTGCCGTCGGCCTCCTGGTGGACGACATGGCTCGACCAGAGCTTTTCGTACAGCGTTTGGGCTTCCATCCAATAAGGTCCAAGGAAAGAAAAGGTTACGATTATTTCACAAAGGCCGACAGCCTGAACAGCGGCCGCGCCGCCGCGTGCCGTCCCGGACTCAACGGCGGGCACGCTCGTAGAGCGGCATCACGCGGGCCGAGTATTCGATCAATTCGCGCTGGCGCGTGGCGTGCGACGGATGGGTGGACAGCCACTGCGGCGGACCGCCGTTGGAAGCGCTCGCCATCTTGTTCCACAGCGTCACCGCGGCACGCGGATCGTAGCCGGCGCGCGCGGCCAGCTCGACCCCCATGCGGTCGGCCTCCATTTCATATTCGCGCGAGTTGGGCAATTCGAAGCTGACCTTGGCCACCGCGCCCATCAGGTCCTGTCCGACCGAGCCCACCCCGAGCAGCGCCCCTGCGACCGACACGCCGATACCGGTCGCCATCGACTTCGATACCTTCTCGCGCGCATGCTCGCGCAGGGCATGGGCGATCTCGTGTCCCATCACCGCCGCGATCTCGTCGTCGCTCAGGTTCAGGCGTCCGATCAGGCCGGTGTAGATCGCCATCTTGCCGCCCGCCATGCACCAGGCGTTCAGTTCGTTCGAACTGAAAACGTGCACCTCCCACGGCCAGCGCATCGCATCAGGCCGGAAGGCGCCGACCTGGGCCGTCAGCCGGGCGACGATGTCGCGTACCCTGCGCACCTGTGCCGCATCGCGATCGAGCGCGTTCTTGCCGTGCGCCTCGGCCACCATCTGCTGGTATTGCTGGCGCGACGCCTGCTCCACCTCCTGAGCCGAAACCATCATCATCTGCGCGCGATCGACGCCGACCGCGCCACCCGCGGTGGTCTGCACCGTCTGACAGGCAATGGTGACCATCGCCGCAAGCACAACGGTGACAAGATTGCGAAGCAGGGTCTTCATGCCGCCTTCCTCCATCAGTTTTCGTCACTCCTCGTTGTCGCCGGCCATCCGTGCGCAAGCCACAGAAGGCCCGTCAGTGCAAACGCCGACCCCAGCGTGTAGGTCCAGGCCGAACCGAGCGTTTCCCACGTGTAACCGCTGATCAGTCCGCCGAGCATGCCACCCGCACCGAAGGACAGGCTGCCGTAGAGCGCCTGACCATGTGATTGGAGACGCCCCGGAAACCATTGGTTCACCGTGGCGATCGCCGCGACATGGTAGGCACCGAAGGTCAGGCCGTGCAGCAGTTGCGCCAGCACCAGCACCGCCAGGCTGTCGACACCCCAACCGATGAGGAGGAAGCGGACCACCGCGACGCCAAACGAGAGCAACAGAATGCCACGCATGGACCAGCGCGGGGCAACCCGGGGCATCATCGTGAAGACCACGATCTCGGCCAGGACGCCCAAGGTCCACATCCAGCCGACGAGCGCCTTGCCATACCCGTGTGCGACGAGGTAGATCGAATAGAAGACATACAGCGCCCCGTGCGCCGCCGCCATCAGAAAGCACGCGCCCAGCAGCGCTCTGACTTCGGGCCGCGCCAGCGTTGCACGCAGGCTGACCTGCTCGCGGCGTTCCGGCGCGGCAGCGGCCGCCGGGACGATCATCGCACAGGCAAGGATGGCGGCCAGCACTGCGGCGATCACCCAAAGCAGCACATCAACCGGAAACCGGTCGAGGGCCTGCCCGAGGGCAAGCACCGTCGCCACGAAGCCGACCGAGCCCCATACGCGGATGCTGCCGTAACGGTGAGCCTCTGCACCCAGGTGGGCGAAAGTCTCGCTCTCCATCAGCGGCCGTGCCGCGCTCCAGAACAATGACATCAGGGCCATGGCGGCGAAGAATTCCGCGAACGACCCCGCGCAAAAGAAGACCGAGAATCCGGCCAGGCTGAGCAGTGCGGAGGCGCGCACGATCACCAGTCGGAAGCCGAACCGCTCTGCGATCCAGCTCCACACGCTCGGCGCCAGCACGCGCATCGCCTGCATCAGCGACATCAGGATGGCGATGTCGGCCGCTGACAGGCGGTGCGACTGCAGGTACAGCGTGAAGTAGGGCGAGAACGCGCCGACGAAGGCGAAGTATGCGAAGTAGTAGGCCGACAGGCGCCAGTACGGAATCATCGCGGCAAACTCGCCTCTCGACATCGCCCGAGCCGGACGATGGAACCCCTCGGCACGGCTCACCCGCACGCGCGCCCGGTGCAGGCCCGCGGCTTGCGACGAGATCGGAAGCGCTCAGCGCGCGCCCGGAGAGGGCACGGATTGCCGGCCCTGCGGCGCCAGTCCGGCGATCCTGGGTGTGGTCGTGACGACGTCACCACATTGCGCGCGATGACGCAGCGCATGATCGATGAGCACCAGGGCCAGCATGGATTCGGCGATCGGCGTCGCACGGATGCCCACGCAGGGGTCGTGGCGGCCATGCGTGCTCACGATCACCGGATTGCCCTGCTTGTCGATCGAACGCCGGTCGAGGCGGATGCTGGAGGTCGGCTTGATCGCCATGCTCACGAGGATGTCTTGCCCGGTCGAGATCCCGCCGAGGACGCCGCCGGCATTGTTCGTCAGAAAGCCGTCCGGGGTCATCTCGTCGCCATGCTCGGTGCCGCGCTGTGCGATCGAAGCGAATCCGGCGCCGATCTCGACGCCTTTCACCGCATTGATGCCCATCATCGCGCAGGCGATGTCGGCGTCGAGCCGGTCGTACACCGGCTCGCCCCAGCCCACCGGCACGCCGCTGGCAACGACGTTGATGCGGGCACCGATCGAATCCCCGGACTTGCGCAGTTCGTCCATGTAGGCTTCCAGTTCGGGCACGATGGCCGCGTTCGGCGCGAAGAAGGGATTTCGATCGACTTCGTCCCACGACATGAACGGGATCTCGATCGGCCCGAGTTGCGCCATGTAGCCACGGATCACGATGCCGTGCCGCTGCTGCAGCCACTTGCGCGCAATCGCGCCTGCCGCGACGCGTACCGCGGTCTCACGCGCCGAAGAGCGCCCGCCACCACGGAAGTCCCGGATGCCGTACTTTTGCCAGTACGGGTAGTCGGCATGCCCGGGCCGGAAAGTCTCGGCAATGTTACCGTAGTCGCGCGAGCGCTGATCCTGGTTGCGGATCAGCAGCGCGATGGGCGTGCCGGTGGTCACGCCCTCGAACACGCCCGACAGGATCTCGACCTCGTCCGGCTCGCGACGTTGCGTGACGTGACGTGACGTGCCGGGCTTGCGCCGGTCGAGTTCAGCCTGGATCTCCTCCACGCCAATCGGCAGGCCCGGCGGACAACCGTCGATCACGCAGCCGATGGCCGGACCATGGGATTCACCAAAGGACGAAACGGAGAAAAGCCTGCCGAAGGAATTGCCCGACATGAGAGGATCCGAACAAGGGAGGACGCGAGAAAATGAAGCGCCTGTATGTGAAACAGGCGTGGTCGAGTTTAGCACACACCCCATTTCGCTCTGACGGCCCCATTGCCGGGCACTGCCCCCCGCAGAAGTCAGTGGAAGAAGTTCTCCAGCCGTTCGAACACCTCGCGCTCCGCCCCGTGGTGACGCACGGCCAGCACGTCTTCCAACTTTTCGAGCTGACGCACCATCTGGTCGAGCCGCTGGTCTTCATAGACCAGCAGCCAGATGCGGCTGCGCCGCGTATCGGTCATCGGCATGCAAAGGATGCCCTCGACGTTGAACGCGCGCCGCGCGAAGAGATTGCAGATGTGGCTCATCACACCCGGGTGGTTGTGCACCTCGAGTTCCAGCACTATCTTGGCGAAGCCGGCTTGCGGCAGCGGGTCGGCAACCTGCTCGATCATCATCAGCCTCCGATCATCTCGGTGTTGGCCGCACCGGGCGGCACCATGGGGTAAACAAACTGGTCGCGGTCGATCGACGCGTGGATCAGGCAGGGGCCGGGCTCGCTCAGGACCTGCGCGAGCGTGGCGCGCGGATTTTCCGCATCGTCGAGATTGACGGCGGGAACGCCGAAGCCCTCGGCGATCTTCACGAAGTCGGGGGCGCCACGGTACTTGGAAGCGAACACGCGCTTGCCGTAGAAGAGGTTCTGCTGCTGATAAACGAGACCGAGCGAGTTGTTGTTCATCAGCACGATCTTGACGTTGAGCCCTTCCTCGGCAAGCGTCGCCAGCTCCTGGATGTTCATCTTGAAACTGCCGTCACCGGAGAAGCACACCACCGTACGCTCGGGTTCGGCCAGCGCGGCACCGATCGCCGCCGGCATACCGAACCCCATCGTGCCGAGGCCGCCGGATGTCAGCCACTGACGGGGGCGACGGAAGGGATAGGCCTGGGCGACCCACATCTGGTGCTGACCGACGTCGGTGGTGATGATCGCACTGTCGTCGAGTGCGCTCGCCACCGCCTGGACAAGGCCGTAATGGGTCCGCGGATCATCGGCGCCGGGCAACTGCATCGGAAAGCGCAGCTTCAGACTCTCGACGTGGGACAGCCAGCGCTTGCGCAAGGTGACCTTCACGCGCGGCACCAGGGCCTCGAGCGCGGTCGTCACGTCGGAATGCAGGCCCACGTGCGCATTCTTGATCTTGTGCAGTTCGGAGCGGTCGATGTCGATATGCACGATCTTCGCATTCGGGCAGAACGAGGCGGCGCGGCCGATCGCGCGGTCGTCGAAGCGGGCGCCGACGCACACCAGCAAGTCGGCTTCCTCGAGCACGAAGTTGGTGTAGCGTGCGCCATGCATGCCGAGCATGCCGATCGACAGCGGATGATCCATCGCCATGGCACCGAGGCCCATCAGGGTCATCGTGGTCGGCATGCTGGCCTGTTCGGCGAGCGTCACGGCCAGTGCAGACGCGCCCGAGTGCACCACACCGCCACCCAGATAGAGCACCGGCCGCTCGGCTTCGTTGATCATGCGGGCCGCAGTCTCGAGCGCCTCCATGTCGAGTTCGGGTGCCTCGTCAGCGACCGCCGGCTCGGGAAATTCGGCAAACTCGATGACCTGGTTCTGCACGTCCTTGGGCACGTCGACCAGCACTGGTCCAGGGCGGCCCGACATCGCGATGCGGAAGGCATCCGGGATCGCCGTCAGCAACTCCTGCGCCGAACGCACCAGGAAGTTGTGCTTGGTGATCGGCACCGTGATGCCGTAGATGTCGACTTCCTGGAAGGCGTCGGTGCCGATCATCGACTGGGGCACCTGGCCAGTGATGGCCACCATCGGGATGGAGTCGAGGCAGGCATCCGCGATCGCCGTGACGAGGTTGGTCGCACCCGGCCCGCTCGACGCGAAGCACACCTCGGGACGGCCCGACACGCGCGCCATGCCCTGCGCCATGAAACCGGCTCCCTGCTCGTGCCGTGCCAGCACGTGGCGGATCTTGTCGGTCTGCGACAGCGCATCGTAGAGTGGCAGGATGGCGCCGCCCGGAATGCCGCAGATGGTGCGCACGCCCTGCCGCTCGAGAAGGCGCACGATCAGTTCCGCGCCGGTCATTTTCATCATGTGCTTCTCCTAGGATTGCCTTGCGACGACATCACCGGCGGCCCAAAAAAACAAAACCCCCGCCGGCTTTGCGCGCCGACGGGGGTTTTGAATTCTGTTGCCCGACCCTGATCCGTTACGACGCGCGCCTTCCTACGCCTACTACTACGCGTACGACGAGGGCGGCGAGGATGAGGGAAGAACGGATCATGGGTGTTCTGAAGGGTTTGCGGAGCAGATGAAACCACGAAAATCGCGCGATGACAAGCAGTCTGCCGGCCGTCTTCCGACGATTTCTTCTTCGACGCCCCGGACCCCAATCCGGCGCGGATGCCTCATTCGATCAGGCGCTCGAGTCGCGCAGGGCGCGACGCAGGATCTTACCCACATTGGTCTTGGGCAATTCGGTGCGGAACTCCACCCGGTGCGGGACTTTGTACCCGGTCAGGTTCTCGCGGCAATGGGCGATGATCTCTTGCTCGGTGAGCGCGGGATCCCTGCGCACGATAAACACCTTCACCGCCTCACCGCTGCGCTCGTCCGGCACTCCGACCGCAGCCACCTCCAGCACCCCGGGGTGGCTCGCGATAACGTCCTCGACCTCGTTGGGATACACATTGAAGCCCGACACCAGGATCATGTCCTTCTTGCGGTCGACGATGCGGACGAAGCCCTGTTCGTCCATCACCGCGATGTCGCCGGTGCGCAGGAAGCCATCTGGCGTCAAGGCACGCTGGGTGTCGTCGGGACGGTTCCAGTAGCCACTCGTCACCTGCGGCCCCCGCACGCAAAGTTCGCCCCGCGTGCCTAGCGGCTGCTCGACGTTGTCGTCGTCGCGGATGCTGACCTCGGTCGAAGGAACCGGCAGGCCGATCGAGTGGTTGAACTCCGGCAGGTCCAGAGGGTTGATCGTCACCGCCGGCGAGGTCTCGGTGAGCCCGTATGCCTCGACCAGCAATCTGCCGGTCGTGCGCTGCCATTTGTCGGCCACAGCCTGCTGCACGGCCATCCCTCCGCCGAGGGAAATCTTCAGCGCGGAAAAGTCCAGGCGCGCGAAGTCGGGGTTGTTGAGGAGTGCGTTGAACAGCGTATTGACGCCGGTGATCGCGCTGAAGCGGTAACGCCCCAATTCCTTGACGAAGGCCGGAATGTCGCGAGGCTTGGAGATGAGAAC
>SHNC01000095.1 GCA_004295105.1 Betaproteobacteria bacterium | reverse complement strand
TATCCGCCGCGGATGCGCAGCTTGAGATAGTCGCGGTTCACCTGTCTAAGCTCGAAGCTGCTGCGCTGCTGGCTGTCGCCGTCGCGATCGAGCGCGAGACTGTGAAGCAGGCGGGAGACATGCAAGGGCAGCAGCTCGCCCGGGCCGCAGCGCTCGCGCAGGGCGGCCGTCAGCGGCGGCAGGTTGACGTCCTGCCACGACCCGTCGTCCGCGTCCGGCGCGAGCTCGCGCAAGACCTTGAACAGCGCCGCCTCCAGCGCCAGGCAGCGCTGGAGGCGCTCGCTCGAGGCCCCGGCAATCCCATGACGCAGGTAAAGCGTGAGCTGAGAATCGTTCTCCAGCAGGCCAAGCGCCTCGAGCTGCCTGAGCGCAGCGCTGACTTCCTCGTTCGTCTGCCCGGTCAGCAACATCAACTGGTCGGTATTGATGCGCTCGTCCGCCTCGGCTGAATACAGGTAGCGCAGGATCGCGCGGAATTCCTCGAGACGCCGCTGCGGCAGGCGGGCGTTGTCGAGCCGCTTTGCCGCCTCTTCCTCAGTCAGGCACAGCTTGGCGGGAAAAACCTTCGTGTGGTTTTCTTCTCGCCGTAGAAACTGCCCACGCTCCAGCCAGGCGATGGCGGTAACGACTTTGGTCTCCGCATCCCGGTCATCCGACTCGAAGCTGGTCTGGACGGCCTCGTCCTGCAAAATTTCGCCCGCCGTGATCACCACCTGTCCGCGCCTGCGCTTGGCGGCTTCGAATCTGAGCTTCTTCAGGATCTGCTGGATATCCTTGTAGCTCAGCCGTGAACGCTCGCTGAGCCCGAACTGGGTTTCGATGTCCTGCGGGTCGTAAAGCAACACGCAACGGGCATCGTCCTGGTCCCGCCCGGCACGGCCTGCTTCCTGAAGGTAGTTCTCCAGGGAACCGGGGATGTCGGCGTGGACGACCAGGCGCACATCCGGCTTGTCCACCCCCATGCCGAAGGCGTTGGTGGCGACGATCACGCGCAGCTCGCCACGAATGAAAGCGTCCTGGATGTCCTTCTTCTCGTGCGGCTGCAGTCCAGCGTGAAAATGCCTGCAGGTCCAGTTCTGCCCGAGGAGGAAATCGGCCAGTTCTTCCGCCTTCTTGCGGCTGGCGACGAACACCACTGCGCCGCCCTCACGCCCCTCGAGTTCGTCGCGGAGCAGGTCGTGCGTGCGCGCAAACTTCTCGCCGGCCGCCACCGGCCAGACCTCAAAATGCAGGTTCGGACGCTCGGGTGTGCCGATGAAGGACTTGAAGCGCACGCCCAACTCGTCGAGGAAATGCTTGCGGATGTCGTCGAGGACATCCTGCTTGGCGGTGGCCGTGAAGCATCCGATCGGCGCAAGCTCGTCGTCACCGGTGAATTCACGGATGAAACGCGCCGCGTAAAGGTAGTCTGGCCGGAAGTCGTTGCCCCACTTCGACAGGCAGTGCGCCTCGTCGAAGATCCAGGCGCCGATCTGCCGGTTGGCGATCGCCTTGCGGAAAGCCTTGTTGCGGAACTGCTCGGGCGACACCAGCAACATCCCCACATCGCCCAACTGGATCTTCTCCAGCACGTCGGCCCGCTCGGGCATGGTCAGCAAGCCGTTTAATGCTGCGGCACACTGGACGTTGCGCGCGAGCAGGCCGTCCACCTGATCCTTCATCAGCGACTGCAGCGGCGAGATGATCACCGTGAGGCTGCCGTTGCGGTGATAGCGATTGAGCGCCGGCAGTTGATAGCAGATCGACTTGCCGCCCCCGGTGGCGAGCACCGCCAGCACCGGCTCGCTTCGCATGCCAGCCAGCACGATATCGTGCTGCATGCTGCGGCCTTCCGACTCGTAGCGAAAATCGTCGAAACCGAAGTAGCGCTTGAGCTCCCGCCAGGGGTCGTGCGTCGTGCGGCAGTAGGTGCAGCCCGGGTCGTCGCAGGGACGGTCGCGCAACTCGGTGATCAACTCTCCCACCGCCGGAAACTGATGCCGCACCCAAGGGGCGAGCACCGAATTACCACCCGACACCCGCAGCCATGCCAGGACGTAGGCGATTGGCCAATGCAGTTCGGCCCGTCGCAGGTCGTCCTCGATCAGGCCTTTCAGCCGGGTGCGGCACACCTTGAGCTCACGCTCGAGCCCGGGATCGGATTCCGCCAGCAAGGCCGGGAGACGAACCGCAACGTCCTCAAGCGATAACGGCGCCCGCCGTGTCAGCGCAAACAGGAAATTACCCAGCCCCGCCCCGGTGCGCGGTGCGATCAAGGCCTGGTAGCAGAGCAACTCCTCGGCATTCGCCGCGAACAGCTTGTCGAAGGCGTTCTGCTGGTCGGCGAACAGCGTCAGTGTCGAGTGGCAGTCGGACAGCGGGGAGTTCAGGCTGTCGCGGATCAGCTTGTAGTCCTTGATCAGCCGGTGGTAGGGGTTCTGCGGAAAGGCGAGTGGCGACAGGCGCAGCGTATCGATCACCGGAAGCTGAAACAGCCCGGAGTCCGGCGCGACCTCCCGCAGCACAGGCAAGTCGTGGGCCAAGACGTTGTGCCCGAGCACGAAGCTTGCCCCAGCGCACATCGCATCGAGTCGGCCAAGCGCCGCATCGAGCCCCGCACCCGTATTCAGCTCGAGCGTTTCGCCGGTGTCCGGTCGCAGCGCGCCGATCTTGATGATTTGCTGCTGGCCACCGTCTGCTTGCGGAACCGTCTCAAGATCGAAGATCAGGCACTTTGGCTGGAGGGTATGCGGTGTCTGCGCCATCCGGAAATCCATCGCTTGCCGGGCTTTGGCTGACGCGAGCGGAATGATGTCGTTAAGCGCGCTGCAGGCGGCAAACCGACTGCAAGGAGGGATGACATACCACTGCGGCGCAGTCCGCATGATAGCGGCACTGCTTCGCTATGCACTTCGCAATGGCACTGCGCGGCAAAACTTTGCCACACTGATTTCGCAAAAACTTGCCAGTCAAGGCAAAACAGCGCATCACACGGAAAAGTGCAATGCGCTGTTTTGGCTAGAAATTCTTGGTGGACCGAAGGAGGATCGAACTCCCGACCTCTGCATTGCGAACGCAGCGCTCTCCCAGCTGAGCTATCGGCCCTGAAAGAGCGCGCATTATAGGCAAGCGCCTTGGGGATGTGAACCCCCCCAGGCTTCAGGTTTCGTCGTCCTCAGCTCCCGATCCGACCGCGGCGCGGCCGAGCCGGTCGGCGACGGCCGTCCAGGCAGTGCCGGGCGGCAATGCCTCGACGAGGATGAAGTCCACGCCGGAGGCATCGAGCGTGCGCAGGTTCGCGTACAGGTCGTGCGCGTAGGTGCTCGCGGTATTCGACGCGGCCAGCCAGGTGAGCCGGGCATCGTGCGGATCGGGGACGGTGATGGCCATTACGGCGACGCGGCTGCCGGAGGCTGAGAGTTCCGCCGCCTCATCGACCAGCAGAGCCGAATCGACCAGGCGCAGCGGCGTTCGAGGCGCATAGTGGGCTGCCAGAGCCCCCGAGACCCGCGGCGCGGCCGGTGCGTCTGCATTGTCGATCGCTGCCGCATCGGCGCGCGCTCCGCCGCCCTGCATCGCTTCGCCGCGCACGCGCGGCCGCCGTCCGATGACGCGGGCGATGTCGTCGGCGGTGATTGCGCCGGGGCGAAGGATCTCGGGCACGTCGCGCGAGAAATCGATGATGGTCGATTCGATGCCGACCGGACAGGCGCCGCCGTCGAGGATCATCGCGACGCGTTCGCCGAGTTCGTCCCGCACGTGCGCGGCGGTCGTCGGGCTGATGCGGCCGAAGCGGTTGGCACTGGGTGCGGCGATGCCGGAGCCGAAGACCTGCAGCAATGCCAGCGCGATACAGTTCGCCGGCACGCGCACGCCGACGGTGTCCTGCCCGCCGGTGACCTCATCGGGCACGTCGGCCTCGCGTCTGAGGATGAGCGTCAGCGGCCCCGGCCAGAAGGCCTTTGCCAGCGCGAGCGCATCCTTCGGGATGCTGGCGGCCCAGCGCGGCAGATGGTCGGCGCTGGGCAGATGGACGATAACCGGGTGATCCGCCGGACGCCCTTTGGCGGCGAAGATGCGGCGCACCGCCTCTGCGTTCAGCGCGTCGGCAGCGAGTCCATACACGGTTTCGGTGGGCATGCCGACCAGTTCACCCGCACGCAACAGGTTCGCCGCGCGCTCGATGGCGGCAAGCGTGGCCTGTTCGATGGCGCCGCGAACCTGGCCGCAGAGTGCCGTTGAATCGCGCTGACCGTCGGCCATGCTTCCGTCGCCCATCATTCGTCCCGAATGCCGATTGCCGTGCGTGCGTGCAGCGCGCGCTGCAGCACCGCGTCGGCATCGTCACCAGTGACGGTGAAGTGGCCCATCTTGCGGCCCGGGCGTGCGTGGTGCTTGCCGTAGAGATGCAGGCGCAGGCCGGGCACGGCGTGCAGCAGCGACCAGTCGGGCTCTCGGTAGGCGCCATGACCCTTGCCGGCCTCCCCCTTGCCATCCTCGTACCAGAGTTCGCCGAGCAGGTTGACCATCACCGCGGCCGAATGCTGGCGCGGCGTGGCCAGCGGCAGGCCGCACAGCGCCCTCACCTGCTGCTCGTACTGGCTGGCGTCGCAGGCGTCGATGGTGTGGTGGCCACTGTTGTGCGGGCGCGGGGCCATCTCGTTGACGAACAGCTCGCCTTGGCAGACGAAGAACTCCACCCCCAGCGTACCGACGTAACCGAGCCTGTCGGCGATGCGCTCGGCGATTTCCTGCGCGCTCATCTGCGTACCCTCGCGCAGGCAGGTGGAAGCGCGCGCTGGCGCGATGGTGACGTCGAGGATGCCATCGCGATGACGATTCTCGCCGGTGGCGAAACAGCGCACCGTGCCGGCCTCGTCGCGCGCAAGCACCACCGAGACTTCGTAATCCAGCGTCAGCATCTTCTCCAGCACGCAGGGCTCGCCCTTGAAGTGCCGGAAGGCGGCAACCGCGGCATCTCGATCCGCTACTCGCGCCTGGCCCTTGCCGTCGTAGCCGAAGCGCGCGACCTTCAGGATCGCCGGGAACAGGCCGGCACTGACATTGCGGAGGTCTTCCTCGCTGCGGATCACGGCGAACGGGCCGTGCGGCAGGCCGTTATCGGCGAGAAAGGTCTTTTCCGCGATGCGGTTCTGGCACACCGCCACCGCGCTGGCCGCCGGATGCACCGGAATGAACTTGGCGAGGTAGTCCAGCGTGTCGGCCGGAACGTTCTCGAACTCGGTCGTCACCGCGGCGCATTCGGCACCGATGCTGTCGAGCGCGACGTAATCGTCGTACGCGGCGACGAGGTGGCGGTCGGCAATGAGACCGGCGGGGCTGTGCGGATCGGGGTCGAGCACCCAGACCTTGTAGCCCATTTCGTGTGCGGCGGAAACGAAAAAGCGGCCGAGCTGGCCGCCGCCGAGCATGCCGAGGGTGGCAGGCGGCAGGATCATGATGCGACTCTCAATCCAGGGTCATGTCGAGCACCGCCTGGGTCTGGCGGGCGCGGAAGTCGGTGAGCTTTTGCGCAAGCGCCGCGTCCTCGTTGGCCAGCAGCGAAACCGCGAACAGGCCGGCATTGGCCGCGCCCGCCTCGCCGATGGCGAAGGTCGCGACCGGGATGCCCTTGGGCATCTGCACGATGGACAGCAACGAATCCTGGCCGGACAACGCTTTCGACTGTACCGGCACGCCCAGCACCGGCAGCGTGGTCTTGGCGGCGACCATGCCCGGCAGATGCGCGGCGCCGCCGGCACCGGCGATGATCGCCTTCAGCCCGCGGCCGCGAGCGGCCTCGGCATATTCGAACATCAGGTCGGGCGTGCGGTGGGCGGAAACGACTTTCGCCTCGAAAGGCACGCCGAACTCCTCGAGCATCGTCGCCGCGGCCTTCATCGTCGGCCAGTCGGAGTTCGAGCCCATGATGATGCCGACGACCGGCTTGGTTGCGCTCATCGCAAACTCCTCACTTGCCGGCGGCGAGGTCGCGTGCAGACGCGGCGCGCTCGGCGGAAATCACGGTGTTTTCAAGCAGCATGGTGATCGTCATCGGCCCCACGCCGCCGGGCACCGGCGTGATGACGCCGGCTACTTCCTTCGCCGATTCGAAATCGACGTCGCCGCACAGCTTGCCGGCGTCCGGCCCGTCCTTGAGCCGGTTGATGCCAACGTCGATGACAACGGCACCGGGCTTGATCATGTCGCCGGTAACGAATCGCGGCTTGCCGATCGCGGTCACCAGAATGTCGGCGCGACGGGTGTGGAAGGCCAGGTCGCGCGTTCTCGAGTGGCACACGGTGACGGTGGCGCCGGCATTCGTCAGCAGCATCGCCATGGGCTTGCCGACGATGTTGGAGCGGCCGATGACCACCGCCTCGGTACCAGCGACCTTAACGTCGACGGTCTCCAGCATCTTCATGACGCCATGCGGCGTGCAGGGAATGAAGGACTCGCGGTTCTGCGACAGTCGACCGACGTTCTCGGCGTGGAAGCCGTCGACATCCTTGCGGATGTCGATCGCCTCGAGCACCGCGGCTTCGTCGAACTGAGGCGGCAAGGGCAATTGCACCAGGATGCCGTGCACCGCCGGGTCCGCGTTGAGCGCCGCGAGCCGGCTCATGACTTCGGCAGGATCGGCATCCTGCGGGTAGTCGAAACGCAGCGAGCGGATGCCGGCCTTCTCGCAGGCGGTGACCTTGTTGCGCACATAGACGGCGGAGGCCGGATCGGCGCCGACCAGCATTACCGCAAGACAAGGCTGTACGCCGCGCGCGGTGAGCGCGGCGGCACGAACGGCGATCTCGCCGCGCACGCGCGCGGAAAGGGCATTGCCGTCAATGATGCGAGCCGTCATTGGGAAGGCCTCGGAGGAAAAAGCTCGCAATTTTAACAGCTTCCGTGCGACAACGAATACCGTCGGGGCGGCCCGGCGGCCGCGCCCGGGCGCCCACGGGTCGAGGGGGCAATCGGGGCGAGCAAAAATGGGGTATCGCTTACCGCGTCGCCGCGCCCGGCTCCACGGTGACGACGTTCTGCACCAGTTCGGCGAGCGAGTTCGCACCCATCTTTTCCATCACGCGGGCGCGATGGACCTCGACCGTCTTGATGCTGATGCCGAGCACGTCGGCGATCTGCTTGTTGAGCTTGCCGGCAATGATGAGATCGAGCACTTCGCGTTCGCGTTGTGTCAGGTGCTCGAGCCGGCGTGCGGTGTCGGCCTCGAGCATGCGCTTGGCGCGGCTTGCGCGCTCCTGTTCGAGACACTGCTCGACCAGTCGGAGCATATCGCGGTCGCTGAAGGGCTTCTCGATGAAATCCGCCGCGCCCTTCTTCAGCGCCGACACCGCCATGGGCACGTCGCCGTGGCCGGTGATGAAGATCACCGGCAGTGTGCAGCGCCGCCGTCCGAGTTCGTCGAACATCTCGAGTCCGCTCATGCCGGGCATGCGTACGTCGAGCACGATGCAGCCGGTCATGGCCTCCGCGTAGGCGTCGAGAAAGGATTCGGCGCTGTCGAACGGGCGCACTGCATAGCCGTTGGACTCGAGCATCCAGACGAGGGAGTCGCGCAGCGCTTCATCGTCGTCGACGACATGGATGAACTGATCAGGTGCTGCTGCGGGTGAGTCGCTCACTGGCCACCTCGGTCGGAAGTGTGAAGGAGAATATGGTACCGCCTTCCGGATTGGCGTCGACGACCAGTCGCCCGTCGTGGAACTCGACGATGGAGCGGCATATATTGAGGCCCATCCCCATGCCTTCGGCCTTGGTCGTATAGAAAGGTGTGAACAGCCGCTCGCGGCTCTCGTCGCTGATGCCGTGACCGCGGTCGATCACGGCCACCTCGACCGCACGCTCGCCACTGGCCTGTGCCCGCACCACCAGCACGCGCTCGGCGGGCAGCGTGTCGGCCATGGCGTCGAAACCATTGCGGATCAGGTTGAGCACCACCTGTTCGATCATGATGCGGTCGGCGAACACCGCCGGAAGGTCGGGCGCGACCTGGGCGACGATGCGGATGCCGAGCCGGCGCGCATCGATGTCCGCGAAGCCGATCGCATCTTCGAGCACGTCGTCGATACGTACCGCGCTGCGTCGCGGCTCGCTTTTCCTGACGAACTCGCGGATGCGGCGGATGATCTTGCCGGCGCGCTCGGCCTGGAAACTTGCCTTCTGCATTGCGGCGAGGATGTCCTCCTGCTTCCACTGACCGCTCTGCATGCGCGTGACGCAGCCGGCACAGTAGTTGGCGATCGCTGACAGCGGCTGATTGAGTTCGTGCGCCAGCGTCGAGGCCATCTCGCCCATCGTGATCAGGCGTGAGGTGCGCTGCAGGCGATCCTCCTGCTGACGCGAGATTTCGGCCGTCTGCTTGCGGTCGGTGACGTCGGTGGCGATGCCCATGCGCACGACCCGGCCATCGACCCAGCGCGTCGCATGCTCGCGCACGTGGTACCAGCGCCCCGATAGCGGGTGCTGAAGTTCGCCGTCGAACAATTCGCGCGGCAGGTCGGCAGGGCCCAGCCCGCGCGGATCGACCGTATAGTCGCCGCGCTCGGGTTGCAGCACGGCAACGCCGCGCACGGTGCGGCCGACCGCGTCGAAGCCGTGGATGGCCTTGAAGGCGCGATTTGCGAACAGGATCTCGTCGGTGCGTGCATCGGCGACGAAAACGGCGGCATCGAGGCCGTCGATCACCGCCTCGAAACGCTCGTGCGCCGCCTCGAGGGCGGCTCGCACACGCTTGGGCTCGGTGATGTCGGTGATGGACGCCATCCAGCCTGTCTGCCGGCCTTCGCGGTCGATGAGTGGCGACAGATAGAAGCGCGCGTCGAGCCGCTCGCCGTTCTTGCGCCGGATGCGCATCTCGAAGCCGCTGGCCGGCGCGCGGCCGGCCAGCGTCAGGTCGAGATTGCGCCGGCATGCGTCCAGGGTTTCCTCGGGCCAGTACGGGAACGGTGGCGACAAACCGACCAGCTCGGACTCGTCGAAGCCGACCATGCGGCAGAACGCGGAATTGACGTAGATGATGCGACCGCTCAGGTCGATCGCGCGCAGCCCGGTGATGACCGAGTCTTCCATCGTCTTGCGGAAAGCCGACTCGGCACGCAGCGCATCCTCGGCCGCCTTGCGTCCAGTTATGTCGTGCGCCACCGCGTACACCAGCTTTTCCTGGATTTCCGGATTCACGCTCCACGCCAGCCACTTGTAGCTGCCGTCACTGCAGCGGCAGCGGTTTTCGAACTTGGCCGCCTCACCGGAGGCGAGGCGACGCAAGTGCTCGACGGTGCCGGGAACGTCCTCCGCGTGCACGATCTCGATCAGCGGCCGCCCCACCATCTGCTCCGGCGCATAGCCCAGCGTGCGCTCGAATGCCGGATTGCAGCGGCGAAACGCGCCGTCGAAACCCAACACGCAAAGCATGTCGAGCGACAGCCGGTACAACCGATCGCGCTCGCGTTCCGCCTGTACGCGGCGCTGCACGTGGATGCGCAGCATCAGCAACGTGCCGGCGACGACCACCAGCAGGCCCGCGATCAGCAGGACCGGTAGCAGGAAAGGAAGCTCGGTCGTCATCGCGTGTACATCTCGACTCCACGGGGTTGCTGCAGCCAGCAGCGCGAACGCACCCATCGTGCGCCCGGGCACACGACAACACCC
>SHNC01000083.1 GCA_004295105.1 Betaproteobacteria bacterium | reverse complement strand
TTCATGGCGTCGCATGGGCGGCGCGGCATTGCCGGGCTGCTGCTCGGCAGCGAGACGCAAAAGGTGCTGACGCACAGCAAGACGCCGGTATTGGTCTATCGCTGATCGCCGCATCACTAACAGGGTGTTGATTTAATGCACTTTCCAGAATCTGCGCGGGCTCTACGGCTGATATAATTACGTCTGCATTTCGACACCAATTATTCCCATGCGCGGCATCGACCACAAACAGAACGCCCTGTTCAGCTACGTCAATATCGAAGATCGAATTGCGCCGGATCATCCGTTGCGCCGGATCAAGACGCTGGCCGATATGGTTTTGCGCACGATGTCGCCGCATTTCGATGCGCTCTATGCCGAGGGCGGACGCCCCTCGATTGCACCGGAACGCCTGCTGCGCGCATCGTTGCTGCAATGCCTGTTTTCGATTCGCTCGGAGCGCGCGCTGGTCGAGCACATCGACTTCAACATGATGTTCCGTTGGTTTGTCGGCCTGACGCTGGACGAGGCGGTGTGGGACCACTCGACGTTCAGCGCCAATCGCGAACGGCTGCTCAAGGAAAGCGTGATGCGCGAATTCTTCGATGGCGTGGTGGCGATTGCCGAGTGGGCAGATCTGGTCTCGGACGAGCATTTCAGTGTCGACGGTTCGCTGCTGCGGGCGTGGGCCTCGCACAAGAGCCTGATGGCGCGCGACGGCTCCGATGAGCCGCCGGGGCCGGACCAGGGGCGCAACCCCGAGGTGGACTTCCGAGGCCAGAAACGCTCGAACAAGACGCACGTCTCACGCACCGACCCGCAGGCCTTGCTGGCCAGCAAAGGCGGCGCAGGCGCCTACCTGAGCTTCACGACCCATGCGCTGGCGGAGAACCGCAACGGGCTGATCGTCGATGTGCATACCACGCAGGCCACCGGCACCGCCGAGCGCGAGGCCGCGCTGGTGATGGTCAAGCGCACCGTGAAGCCGGCCGACGCGACGCGCAAGCCGACGCTGGCTGCCGACCGGGGTTACGACACCGCCGAGTTCGTCGCTGCGCTTGAGCCGCTGGGCGTGCTCGCGCACGTTGCCGCCAAGACCAAGGGCAGTGCCGTCCCCGTGGCGCTCAAGGCCACGGAGGGCTATGCAGTCAGCCTGCGTCGTCGAAAGATGATCGAAGAGGCGTTCGGCTGGGCGAAGGACATCGGCACGCTGCGCCGTCTGATGGCGCGCGGGCTGGAAACGATTCGCGCGCATGCGCTGCTCAATTTCGCCGCCTACAACCTGACGCGGCTGGGTAATTTGCTGGCGCCGTAATCCGATGGCGCAAGCGCGCCATTCGTATTGCGGCATTGGATTGTTGAATACGTTGGCTTTGCAGCGACGGGAGCGCTGCTGAATTGCGGTTGCACAATCGGCGGGAAAAGCGGCTGGAGTCGTCATCAGGGCGGCTTGGAACGGATCTTTTCCGCATCGATTTTTTCCCAGGCAACTGGAAACCGAAGGTGACGGTGAGATTTTCAACGCCCTGATAGGGGCATCAGCGCGATCACGCGTGGGTAACACAGCACGCGCTCCGCGGGGCGGTCGACGGGATGACAACTTACCAGATGTAATACGTGGGGCAGCTCAGCCTTGGCATCGGCGCGCAAGCAGAACACCATCGTTGCGTCAGCGTCGCAGCGATGTTGTTTATGTAGCCGCGGTCGAGCGCCTGTCCGATGTCGCGCAGGACATGAGCGAACTCGGACAGGCGCGGCTCGGTATTACTTGATCTTCTTTACGGTCTTGAGGACGAAGCCATCAACCACTTGCTGGGTCATGATGGTCTTTTCGTTGATCATCTTGTTCAGTTTGAATTGGCTATTCAGTTTCATCTGGATCTTCTCCATAAAAGGCATCGTCTGATCGGGTCGTCAATTTGGAGGCGAATTAAATCCGTCCTGAAATCGTTGATCCCTCGATGCACAACTGCAGTATAGCGATTGAATGGTGCGATGCACCATTGACTTTGTAACGAATGAATTGCTCCAGTCGATATAGTCATCAGAGACATAAGCGGAATGCATGGGTGCGAGGATAGGTAAGTCAAAACAATGATTTATATTAATTTAAACGATCGGGATCGTCGATCGGCGCATTCTGGAAAGGAATTGATGGCATGAATCGAAAGGAATGATTTCATGGATCATCGGTTTGCATTTGGATTTCAAGACGGAATGGGCGTGAAATTCATCAAGCGTCGCCACGTCTGCATGTCGAACACCGTGCGGCGCGGCGCAGTGACCGCCGGACGACATTCCGGCAGTCGCCTCTTGAGAGTGGCACCGCACGCGACGCACAAAGTCCTTTACCGAAGTCAAATGAGCGGCCGATCCGGTCTGGTCGAGCGGATCTTTGCGTGCCGACCGCTGATGCTCGACACGCCCGACACTTCAAGGCGCTGTTCGAGCCGATCGAACTCGACCAGATGCGGTGCGGTGTGCTGAAGGGCGACGCGTAGTGATTGCCTGCTGCGGGAGCTAATCTGCCCGCGACCGATCAAACGTGTCGAGTTCCGCCCGCCGATCGGCGAGAAGCGGCGCCGGAGGAGACCTGCCGTGAGCATGACGCAAGCCGAAGTCCGCGACCCCACGCTGCCGGTGATCCGCGACGACTATCGCCTGGCCGACAACCTGGAAGCGACGCATGGCCAGGTCTTCCTGACCGGCACGCAGGCGCTGGTGCGGCTGCCGCTGATGCAGCGCGCGCTCGATCGCGCGGCGGGGCTGAACACCGCCGGTTTCATCAGCGGCTACCGCGGCTCGCCGTTGGGCGGCTACGACCAGCAATTGTGGAAGGCACAGGCGCTGCTCGATGCCAACGAGATCCGCTTCATGCCGGCGGTAAATGAAGAGCTGGGCGGCACCGCGGTGCTCGGTTCGCAGCAGGTGGAGAGCGATCCGCAGCGCACCGTCGATGGCGTGTTCGCGATCTGGTACGGCAAGGGGCCGGGCGTGGATCGTGCCGGTGACGCGCTGCATCACGGCAACATCTACGGCGCCTCGCCCCATGGCGGTGTGCTGGCGGTGCTGGGCGACGACCACGGCTGCGTGTCCTCGTCCTTCCCGCACCAGAGCGACTTCACGCTGCAGTCCTGGGGCATGCCGCTCCTCAACCCGGCAAACATCGCCGAGTTGCTCGAGTTCGGCCTCTATGGCTGGGCGCTGTCGCGCTTCTGCGGCTGCTGGGTGGGCTTGAAGGCGATCTCGGAGACGGTGGAAAGCGGTTCCACCGTCGATCTCGATGCGCTGCAGACGCGCTTCGACCAGCCGGTGGAGTTTGCGCCGCCGGCGGGCGGCCTGCATTACCGCTGGCCCGACCTGCCCAGCCTCGGCATCGAGCAGCGCCTGGCGGCCAAGCTCGAAGCCGCGCGCGCCTTTGCCGTGGCGAACTCGGTCGATCGCATGATCTGTCCGTCGCCGGCCGCCGACATCGGCATCGTCACCTGCGGCAAGACCCATCTGGACCTGCTCGAGGCCTTTCGGCGGCTGGGCATCAGCCTGGCCGAGCTGGAGGCGGCGGGGGTGCGCTGGTACAAGGTCGGGTTGAGCTTTCCGCTGGAGGCGGGGCGCATGCGCGCGTTCGCCGCGGGGCTGAAGGAAATCCTGGTGGTGGAGGAGAAGGGGCCGGTCGTCGAGCGCCAGATCAAGGATCTGTTCTACAACGCCGACGCGGCGCGGCGGCCGGTGGTCGTCGGCAAGACGTCCGCCGACGGCACGCCGATGCTGTCGGCGCTGGGCGAACTGCGGCCGTCGCGGGTGATGCCGGTGGTGGCCGAATGGCTGGCAGGGCATCGCCCGGCGCTCGACCAGCGCCAGCACATCGTCGATCACGTCGCCGAATTCACCGCGCCGCCGCTGCTGTCGAACGAGGCCGACGATGTGCGCCGCGTGCCCTTCTTCTGCTCCGGCTGCCCGCACAACACCTCCACCCGTGTGCCCGAGGGCTCGCGCGCGCAGGCCGGCATCGGCTGCCACTTCATGGCGTCGTGGATGCCGGGCCGCGAGACCGGCGGCCTGATCCAGATGGGCGGGGAGGGCGTCGACTGGGTCGCGCATTCGAAGTTCACCCGTACTCCCCATGTGTTCCAGAACCTGGGCGACGGCACCTATTTCCATTCGGGCTTCCTCGCCATCCGCCAGGCGGTCGCGGCGCAAACGAACATCACCTACAAGATCCTGTACAACGATGCGGTGGCGATGACCGGCGGCCAGCCGATCGACGGCAAGGTCAGCGTCGATGGCATCGCCCGCCAGGTCGAGGCCGAGGGGGCGAGGCGGGTGGCAGTGGTCAGCGACGACCCGGGCAAGTATGAAGGCCACGAGGGCTTCTTCCCGCGCGGTACCACCTTCCACCACCGCAGCGAGCTCGACGCGGTGCAGCGCGAACTGCGCGAGCTTCCGGGCGTCACCGTGCTGATCTACGATCAGACCTGCGCGGCCGAGAAGCGCCGCCGACGCAAGAAGGGCGAGTACCCCGATCCGGCGCGGCGCATCTTCATCAACACCGCGGTGTGCGAGGGCTGCGGCGACTGCGGCAGGCAGTCGAACTGCCTGTCCATCGTGCCGGTCGAGACGCCCTTCGGGCGCAGGCGCATGATCGACCAGTCGTCCTGCAACAAGGATTATTCCTGCGTGAATGGCTTCTGTCCGAGCTTCGTGTCGGTGCTCGGCGGTCAGCTCAGGAAGCCGGCCGGCGCGCGCATCGATGCCGCGCGCCTGGATGCCCTGGTGGCGGCGCTGCCGACGCCGGCGCCACCGGCCTGGGACGCGCCCTACGACCTGCTCGTCACCGGCGTTGGCGGCACCGGCGTGGTGACGCTCGGCGCGTTGGTCAGCATGGCCGCCCACCTCGAAGGCAAGAGCGCGTCGGTGCTCGACTTCATGGGCTTCGCGCAGAAAGGCGGACAGGTGCTCGCCTTCGTGCGCCTGGCGTCCCGCCCCGAACTGCTGAACCAGGTGCGCATCGACACCCAGCAGGCCGATGCGCTGCTGGCCTGCGATCTGGTGGTCGGCGCCAGCAACGACGCACTGCAGACGGTGCGCCGCGGCCGCACGCAGATCGTCGCCAACACCCACGAGATCCAGACGGCGAAATTCGTGCACGAGCCCGACGCCGACCTTCGTGCGGCCGCACTGCTGGCGAAGATGCGCTTCGCCGCCGGCGCCGAGCGCCTACGGACCTGCGATGCGCAGGCGCTCGCCATGAAGCTGCTCGGCGACACGATGGCGGCGAATGTGCTGTTGCTCGGCTTTGCCTGGCAACTGGGGCTGGTACCGGTGTCGATCGCCGCGCTGGATCGGGCGATCGAACTGAACGCGGTGGCGGTGAAGGCGAATCGCAATGCCTTCCGCCTCGGTCGGCTCGCCGCGGGCGATCCGGCGGCACTCGCCGCGCTGGCGGGAGAGGGCATGGTGACGGACGACGGCGCCGGCTCGGAGACCGAGCTTGCGGCCCTCGTTGCGCACCGGGTCGAACACCTGACGGCCTATCAGGATGCCGCCTATGCGATGTTCTACCGCGTGCTGGTGGATAGGGTCGCGGCCGCCGAGCGCAGCGTGGTCGGCGGTTCCGCGCCATTGCGGCTGGCGACCACCGTCGCACGGGTGTATGCGCAACTGCTCGCGTACAAGGACGAGTACGAGGTGGCGCGGCTGTTCGCGGACGGCAGCTTCCGGCGTGCGCTGGAGTCGCAGTTCGAGGGCGACTACACGCTGCAGTTCCACATGGCGCCGCCCCTGCTCGCGAAACCGGATGCCAGCGGCCGGCCGCGCAAGCTCGACTTCGGGCCGCGCCTGATGCCGCTGATGAAACTGCTCGCGCGCGGCAAGGTGCTGCGCGGCACGGCGCTCGACTTGTTCGGGCGCACGGGTGAGCGTCGCATGGAACGTGCGCTGCCGGTGGACTATGCGCGTGCGATCGAAGCGCTGCTGCCGAGGTTGAACTCGGACACGCTCGACAGGGTGCTCCGCTTCGCCGAACTGGCCGGCGGCATCCGAGGTTACGGACCGGTCAAGCTGGCGAACCTGAAGCAGGTGAAACGGCAGGAACGCGTGC
Source organism: Betaproteobacteria bacterium (assembly GCA_004295105.1). Taxonomy (GTDB): domain Bacteria; phylum Pseudomonadota; class Gammaproteobacteria; order Burkholderiales; family Rhodocyclaceae; genus Thauera. The sequence goes on along the minus strand of SHNC01000083.1, from coordinate 3,618 downwards.
TGGCGCACGAACTGGGCATCGACTTCGTCGCCAGCGACGCGGTGCTGGGTCTGCTGGATGCCGGTCCGGTCGCCGATGCGGTGCGCGTGCCGCTCGGCGTGGCCGGGCGCTGAGGCGGCTGCCGAAGCGCCGGGGAAGCTTCGCCGCCGGCGCGCTCAGGCGGCGACGATCTGCTTCGCCATCGTGCCGAGGGTGTCGGCCTGCAGCGCGACCACTTCGCCGATCATGATCAGCGCCGGCGCACGGATGGCGGCCTCGCGGACAGCGGCCGGCAGGCGGGCCAGGGTGCTGTGCACGCCCCGCTGCTGTGCCGTGGTCGCGGCATGGATCACCGCCGCCGGCGTGTCTTCGGGCAGGCCGTGGGCGACGAGTTCGCGGCAGATGATGTCGAGCGCGCCCAGGCCCATGTAGATCACCACCGTCTGGTGCGGGCGGGCCAATGTGGCCCAGTCGAGATCGACCGTGTCGTTCTTCAGGTGGCCGGTGGCGAACACCAGGGTCTGCGCGTGTTCGCGATGGGTCAGCGGAATGCCGGTGGTCGACGCGGCGCCGGCTGCTGCGGTGATGCCGGGCACGATCTCGCACGCCAGGCCGGCCGCCGTCACCGCCTGCATTTCCTCGCCGCCACGGCCGAAAATGAAGGGGTCGCCGCCCTTGAGTCGCACCACCTGCAGGCCTTCCCGCGCCAGGTCGACGAGTACCTGGTTGATCTCCGGCTGCGGCAGGGCGTGGTTGCCCGCTTCCTTGCCGGCATACACGCGGCGTGCGGTGGGCGGAATCATGGCGAGGATGGCGGTGCCGACGAGGTGGTCGTACACGACCGCGTCGGCGGAGGCGAGAAGGCGTGCGGCCTTGAGCGTCAGCAGCTCGGGGTCGCCGGGGCCGGCACCGACGAGCCACACCTTGCCCGCTGCGTCATGGGTTCGATGGTCCGCCGCAATGCTTGCCAGCCGGGAGGTGCGCGGGAGGTAGCGGCGCGTCATGGAGACGCCCCTTGCCATCGATCCTGCATTCGGGCTGGCGGCGCGCAAGGCGTCTGGAGTCTGCAGCAGGGCGTGTGGCATGGCGTCGGCTCCGGGTGGGGGCATGCGCACCTGTCATGCCCCGGGCTGTGCATTGCATACGCCGCGAACTTTATCCCTACCTGGTGCAGGGAAAATTAACCCAAATCAAGGATCGCCGGTCCCGGCGAAATCGATACTGCGAGCCGTCGGTCAGTTCGTTTCCGTTTCCACGCGTGGCAAGGAGAAAACAATGCATAACAGCAAGTGGCTTTTCAGATCGATCGGGCTGGCAGTGCTGCCGCTCGCGTTTGCGACCGCATGGGCGGCGGATGCCCCCGACGCGCACAAGGACGTCTCTCCTGCCGAATTGAAGTACCAGGCAGGCTCCTCACCGCTGGGGGCGGTCGAAATGCACCAGGACGTCAATCCCAAGGCGCCGCAGATGAGCAAGGCCGAGTTCGACAAGGCCCGTCAGATCTACTTCGAGCGCTGCGCCGGCTGCCACGGCGTGCTGCGCAAGGGCGCCACCGGCAAGCCGCTGACGCCCGACATCACGCTGGAAAAGGGCACCGATTACCTGAAGGTCTTCATCGAGTACGGTTCGCCGGCCGGCATGCCGAACTGGGGCACCTCGGGCGAGCTCTCCAAGGAAGAAGTCGATCTGATGGCGCGCTATGTGCAGCAGACGCCTCCGCAGCCGCCGGAATTCGGCATGCCCGAGATGAAGGCAACGTGGAAGGTCATCATTCCGCCGGAGCAGCGTCCGACGAAGAAGATGAACAACTACAACCTGAACAACATCTTCTCGACCACGCTGCGTGACACCGGCGAGGTGATGCTGATCGACGGCGACACCAAGAAGGTCATCAACATCGTCAAGACCGGCTACGCGGTGCACATCTCGCGCACCTCGGCATCCGGTCGCTACCTGTACGTGATCGGTCGCGACGCCACGATCAACCTGATCGACCTGTGGATGGAGAAACCCGACAACGTCGCCGAGATCCGCACCGGTCTCGAGGCGCGGTCGGTCGAGACTTCCAAGTACAAGGGCTATGAGGACAAGTACGCAATCGCAGGTTCGTACTGGCCGCCCCAGTTCGTCATCATGAAGGGCGACACGCTGGAGCCGCTGAAGATCGTCGGCACCCGTGGCATGACGGTGGACACGCAGGAATACCACCCCGAGCCGCGCGTCGCGTCGATCGTGGCCTCGCACTTCAAGCCCGAGTTCGTGGTGAACGTGAAGGAGACCGGCAAGATCCTGATGGTCGACTACTCGGACATCAACGCGCTCAAGACCACCGAACTGCAGGCGGCACGCTTCCTGCACGACGGCGGCTGGGATGCCAGCAAGCGCTACTTCATGGTGGCGGCGAACCAGTCGAACAAGGTCGCGGCGGTCGATGCGAAGGACGGCAAGATCGCCGGCATCATCGAAGTGGGCAAGATCCCGCACCCGGGCCGTGGCGCCAACTTCGTCGATCCGCAGCACGGGCCGGTGTGGGCCACCGGGCACCTGGGTGACGAGAGCATCTCGCTGATCGGCACCGACCCCGCCAAGCACAAGGCCAATGCCTGGAAGGTCGTGCGCACGCTGAAGGGCCAGGGTGGCGGTTCGCTGTTCCTCAAGACCCATCCGAAGTCGCAGAACCTGTGGGTCGATACTGCGCTGCACCCCGATCCGAAGGTCAGCCAGTCGATCGCGGTGTTCGACATCAAGAACCTCGACAAGCCTTACGAGGTGCTGCCTATCGCCGAATGGGCGGGCGTGGGCGAGGGTGCGAAGCGCGTGCTGCAGCCCGAGTACAACCAGAAGGGCGACGAGGTGTGGTTCTCGGTGTGGTCGGCGAAGAACCAGGAATCGGCCATCGTCGTGGTGGATGACAAGACCCGCAAGCTGAAGACGGTGATCAAGGATCCGAAGCTGATCACCCCGACCGGCAAGTTCAACATGATCAACACGCAGCACGACATCTACTGATCGACGTCGATCGAAGCAGCGTTGAATGGCGGGCGGCCTTCGTGGCCGCCCGCTTTTTTTCGGGCGGCGCCGAACGGTAGCCGACCAGGACCCTGAGGGCGTCGTGGCGGTTGATGCCAGTCAAGGTGCCGGGTCGCGCCCCATCGCATGCTCACGCCCATCGAGTCATGAAGGGTTTCGCCATGAAGCTGCCGCCCGTCGTCGTCCATGCCGCCGTGCTGATCGGGGCTGCGCTGGTTGCGGCCTATGCCTCGGCCGCGGAGCAGCCCGAACCTCAGCGCTATCGCGAGCTGGTCCACATCGTCCGCCAGGACTGCGGCTCCTGCCATGGCCTCACCTTGGCGGGCGGCCTGGGCCCGGCACTCACCGCCGAAGCGCTCGCAGGCAAGCCGGCGGAAGGCCTGGTGGCGACGATCTACGCCGGCCGGCCCGGCACGCCGATGCCACCCTTCCGTGGCATCGTCACCGAAGCCGAGGCCGAGTGGATCGTGCATCAACTGCTGCGCGGTTTCCCCGCCGATGGCGGTGCGGCCGCGGCACGCGCGGATTGACGCGCCGGTCCCGCGGACGAGTTCGCCCCGTCACTCACGAAGAAACGCTCACCAGAAAGGCTGCAGGAACCTCCATGTC
>SHNC01000233.1 GCA_004295105.1 Betaproteobacteria bacterium | reverse complement strand
AGGGCACCCGGCTGGTGAGCGAGCCCTACCGGCAGCAGGCCGCGAGCAAGCCGCTGCAACTGGCGATCGCCCGACGGCTGGGGCTCAAGGTGCCCGAGACGCTGATTTCCAACGACGCCGACGCGGTGCTCGGTTTCGTCGAGCACCATTCGGGCAGGGTGGTGCACAAGACACTGGCCGTAGCCATGGATGAACTGCTGTTCACCAAGCGCTGGGGTGACGAGGAAGCGAACGCACTCGATGCGCTCGGCTTCGCGCCCACGATCTTCCAGCAGCAGATCGGCGGCAAGCGTGAGGTTCGCGTGACGCTGCTGGGCGAGCGCATCTTCGCCGCCGAGTTTGACCCCGGTTGCGATGCCGGCGGCCAGGTGGACGGCCGGCTCGACGTCGATGTCCCGTTTCGCATCCATTCCCTGCCGCAGGACGTGGTCGATAGGCTGCTCGCGCTGCTGCGAGCCCTCGGGCTGCAGTACGCCACGGTGGACCTGCGCATCGACGAGGCGGGCGACTACGTCTTCCTCGAACTCAATCCGCAGGGCCAGTTCCTGTACGTCGAGATCAAGACCGGCTTGCCGATCAGCGCGGCGATGGCCGACCTGCTGCATGCGCCGCGCCGCTGACGGCGTGCATCTCGGTGCTCACCCTGCCGCCATCGAGCACGATCACGCGGTCGGCGCTGGCGATGGTTTCCGGCCGATGCGCGACGATGATGCGGGTCAGCTTCAGGCCGCGAACGGCTTCATTGACGCTGCGCTCGCGCGCGATGTCGAGATGGCTGGTGGCCTCGTCGAGGAACAGGATGGTCGGCTCGCGATAGAGCGCACGCGCCAGCAGGATGCGCTGCTTCTGGCCGCCGGACAGCACCGTGCCCATGTCGCCGACCAGCGTGTTGTACTGCATGGGCATGGCGACGATGTCCTCATGCACGGCGGCGAGGCGCGCACTGCGTTCGATACGCGCGTGGTCGGGCTGAGCATCGAAGAAGCAGATGTTCTCGGCGATCGAACCGGCGAAGAGCTGGTCGTCCTGCATCACGCTGGCCACCGCGTCGCGATATCGGCGCAGGCCGAGGCGGGCGAGGGGCAGGCCGTCGGCCTCGATGTGGCCGGCGGTAGGCGGAAGCAGGCCGAGCATGAGCTTGACCAGCGTGGTCTTGCCGCAGCCGGACGGGCCGACGATGGCCACCGATTCACCGGCTTCGACGCTGAAGCTCACGTCGTGCAGCACCGGCGGGTCGGTGTCGGCGTAGCGGAAGCACAGTCCGCGTACCGCAATGCTGCCGCTCAGGGGGGTGTCGGTGGCGACGACGGGGGCCTCGAGCGGCTCCGTCGCCGTGAGGGCGACATCGGCGATGCGCTCGGTGTGCAGGCCCAGCATGCGCAGATCCAGCCCCTTTTCGACCAGTGCCGCCACGCGCTGTACGAACTGCGCCTTGTACGCGACGAAGGCGAACAGCATGCCGACCGAGAAGCCGCTGCCGGCGGCGGTGTCGAGCACGAGCAGCGCGCCGAGCCAGATGGTGACGATGTTTTCGACCCCGAACAGCACGCCGTTCAGGCCCTGGTAGAGGATGCCGAGCTGCTGGGTGCGGATGCCGGCATTGAACTCGTCCACCGTCAGGTTGTGCCAGGCGGCGGTGCGTGCCGCCTCGTGCCCGAACAGGCGAATGCTCTGCATGCCGCGCACCGTCTCGAGGAAGTGGCTCCGCTGACGTGCGCCGCGGACGATGTGCTCTTCGGTCGCCAGACGCAGCGGGCGATACAGCGCGACGCGGAGCAGGGCGTACAGCGTGGCGGCTGCCAGCACGACGAGCGTCAGCGTGCCGCTGTAGAGCAGCATCATCGTCAGCGTCACGATCACCATCGCGCCATCGATGAGGGCTTCGAGAAACCCGGTGGTGAGGGTGCGCTGGATCACATTGACCGACTCGAAGCGCGACACGATGTCGCCCATGTGGCGCTTCTCGAACCAGGCGATCGGCAGGAGCACCAGGTGGCGGAACAGGTTGGCGAGGATCTGCAGGTTCAAGGTCGTGCCCAGCACCATGAGCACCCAGGCGCGCAGGGCGGTGACGCCGGCCTGCATCAGGGCGAGCAGCAGGAAGCCGATCGCGAGCACGGTCACCAGGTCGCGGTCCTGTGCCACCAGCGCGTGGTCCACCACCCACTGCATGTAGAAGGGGCCGGTCAGCAGCAGAAGCTGCAGCACCAGGGCGAGCGCGATGATCTGGCCCATCGCGCCGGCGAGGCCGGGCAGGCGGCCGATCAGTGTGCGCAGGCGCACGGCGCGGCGCTCGCTGCGGGGTACGAAGTCGACCGTGGGCGCCAGTTCCATCGCGATGCCGGTAAAATGCCGAGAGCATTCGGCGAGCGTCATGTCGCGCCGGCCGCTGGCGGGGTCGTGCAGGACGAGGCGATCACGGCGCACACGCACGAGGACGACGAAGTGGTCCATGTCCCAATGCAGCACGCAGGGTAGCCGGAGCTGGCTCAGATGTTCGAGCTCGAGGCGCAGGGGCCGCGGGCTCAGGTTCAGATGTGCGGCAAGGCGCATCAGGTCCGCCAGCGTGGAGCCGCGCAGCGAGATGCCGTGGCGGCTGCGCAGCGTCGCCAGGTCGATGCGATGCCCATGGTGGCCGGCGACCATCGCCAGACAGGCGAGGCCGCATTCGGCCGCTTCGCTTTGCAGGATGACCGGTGTACGCCGGGACGCGGAAAAATCGAGGGCGGACATGGAAGGCTCCCGGTGCGGGCTCAGACGCGGCCGGTGACGGACAGCAGCGGGTCGAGCAGCCATTCGATGAGGCGGCGGCGGTCGACGCGGACGTCCGCATCCAGCGTCATACCCGGTTGCAGCGCGAGGTACTGGCCGTAGGCGCGCACCTGCTGTGCGGCAAGACGGACCGTCACCAGGTAGACCGGTTCGTTGATGGCGACCGGCAGGTCGATCTCACCGGGCTGCAGCACGCTGCGACCGACTTCGGCGACTTCGCCGAGATGATGGCCGAATCGCTGGTAGGGAAAGGCCTGGTACCGCAGCGCGACATCCTGGCCGGGGCGGATGAAGCCGGCGGCGCGCGTGGGCACGAGCAGGCGTGCTTCGAGCGCGGCACCTTGCGGCAGGATGGACAGCAGCGGCTTGTCGGGCGAGACGGTCTGGCCGACCTCGGCGACCACCGTGGTGACGGTGCCGTCCGCAGGCGCGGTGAGGATTACCTCGCGGCGTGCGTCCTGCTCGGTAAGTTGCTGTTCGATCTCTGAGATCTGGCGTTCGAGGCTGGCGGCGTTGTTCGAGCGCCGCAGCGTGGATGCGGCCAGTTCCACCCTGGCGGCATCGAGGTCGCGCTGCAGGCCGGTAATGGCGCGTTCGATCGCGGCGAGCTGGCTGCGCTGGTCGAGCAGTTGTTCCTCGCCCTGCTGCATGGCCGCGCGCGAAAGGAATTTCGCCGCCAGCAGCTCGCGATTGCGCGCGACGGTCTGCTGTGCACCGGCGATGCGGCTGTGCTGGATCTCGCGCTGGGTGCGGGCCTGGGCGAGCTCGGCCTCGAGCCCGCGGATGCGATTGGCGAGACCTTCCGCTGCGAGCCGGTCGATTTCGCCCAGCTTGCCCTGTTCGCGGCGCAGGCTGTCACGGCGGGAAGCCAGCTCGGCAAGCATGGCCCGCTGCGCGGCGGCAGTGGAGCCGGTGGCGCGCTCGCTGGAGACGAGGATCAGCGGGTCGCCCTGGCGTACGCGCTGCCCTTCGCTCACATGACGTTCGATGACGCGCCCGACCTGCGGCGTGTGGATCTTGAGCATGCCCAGGGTTGGCGCAAGAAATCCGGACACATGCTCCTTGCGCGTGTATTCGCCCTGCCAGGCGAAGACGAGCAGCGCGCACGCCACCAGCAGCACGGCGAGGACGAGGATGCGCTGGGCGGGCCCGCTAGTGATCAGCACCTTGCCCTGCTGGCGGGCCTGGCGTGCCTCGAACACTTCATGCCGGAACAGGTGTCGATTCATGGTTGCGGATCCGGTGCGGAATTCAGAGGGAGCGGCCGGCAGCGGGCGATGCCGTTCCCGGCCGCGAGTGCGATGCGCCCCGAGGGGTGCATTCAATACGCCGGGCGTACCAGCAGCCAGTACAGCAGCAACACGCCACCGTTGACGGCGGCGATCTCGGCTTCGCTGAGTGGGCGCAGTTGCGTTGTGGCTTGCATGGAGTTCTCCTTGCTCGAATCGACATCAGGCGACGCGCGGATCGGCCGCACGGCCCACCTCGGTACTGCCCGCCGCACAGGTGCGCACCACCTGCGGACAACGCTGGCAGGCGGCGGCGCCCTCCTGGTACCACCAGCGGCAGGACGAGCGGATGGCGCAGCGCGGCAGTTGATGGACCACCACCGGCGCAAGTCGGACCGTCTTCTCGCCGAACCGGCAGGTGTCACGCGCGTCGTCGTAATGCGCGCAACCGGTGCGGATGCAGCGTGCGGCGAAGCGGAACATCTCGGTGGGGGCGACCGGATCCGCGAGCGCGAGCAATTCAGCCGTCACCGGCCTGGCTTCCTCCAGATAGGCGGTTTCCGGCCGTTCGGGCGTGCCCAGTACGACGCCGAACAAGGTCGCGCCCGCGCCATCCGGCTCGGCACTCGGGCACATGAGATGGGTCTTGCGGTCCATGGCGGTGCCTCAGAAGCCCCGGCCCGATGCGATGTCGGTCGGCATCGTGAAGCCGCCTGCGGGACTCGTCACGTTCGTCTTGAACATGTCTGCGTACTTGAGGAAGGGCAGCACGCCCCACGGGAAAGGACCGGCGATCAGGAGGCCCCCGCCCACGCCGGCTGCTTCCTCGGGCGTGAGCTCGGTCGCGGCCTGGCGGGCGGCAAGCGCACGTTCGCGGCTCTGGCGTGCGAGTTCGGTGATCTCGGCGCACGTGGCGGCCATCGGCTTTTCGGCAATTGCTTTCATGGTAACGATCTCCTGTTGTGGTTCGGGCGCCGCCCGCGGATCTGCTGACGGTCCGATGCCAGATTGCGCGCGATGGACGCGGCTGCCGATGACGCAATCCACCCGCCGGAAGTGACGCAGATCACAGTCGGAAAGCGCACGGTGGCGCGTTCTTGCGCTTTGTGGCGAGCGGTCGCGATTGGGCCCACAGTGCAAGAATGACTACACTGCCGCGCATGCCGCCACGATGCGGTGTCCAGCAAATTGCCCTCAGGCACCGAACGCGCCGGGAGTTCCGATGCAGCTCACGCCCAGACTGGCCCTGATGCTTGCCACGCCGCCCCTGCTGTGGGCGGGCAATGCAGTGGTCGGACGCATGTCGATCGGCAGCATGGACCCGCTCTGGCTGAACGCCTTTCGCTGGATGGTGGCCTTTGCGTTGCTGCTGTTGTTCGGCTGGCGGGCGCTGGCGACGCGGGAGGCGAGGGCGCAGATCGCCGCGCGCTGGGGCTACCTTGCGATACTCGGGCTGATCGGCGTCGGGGCGTACAACGCCCTGCAGTACATGGCGCTGCGCACCAGCACGCCGCTGAACGTGACGCTGATCGCGTCGAGTTCGCCCGTGTGGACCATGGCGATCGGCGCGGTGGCCTATGGCGTGATGCCCAAGCGCCTTCAACTGGCCGGGGCAGTGTTGTCGTTGCTTGGGGTGGCACTCGTGCTGTCGCGCGGCGACCTTTCGACCCTGGCCCGCATCGAGTTCGTCGAGGGCGACATGCTGATGCTGCTCGCGATCCTGGGCTGGTCGATCTATAGCTGGATGCTGGCGCGGCCGCCGGCACACATGCTCGGCGACAGGCGCCCGGCCTGGAACTGGGCGGAGTTCCTCGTCGCCCAGTCGGTGTTCGGTGTGGTGTGGGCGGTGGGCGGGGCCGCGGTCGGCGACTTGGTCGCGACCTCACATCCCGCACAGTGGTCGTGGGCACTGGCGGCGGCGATTGCCTATATGGCGATCGGCCCATCCATCATCGCCTATCGCGCCTGGGGACTTGCGGTGGCGGAGGCAGGGCCGGCGATGGCGGCCATCTTCTACAACCTGACGCCACTGTTTGCCGCAATCCTGTCGGCTGCCGCGATCGGCGAATGGCCCAGGCTTTACCACGGCATCGCGTTCGCACTGATCGTCGCTGGAATTGCAGTGTCTTCGCGCGCCCGCTGAAGATCTCGTGAGCACCGCCCCTTCGCCGATGTCGGGGTCGGCGTCCCTGCAAGGCCGGGGTCATGCGGGGAGGGCCAGGCATTGCATGCGGTGGGCGATGGGCGGCGCTTCCTTCAGCGGCGCCGGACGAGTTGGGAGCGGACCGTTCGTCGCCGTACCACTCCGCAGTGGCTGGTTCTAGCGTCGCACCAGGTGCAGGCCGCACTCGAGATGGTGCGTGTATGGGAACTGATCGAAGACGGCGGCGGTGGCGATGCGGTGCGTGTCCTGAAGTGCCTGCACGTTCTCCCTCAGTGTCTCGGGGTTGCAGGAAACGTACAGGACGTTGTCGAAACGCTGGGCGAGGTGCAGCGTTGCTTCGTCCAGACCGGCGCGCGGCGGATCGACGAACAGTGTGCTGAAACGATAGCTCGCCACATCGATTCCCTGCATTCGTCGATAGGCGCGACCGCCGGCGATCGAATCGCTGATTTCGTCGCTGGACATACGAACCATCGTCACGTTGCCCACCCGGTTCGCCTCGAGGTTGTAGCGCGCTGCGCGGACTGACGACTTGCTGAGTTCCGTCGCGAGCACGCGATCGAACAGCGGGGAAAGCGCGATCGTGAAGTTGCCGTTGCCGCAGTAAAGCTCGAGCAGGTCTCCGCCGATCGCCTTGGCCTGTGTGCGTGCCCAGGCGAGCATCTTGCGGTTCACCTCTCCATTCGGCTGCGTGAAGCTGCCTTCGATCTGCTGGTAGCGCAACTGTCGACCGTCGAGCTCGAATTGTTCGAGCACCCAGTCGCGGTCGATGACGATCTTCTGCTTGCGGCTGCGCCCGATGAGCTGGATCTGCAGCTCGGCGGCCAGCTCACGTGCCGCGAGTTCCCAGTTCTGATCCAGAGGGCGGTGATAGACGAGGCTGACCATCAGCTCGCCGCTCAGCGTGGCGAGAAACTCGACCTGAAACAGGCGGCGCTTCAAGGTCTCGCAATTCTGCAGGCGCTCGCGCAGCCGCGGCATGACGGCGCAGACGGGCGCCGCCACTGCGGGGAAGTCGTCGATGACGATCGGATTGCGGGGGTCTGCCGGATCGTACATCGCGTAATCGACGCGCTCGCCGTGGTGCCACATGCGAAACTCAGCCCGCAGGCGATAGTGCAGTGGTGCGGAACTGAAGATCTCGGGCTCGGGCAGCCCGAAGAACCCGAAATCCGCCGTGAAGCGGGCGACCTTGGCGGCAAGCTGGGCGGAGTAATCGGCGGGGTCGAAGCGGGGAAGCGGCATGTTCGTGCGTGCAGGTGATCGGCGCGGAGCGAGTCTCGGGTGGCGGATTCTACGTGAAGCATGCATGCGCGAAGGTGCCGCGCTGCGAAAGGGGGTGGGCAGCCATGCGGAGATGCATGGATGCTTGTCAGCGAAAGAGCATGGGTGGTGAGGACGCGGCGCGTCTGGCTGCGCAAGCGAAGCGATCTGCTTGGAGGTGATTGTTCTGGATGGGCAAATAGTGTTGCCAAGGATGAAGCCTTTATCTCGAATTCGATGACAACGATCATGCCTTCTCCAATACTCACCCTCGCGCCGGACTGCCGAAATGACCCGCACACGTATGACCGCCTATCTGCTTCTGACGGTGACGTCCTTGTTCTGGGCCGGCAACATGGTGATGAGCCGCGGCTTGCGTGCGGATCTGCCGCCCGTGGCGCTGGCCTTCTGGCGATGGGTGACGGCTTTCGCATGCGTGCTTCCGCTCGCCTTGCCGCATCTGAGGGCGCAGTGGCCAGCTTTGCGCGCTGCATGGAAGCGGGTGATCTTCCTCGGTGTATTCGGAGTGGGTTTCTACAACACCTTTTCCTATGTCGCCGTCCAGTACACCACTGCGACGAGCGCGACCCTGCTGAACTCCTTCATTCCGGTTGCCACGATCGCGCTCGCCTTTGTCTTTCTCGACAAGCGCTTGGCGCGGACGGAAGCGATCGGCGTTGCCGTGTCCATGATCGGCGTGCTCGTGCTCATCAGCCGCGGAAGCGTCGATACGCTGTTCGGATTGAGCCTCAATGCCGGCGACGTGTGGATGCTGGTCGCCGTGCTCGCCTGGAGCATCTATACGGTGGGGCTGCAGTGGCGTCCGCAGGGCGTGCATCCGATGTTGCTGCTTGCGTCGCTGATCGTGGTGGGGCTTGCCGTGATGGCACCGATGTACGCTTGGGAAATTGCCTCCGGTGCCTCCATTCGGGTGCACGCGGGCTCGGTGGCCGGTATCCTCTACGCCGGAATCGTCGCCGCCTTCCTCGGCTTCGTCTGCTTCAATGCTGGCGTCCGCGAGGTTGGGCCGTCGATTGGATCCTTGTTCATCCATCTGCAACCGGTCTTCGCGGCGATCCTGTCGGCATTGCTGCTTGGCGAGAGCCCGCAGTGGTATCACTACTTCGGCATGGCGCTCGTGTTCGGCGGTATCGTCGCAACGATGTGGCGCCCATCGACTGCTCCGGCGGCGCGTGGCGCCTGACGTCGATCGGCTGTCGGTTCGCCGGGCGCATGGGCTGTTTGCCACGAAGTCTGCAAGTCATCAGGGAGAGATCATGAATTCGACGCTTTTCATCACCGGTGCCACCTCGGGATTCGGTGAAGCATGTGCGCGACGTTTCGCTGCGGCGGGCTGGAAGCTGGTCATCACCGGACGCCGCACGGACCGCCTGCGCGGGCTCGCCGAGGAACTTTCGGCTACGACATCGGTGTTGCCGCTTGCCGTGGATGTACGGGACAGGCAGGCGATGCAGGCCGCCATCGACGGACTGCCCGCCGAGTTCGCAAGCCTGCAGGGACTGATCAACAACGCAGGCCTTGCGCTGGGTATCAATCCTGCGCAGCAGTGCAGCCTCGATGACTGGGACACGATGGTCGATACCAACGTGAAGGGGCTGATGTATACGACACGCATGTTGCTGCCCAGGCTCATCGCTCACGGCGCAGGGGCGAGCATCGTCAATATCGGCTCGGTGGCTGGAAACTGGCCGTATGCGGGCGGCAACGTCTATGGCGGCACGAAAGCGTTCGTCCGGCAATTCTCGTTCGGCTTGCGTTGCGACCTCGCGGGGACTGGCGTGCGAGTCACCGACCTCGAGCCAGGTCTGTGCGAGAGCGAATTTTCGCTCGTGCGTTTTGGCGGCGACCAGGCCCGCTATGACGCAACCTATGCGGGTGCCAATCCGGTGCAGCCCGAGGATATCGCCGAAACCTGTTTCTGGCTGATGAACCAGCCGCCGCATATCAACATCAACAATCTGGAAATCATGCCGGTGAGTCAGACCTGGAGTGGTTTCGCAATTCACCGCAGTCAGGAATGACCTGTTGCATGAATGCGCGCAGGTCTCGACGGGCTGCTCGGGCCAGCCGGCATTCGACAGTTTGGATCGCGTCGCCGCGTGCCGAACCCCACCAGCATTTTTCCTTTCAGTGTTGATTGAATCGGGTGTGCTGAATCGGGCGTTGACGTTGTCTTCTTGGTGTTTATAATGCGCGGCTCTTTCGGTCTGGGCGGTTCTGCGGGGCGGGTCCGGGTCGTTGGGGGGGGCGGGAGTCCTGTGCGG
>SHNC01000054.1 GCA_004295105.1 Betaproteobacteria bacterium | reverse complement strand
CTTCGGGCGTGTCCGCGCCGAACATGCGGCCGGCGCAGGTGGGGAAATAGACGACCTTGTCACCCTGGCGGGTGCCGGAGGAGGGGCGCCCCGCCGGCTGAGGTTTGGGCATGCCGGCCTTCCACGCACCGCCGCTCAGGCGCGACAGCAACTCCGTGCCGATCACCGACTCCGCCAGGTGCCCCGCCTTGAGCGCAGTGCGGGCCAGCGCCTGGGTGGCGCCGAAATGGTTGGCGGCGACGCGGCCCAGCTTGCGCGCCACGGTGGATAGCTTTTCGCCGCGTACCGCCCGCGTCAGCGCGCCGGTCTCGATGCCGACCGGGCAGGCGGTGGCGCACAGACCGCAGGTCGCGCAGGTATCGAGGCCCATGTAGAGGTAGTCGCGGCCGAGTTCGCCCTCGTCCTCGCCGGCAGCCTTGCGCCGCGACAGTTCGCGCCAGCCGACGATGCGCTGGCGCGGCGACAGCGTCAGGCCGTGCGACGGGCACTGCGGTTCGCAGAAGCCGCATTCGATGCAGCGGTCCACCGCCGCGTAGAGCGCGCCCGCGGCGGGCATCGGTTTGAGGTGCTTGAGGTGAGCCTCGGCGTCGTCGTTGATGATCACGCCGGGGTTGAGCAGATCCTCCGGGTCGAACAGGCGCTTGATCTCCTTCATCAGCGCATAGGCCTGTGCGCCCCATTCCAGCTCGACGAAGGGCGCCATGTTGCGGCCAGTGCCATGCTCGGCCTTCAGCGAACCGTCGTACTTGTTCACCAGCAGCGTGCACACCTCGTCCATGAAGGCGGCGTAACGCGCGACTTCGGATTCGATGCCGAAATCCTGGGTGAACACGAAGTGGACGTTGCCCTCCAGCGCATGGCCGAAGATGATGGCCTCGTGGTAGCCGTGCCTGGCGAACAGGTGTTGCAGGTCGAGGCAACAGTCGGCGAGGTCGGGCACGGCGACGGCGACGTCCTCGATGATGACGGTCGTGCCCGGCTTGCGCACGGCACCCACCGCCGGGAAGGTGCCCTTGCGCACATGCCACAGGTGGTCGATCTCGGTCGGGTCGGTGGTGAAGGCCGCGGGTTCGATCAGCGGATAGGCGGCGAGCTCGGTCAGCACGGCGGCCACGCGTTCGTCGAGTTCCGCCGCCGACGGTGCGCGCGTCTCGATCAGCAGTGCGGTGGCGCCCTCGGCCAGCGTCTTCAACAGCGCCGGCATGCCGGGCTGGTGGGCGACGGCACGCAGCGAGGCGCGGTCGAGCAGCTCGACCGCATCCACCGGCCGCGACTTGAGGCCGGAGACGGCGCGGCAGGCCGTTCCCATGTCGGGGAAGAACACCAGGGCGCTGGCCTTGTGGGCGTACTCCGGCACGGTGCGGTAGGTCACCTGCGAGATGAAGCCCAGGGTGCCCTCGGAGCCGATCATCAGGTGCGCGAGGATGTCCACCGGGTCGTGGAAATCGACCAGTGCGTTGAGGCTGTAGCCGGTGGTGTTCTTGATCTTGTACTTTTTGCGGATGCGCGCGGCGAGCGCTTCGTCGCTGCGCACTTCGGCGGCGAGCGCGGCCAGGCGATCGAGCAGCGCGGCATGGCTGTCGCGGAATTCGGCCACGCTGGCCGCATCGCCGGTATCCAGCAGGCTGCCGTCGGCGAACAGCACGCGGATCGAGGCCAGCGTGTTGTAGCTGTTCTGCGCCGTGCCGCAGCACATGCCGCTGCTGTTGTTGGCAGCGATGCCACCGATCTTGGCGGCGTTGATCGACGCCGGGTCGGGGCCGATCTTGCGGCCCAGCGGCGCCAGGCGGCGATTCACGTCGGCACCGACGATGCCGGGCCCCACCTGCACCGTGGCGCCGTCGGCGGCGATGCGGCAGGTGGCGAAGCCGTCGCCGAGCAGCACCAGCACGCCGTCGGTGACCGCCTGGCCGCACAGGCTGGTGCCGGCGGCGCGGAAGGTCACCGGCCGCCGATGCTGGCGGGAGAGATTGACGACGTCGCGAACTTCGTCCTCGTCGTCGACGACCGCGACCACTTCCGGGATCAGGCGGTAGAAGCTGCCGTCCGTGCCATAGGCAAGGCGGCGCAGTTCGTCGGTGATGACTCGCTCGGCGGGCAGCCGGCGGCGCAGGGCTTCAATCAGTGCGGACACGATGGGATCTCCCGTCGGGGATGCGTTGGTTGTAGTGCTTGCTCGCGGTCGCCCCTCCGACGAGGAAGGGCGGTTCAGGGGGCGCTTCCGGGTGCGCTTACTGGCGGTCGCGCACCATGTCTCGCAGTCGTCTCGGAGCGGGAGTGAGTGGTGTGCGCGCTGCCGTCCAGCCGCTCTGCCGCGAGGGCGTGAGCGCGCGGAAGCGCGATGCGAGCCAACTGAAGATCCGGTAGTTGCCGGGGCTGGCGTAGATGCGTGCCCAGGTGCGCCAGACGAAGGACACCAGCGGGCTGTAGCCTGCGCCCTGGCCCACCATGACGGGGTTGTCGTGCGGCTTGCTCTGCGCTTCGCCGCGCAGGCGCACCAGCAGCTCCGGGATGGGAATCCTGACCGGGCAGACTTCGCCGCACGCACCGCACAGCGTGGACACCGTGGGCAGCAGGTGCGTCTGCTCCAGTCCCATCATGTGCGGCGACACGATCTTGCCGATCGGCCCCGGGTAGGTGGTGCCGTAGGCCAGGCCGCCGATGCGGGTGTACACCGGGCAATGGTTCATGCAGGCGCCGCAGCGGATGCATTGGAGGGTCTTGCGCAACTGCTCGTCGGCATAGGCCTGGCTGCGGCCATTGTCGAGCAGGATCAGGTGCACCTCTTCGGGGCCGTCCTTCTCGCCCGGTTTGCGCGGGCCGGAGATCATGTTGAAGTAGGTCGAGATCGCCTGGCCTGTGGCCGAACGGGTGAGGATGGAGAACAGCGGTGCGACGTGCTCCAGCTTCTCGACAATCTTCTCGATGCCGGTGATCGCCATGTGCACCCGCGGCACGGTGGTGCACATGCGGCCGTTGCCTTCGTTCTCCACCAGGCACAGGGTGCCGGTCTCGGCGACGGCGAAATTGACCCCCGACAGGCCGATGTCGGCCTGCTCGAACTTCTCGCGCAGCACCTGGCGGCCGATCTGGATCAGCGCATCGACATTGTCCGTATAGGCGACGCCGGGCACGTTCTCGGCGAACAGGCGGGCGATCTGCTCCCTGGTCTTGTGGATCGCCGGCATGATGATGTGCGAGGGCTTTTCGCCGGCGAGCTGGACGATGTATTCGCCCATGTCCGATTCCAGCGCATCGATGCCCGCCGCCTGCATCGCGTGGTTGAACTCGATCTCCTCGCTCACCATCGACTTGCCCTTGACGATGGTCTTCGCCGCATGACGGCGGGCGATGCCGAGCATGATGGCGTTGGCTTCATCCGCATCCGCCGCCCAATGCACCTGCACGCCGTTGCGCGTCAGGTTGGCCTCGAGCTGTTCGAGCAGGTCGGGCAGCTTCGACAGGCTGTACTGGCGGATGCCTTCGGACAGCGTGCGCAGCGAGTCCAGTTCGGATTCGTCGGGGAATTGCGCGGCGCGCTTGGCCATCAGGAAGTCCATCGCGCCGCGGAAGCTCTTGCGCAGATGCGGGTCATTCACCGCCTCGTGCATGCGCTCGCGCAAGGCCTGCGCGGAGACGAAGGCGATCGGCCGGGCGTCGCCCCTGCCCGATGCGCGGTTGCCGGAGGGGGCGCTGCCGGCAGACGGGTTGCCGGCGGAGTTCGTGGCTGCAGTGGCGTGGGTTGCGCTCATTGCACGTCTCCTTCGGTGTTGATCATGATCACCACCAGTTCCTTCGGTCCGTGGGCGCCGTAGGCCAAGGTCTGCTGGATGTCGGCGGTCTTCGAGGGGCCGGAAATGAGCAGCGCGTTGGTCGGCAAGCCGGCGGCCCAGTTGCCGGCGCGCATCGCGTCGAAGAAAGTCGGGTGGATGGCGCGCGCGTCGAGCAGCGCGAAGTGGATCGGCGGCACCAGGGACAGCGTGCGCGGCTCGGCCTCCGATGGCCACACGATCAGCGTGCCGGTTTCGGCGATCGCGCCCAGTGTCTGGGTGAAGCCGGCGTCGACGCGGTGGAAGAGGTCGGCCTTCAAGCCCTCGATTTCGCCGGCCCATGGACGCAGCGTCGTTCCAGCGAAGGCGGATGCGTCGAGCCGACGCCCGGCAGGCGTGTCGGCGCCATACAGCAGCGATTGGACGCCCTTGTTGGCGCACAGGCCGGCGAGCAGCGCGGGCCAGTCGCCTTCGCTGGCGAGGTGGACTTCCGCGTGGAAGCTTTCGATGCCGGCACGGAAACGTGCCACGCGCTCGGCAACGGTCTCGTTGCGCGCACGCGGGGTGTAATGCGCGTCGAGCACCGGCAGGGCCAGCGGCTGGGCCGGGCGGCTGGCGCGCAGCCGGGCGAGGATGCGGTCGCGGGTGGCGCTCATGTCAGCTTCTCTCCGCAGGCTGCCCGCCGGTGCGGCGCAGCAGGAAGGTGGCGAGGTGCTCGCCGGGCAGCGACGGCATCGATCGCCCGGCGTCGCGGTCTTCCTTTTCGGCGCGTTTGGTGATGTTGAGCAGGCAGCCGCAGTCGGCCGTCACGACTTTGCGGGCGCCAGTCGCCTTCAGCGCCGCGACCTTGTCGCTCACCATCGCCGTCGAGATGTCCGGGTGCTTGATCGAGAAACTGCCGCCGAAACCGCAGCACTCGGATTCGTGGCCATGGTGGGCGAGGGTGACGTTGCCCAGCCGTGCGAGCAGTTCGCGGCCGACGAGATGGGTACCCATCTCGCGCCGCGCGGAACAGGAGGTGTGCAATGTCACCGTGATCGGCTCGCCTTCGTCGCGGCGCTGGAAGCCGACCACGTGCAGCAGGAACTCGGCGAGTTCGAAGGTGCGCGCGGCCACCGCGGCGGCGCGGGCGTGCAGCGCCGGATCGTCGGCGAAGATCTTTTCCCAGTGCCAGCGGATCATGCCCGCGCACGAGCCCGACGGCACGATGATCGGGTAGTCCTCGGGGAACAGGTCGAGCTGCGACGCGGCGACCTTGCGCGCTTCCTGCGGAAAGCCGCTGGAGAAGGCCGGCTGGCCGCAGCAGGACTGGCTGTCGGGAAAGATCACGCGAATGCCTTCGCGCTCGAGCAGGGTGATGGCGTCCATGCCGGCTTCCGGCACGAACAGGTCCACCAGGCAGGTGGCGTAGAAATAGACGGCCGCAGGGCGTGGCGGATAGGTGCGCGAAGCTTGCGTGCTACCGTGCGAAGGGCTGCTCATGTCTCCTCCTGTGGTGCACCCGGTCGGGCGCATCGGGCCTGCGTCAGGCGGGTTTTGGTTTAGTGGTAAGACCAATTTAATGCGTGGGGGAAAATGTACCTTCATCTCCGGACGTCGTCAACGATTCCTCTTATGAATCGGAAGGATTCCCTTCATCTATGGCAGGCTCGAATCATTCTTCGACAGGCGTGCTTGCCGACACCCGGGTCGTACTAGTAGTATTTTGGTCAGACCAATAATGGAGAGACGACATGAACAAGGGCAAGATCGCGGTCCAGCGCTTGTCGGACACCGTCGCGCACGAACTCGAGCGGCGCATCCTCGACGGCGCGCTGAAGCCCGGCGATCGACTGCAGCCGGAGCGCGAACTCGCCGTCGACCTGGGCGTGTCACGGCCGTCGCTGCGCGAAGCCATCCAGAAGCTGGTGTCGAAAGGCCTGCTGCACAGCCGCCAGGGGGGTGGCACCTACGTCACCGACCGGCTGGACGCGGGCTTCGTCGATCCCTGGGGCGACATGCTGCAGAAGCACCCCAATCTGCAGGCCGACTTGCTGGAGTTTCGCGGCATGCTCGAATCCGAGGCCGCTGCGCTGGCTGCCAAGCGCGCCACCGATGCCGACATCGAGCGCATCGGCGACGCTTACGCACGGGTGGAGGCGCTGTTCGCGGAAGGGCCGTCGGCGCGCGTTTTCGAGGAGCAGGTGAAGGCCGACTTCGCCTTTCACCAGACGATTGCCGAGGCCGCGCATAACGTGATGTTCGGCCACCTCACGGCCAGCCTGTTCCGCGTCACGCACGAGCACATCGACCTCAACCTGCGCCACCTGCGCCGACAGGACGAAGACTGGCTGCGCCTGCGCGACCAGCACGCCGCCATCTGGGAAGCCGTGCGCAAGCGGGACTCGACCGCTGCGCGCGCCGCCGTCCGCCGGCACATCGCCTTCGTCGAGGAAAGCATGGAAGTGCGTGCGCAGCACGAGGCACGCGAGTCGCGGGCGCGACTGCTGCGCCGGCTGGAGAAGTCGGACACCTAGCCCGCTACGGGTGATCGATCCTGATGTCCTGTCTCGAGCGCTGGCCCTGGCGGTGCGCCTCGTCATATCCGGTTGATGGCGTCCTGCCGCGAGCGGGCACGCGAGAGGAGCTCGCGCGTCTGCTGCGGGACGCTTCGCCTTACTGCATCTTCAGCAGTGCCGATTCCCCCGTGTCGCCGACAGCGATGCCCAATTCCACTGCCCTGTTGGACACCGCTACGATCAGCGCCTTCTTCATGTCATCGAAATTACCCGCGTTGACGAGAGCGCACGCGTCCCCGGTCCGGTTGCAGGTCTCGATATTGATGTAACCGCAGGCGACGAAGCCCTCGGGGGCTTTCATGATCAGCAGCGGGCGCTTCAGCTCGACGTGGATGGTTTCGACCTTCATCATGGATCACCTTTCCTGGGTTGCGGATGGGGATGGTTCGGCGCCGATCAGAGCGCCGCGGTGACGACGATCTCGATCTTCCACTCGGGCTTGATCATCCCCGCCAGCACGGTGGCCCTGGGCGGGGTGTGGCCCGGCACCACCCAGGCGTCCCAGACTTCGTTCATGGCCGCGAAATCCTTCAGGTCGGCGAGAAAGATCTGCGCCATCAGGATCTTCGACTTGTCCGAGCCGACGCGTGCGAGCAGCGCGTCGATACTGGCGAGCACCTGCTGCGTCTGGCCGCGGATGTCCTGGCTGTCGTCGCTGGCGATCTGGCCTGCGAGGTAAGCGGTGTTGTTGTGCACGGCCATTTCCGAAATGCGGGCGCCGACATCGAATCTCTGAACCATCGTGGAATCGTCCTTGAAGTAAGTGAAGCCGATTGATCATCGCGGAGGCGTTCCGCGTCGAGCAGGGGCGCCAAGGGCAGCCGTCATCGAGGCTCGCCGGCACCGGGCGTCCCGGTGCGGCGTGTCCGCGCCTTCGGTTGGCTTGTCCCGGCTCCCCGCTACCTGGTGACCATTACACACCAAAGCCGGGGAGCCGGCTGTCCGAATAGTGCGGAATTCTTGTCCGAAGAGTCGGGCATCGCGCGGCGATGCCCGGACATGAAGGTGGCTGCCAGAAGGCAAGCCGGCGATTGCTGACGTTTCGGGCGGCCGGCGATCGCTCAGCCGACGGGTGCGCCCGTGAGCTGATGCAGGCGGTCGACGGTGGCTGCGTCCAGCCCCAGGCCCTGCGCGAGTCGCTGCAGGTAGGCGACTTCGGCATCGGTGTCGACGTTGATGGCGAGCAGGGAGGCGCCATACACCTGGGCCGCCACCGCATCGTTCGGCACCGCGTCGATCAGCGTGCGCAGGTCGAGCGGCTGGCGCAGTTCCTCGACGATGAACTGCTTTTCCTCCGGCGTGACGCCGTTGTCACCGATCTTGCCGACGATGCGCTGGATTTCGTCCTCGTCGACCTGGCCGTCGGCCTTGGCGGCGGGGGTCATGGCGCGTAGCACCAGTTCCTCGGTGGCGGGCGCGGTCATCGCCGCGAGCTGATCCGGCTGCATGCTCATCGCTGCGTCGGTCAGCCCGGCGGCCGCGCCGCGCGAGTCCTGCCAGTTCTTCAGCGCCGCCATCGCCAGCGTG
Organism: Betaproteobacteria bacterium; assembly: GCA_004295105.1. Lineage (GTDB taxonomy): Bacteria > Pseudomonadota > Gammaproteobacteria > Burkholderiales > Rhodocyclaceae > Thauera. The sequence continues at coordinate 1,886 of SHNC01000054.1, read as the reverse complement.
GCTAGCAGGGCCATGCCGGTGCCACCGAGCGGATTGCCGCTGCTGCGCCCGCCGGCGCCGCCCAGCAGGCCGCCGAGCAGGTCGCCCAGGCCGCCGCTTGCTCCGCCACCCATGTTGCCGCCTCGCGACGCGCCGCCGAGCACCCCGCCGAGCAGGTCGCCCAGCCCACCGCCCATTGCGCTGCCAGCCCCGCCGCGGCCCTGGCCGCCCAGCGCGCCGCCCAGCAAGTCGCTGAGTCCGCCCCCGCTACCCGCAGCCGCGCCGCCTCCTGCGCCCAGTACCGCGCCGAGGAGGTCGCCCAATCCGCCGGCTCCCCCGAGTCCGGACGGGCCCAAGGTGTGTTCCAGCCGCGAACGGCTCTGGCTGGCCATGCCCTGCTGCAGGATCTGGCCGATGATGTTGCCGAAACTCATGCTGTTCTCCGGAGTGTGGCTTGATGACGACCCGATTGTAGCTCTGCGCGCGGGCTGCGGATTTCGCTTCATGGGGCCGGCTCGCCGTCAGGCCCGCTTCCTGCGCGACGGAGCTGGGGCGCGCAGGCGGGCTCGACCGCGATGCGCGCGTGCCGAGGCGGGCACGTCGGCCTGCTGGAAGGAGGACGCCGCGAAAGCCCCACATCGGCCCCGATTTCGGCCCGGCATTCGTTAAACTTGCGGCCTTTCGGCCCACGAAGACCACTCTTCCGCGCCGGACGCTTTTCGCTCAATCCGAGGACGTTCAAGTGAAGTACATCTCCACCCGCGGCCACGCCGGCCAGCCCGCCAACCCCGAGTTCTGCGACATCCTGCTGGGCGGCCTCGCGCCCGATGGCGGCCTGTACCTGCCCGAGCAGTATCCGCAGGTGACGCGCGCCGAGCTCGACGCCTGGCGCGGCCTGTCCTATGCCGAGCTGGCGTTCGCGATCCTGTCGAAGTTCATCACCGACATCCCGCCGGCCGACCTGAAGGCGATCTGCGACAAGACCTACACCGCTGAGGTCTATCGCCATGTGCGCGAGGGCGACGAGGCTGCCGACATCACGCCGGTGCATTGGCTGGAGAAGGATGCCGACGGCCGGGGCCGCTTCGGCCTGCTGGAGTTGTCGAACGGGCCGACGCTCGCGTTCAAGGACATGGCGATGCAGTTGCTGGGCAACCTGTTCGAGTACGTGCTCGACCGCCGCGGCGAAACCATCAACATCCTCGGCGCGACCTCGGGCGACACCGGCTCGGCGGCCGAATACGCGATGCGCGGCAAGCACGGCGTGCGCGTGTTCATGCTGTCGCCGCACGGCAAGATGAGCGCCTTCCAGCGCGCGCAGATGTATTCGCTGCAGGATGCGAACATCTTCAACATCGCCGTCACCGGCATGTTCGACGACGCCCAGGACATCGTGAAGGCGGTGTCGAACGATCATGCCTTCAAGGCGAAGCACAAGATCGGTGCGGTCAATTCGATCAACTGGGCGCGCGTCGCGGCGCAGATCGTCTATTACTTCAAGGGCTATTTCGCCGCGACCCGGTCGAACGACGAGCAGGTCGCCTTCTGCGTGCCGTCGGGCAACTTCGGCAACATCTGCGCCGGTCACATCGCGCGCCAGATGGGCCTGCCGGTGGCCAAGCTGATCCTCGCGACCAACGAGAACGACGTGCTCGACGAGTTCTTCCGCAGCGGCGTCTATCGGCCGCGCAAGGCCGCCGAGACGCATGTGACCTCCAGCCCGTCGATGGACATCTCCAAGGCCTCCAACTTCGAGCGCTTCGTGTTCGACCTCGTCGGTCGTGATCCGAAGAAGGTCGCTGCGCTGTGGGCGGAGGTCGATGCCGGCCGTGCCTTCGATCTGTCCGGCACGCCGGAGTTCGGGCGCATCGGCGACTTCGGCTTCGTGTCGGGCGCGAGCACCCGTG
>SHNC01000265.1 GCA_004295105.1 Betaproteobacteria bacterium | reverse complement strand
CGGCATGGCATACGTTTGCGAGAAATCCGTCGGCCCGGCGAAGAGCTGCGATTTCCGCTCCGGCAAGATCATCCTGCAGCAGCCGATCGAGCGCGAGCAGATGGCCAAACTGCTCACCGAGGGCAAGACCGAGCTGCTGAAGGGCTTCGTGTCGGCCCGCACGCGGCGCAAGTTCTCGGCCTTCCTGGTGCGCGGCAAGGACGGTAAGGTCGGTTTCGAGTTCGAGGCCAAGGCGCCGAAGGCGGCAGCGGGGAAGAAAACCGCAGAGGCCACCGCCGACGCCGACCCAGCGGACGAGGAAAAGAAGCCCGCCCCGCGCAAGCGGACCACAGGCAAAGCATCCTGACTTCGGGTTTTGCGCGGCCCGGTATCTGCACAGGCCGCGTTTCGGGGACGGCGGTGCCTCCGGAGGGGCGAGGACTGTCCGAGCCGAGCGCAGCGACGGCGAGTTCCGCAGCCCAGGAGGAGGCACCGCCGTCTCCGGAACGCTGATCAAGCACCGGCCTTCACGCTTGACCCTGGGACACCACGCACGTCCCAGGGTCAAGCCCGGAACCTCACTCCTCCAGCAGGCTGCGCAGCATCCAGGCGTTCTTCTCGTGGATCTGCATGCGCTGCGTCAGCAAGTCCAGCGTCGGCTCGTCGCCCACCTTGTCGGCCAGCGGCACCACGCTGCGCGCGGTCTTCACCACCGCCTCCTGGCCCAGCACCAGTTGCCGGATCATCTCCTGCGCATTCGGCACGCCCTCCGGCTCCGCCATGCTGCCGAGCTTCTGGAATTCCTTGTAGGTACCGGGCGCCGGGAACCCCAGCGCGCGGATGCGCTCGGCGATCAGATCCACTGCCAGCGCGAGTTCGTTGTACTGCGTCTCGAACATCAGGTGCAGGGTGTTGAACATCGGCCCGGTCACGTTCCAGTGGAAGTTGTGGGTCGTCAGGTACAGCGTGTAGCTGTCGGCGAGAAGGCGCGACAGCCCGTCGGCGATCCTGGCGCGATCCTTCTTGTTGATGCCGATGTCGATTTCCATGGACGTCCTCCTGTTCGGTGTTGATCGTGGATACGTGGCACAAGAAACACTGCCATGGGCTCGATGCTATGCCATGCGCCGCGCCGGGGCCAATCGAATGCGGGTATCCCGCTCATGCCAGGGCGCTATCACGGCGAGGGTTTCACGCCGCCTCGCGCGTCGGCACCCGGCCGACGGGGCGTACGCCCGGCAAGCCGCTCTCGAAGATCGCGCCGCGCAGGATGTCGATCGCGCCGCTGCGCGGGTAGGTCACGCGCCAGGCCAGCGCGACCCGGCGCGCCGGCTCCGGATCGGAAAACGGACGCACCGCCACCAGCGGGTTCTGCGTCGTCAGCTCGTCGGCCGCCGAACTCGGCAGCACGGTGACGCCCAGCCCGGTGGCCACCATGTGGCGGATCGTCTCCAGCGAGCTGCCCTCCAGCGTGCGCTGCAGCCCGCCGACGTTGCGGCAGCTCGGGCACACTTCCAGCACCTGCTCGCGGAAACAATTGCCCGCGCCCAGCAGCAGCAACTGGTCGTCGGCCAGGTGCTCCGGCTCGATGTGCGTCTCGGCCGTCCACGGATGACTGGCGGGCAGCAGCACGCGGAACGGCTCGTCATACACCGGCTGGGCCACGACGCCCGGCTCCTCGAACGGCAGGCTGATGATGATGACGTCGAGTTCGCCGCGCTTCAGTGCCTCCGCCAGGCGCGCGGTGTAGTTCTCCTGGATGATCAGCGGCATGCGCGGCGCAAGCTGGTGCACACGCGGAATCAGCCGCGGCAGCAGATAGGGGCCGATGGTGTAGATGACGCCCAGACGCAGCGGGCCGGCCAGCGGATCCTTGCCGGCCGCGGCGATCTCCTGGATCTGGCTCGCTTCCATCAGCACCTTCTCGGCCTGCTGCACGATGCGCCGGCCGGTCTCGGTGATCTTGACCTCCGACGCGCTGCGCTCGAAGAGCTGGATGCCGAGCTCGTCCTCCACCTTCTTCACCGCCACCGACAGGGTGGGTTGCGACACGTGGCACTTTTCCGCCGCCCGACCGAAATGACGCTCGTGGGCGAGCGCAACGAGGTAGCGAAGATCGGTGAGGGTCATGGGCGGGCTCCGTTTTTCGCCTGGCGGCGATCAGCGCGACTCGAGCAGGGATGTTACCCCTTCAGGCCAGTCCTGCGCACGGCTGCCCCGGAGGCCTGGGCTATACTCTGCTCCCGCCGCGAAGAAGCACCATCCCGCATCACTAAATGCCACCCTTCCCCGCATTGCGCCACGCCACCGCTGGCTCGCTGCTGAGCCTGCTCGCGTCCGCATGCCCGGCAATGCCGGACGAGAATCCCTTCCTCGAGTCGCTGCCCGTGGTGCTCAGCGTGTCGCGCCTGCCGCAGCCGATGCAGGATGCGCCCGGCTCGGTCACCGTGATCGATGCCGACCTGATCGCCGCCACCGGCTACCGCAATCTGGCCAGGCTGCTGCGGCTCGCCCCCGGCATGCAGATCGGACAGGAACGCTCGAATGCGCAGTGGGTCACCTACCACGGCCTCGGTTTCGAGAATCCTGCGCAACTGCAGGTGCTCGTGGACGGGCGCGCGGTCAGCCCGCTCGCGCTCGGCACCGGTGCGAATGTCGGTTCGCTCGCCAACATCGAGCGCATCGAGGTCGTGCGCGGTTCGAATTCGGCGGCCTACGGCTCCAACGCCTTTCTCGGCGTGGTCAACATCATCACCCGCCACACCGGTGCGGAGGACGGCAGCACGGTCAGGCTGAACCTGGGCGACCACGGCATTGCCGACCTCGATGCCCGCCTCGTCGCCCATCAGGGGCCACTCGGACTGCGGCTCACCGCGCGTCGCACCGAGGATGACGGTTTCGCCGGCCTGCATGACGGGCGGCGGGCGAACGTCCTCAACCTGCGCGGCGACCTGCGCCTGGGCGTGGCCGACGAGATCGATTTCACCGCAGGCATCGGCGAGGAGCGCTTCCAGCGGGGCTATCCCGGAATGCCGTTCGAGACCGATCGCGAGCGCACCGCCCGACACACCGACAGCGCGCTGCATCTGCGCTGGCGCCACGCGCCGAGCGCCGAGGAGGAATGGTCGCTGTCCTGGTATCACACGCGCAACGATGTGCGCGACGACTGGTCGCTGGAATCGCGCGCCAACCTGCCCCCGGCGCTGGCAGCCTATGCCGCGGCCTTGCCGGCGATGCGCATCCCCGCCAGCAACGGCATGGAACTCGAGCGCAGCAATGTCGAACTGCAGCATCGCCTCGTCGCTGCGCAGGATGTGCGCCTGCTGTGGGGCGCGGAATGGCGTGCGGAGTCCATCGCCTCGCCGTTCTATTTCCACGCCGCCGGCGACCGCGAGCGCGAGGAATGGCGCCTCTTCGGCAACCTGGAATGGCGCAGCGCGCCGCAATGGCTGTGGAACCTCGGTGCCCTCGCCGAGCACATCGACGGCGGGCAGGCGCAGCTCGCACCCCGGCTGTTCCTGAACTGGCAAGCCTCGCCGACGAGCACCTGGCGCATCGGCTACTCGCGCGCCTGGCGCCAGCCCTCGCTGTTCGAGAGCGCGGTTGACGTGCGCATCATCGATGCGGACTACGGCCTGCTGCAGCGGCGCTTCCTGCCCAACCCCGAACTGCGCCCGCCGCGCATCGACGCGTTCGAGGTCGGATTTGTCGGCACCCTCCCGCAGCTCGGTGGCAGCCTGGACGTGCGCCTGTTTCACGAACGCATCCGCGACCTGATCGTACGCCGCATGGTCGACATGACCCTCGAGCCCGGCGACAACGGCCTCGCCGACCCCAACCTGATCCAGCGCCTGCTGCGCGCCACGCGCTGGGACAACGTCGCCGACGATGTGCGCCTGAGCGGCATCGAGTATCAGCTCCGCGCAAAGCCATGGACCGCCGGCGAGCTGATCCTCAATCACGCCATCGTGCATGCCACGGCCGGGGATGCTGACATCGAGCGCAACGTCGCCCCCTACAGCGCCAGCCTCACCTGGCTGCAGCGCTTCGGCCCTTGGCAATCGACGCTGAGCCTGCTGCGCATGGGCCCGATCGATGCAGGATTCGGCTTCACGCCCGGCTTCCGCTACAGCGTGCCGGCCTACACCGCGCTCGACGCGAGCGTGACGCGCACCTTGCGCTTCGAGCGCCAGCCGGTCGAACTTCGCCTGACCGCGATCAACCTGCTCGGCCGCCATCAGGAGTACGCCAACCGCCCGCTGCAGCAGTTGGCCCGCTACGGCCGCGACAAGCCGGCGAACGAGGTCGGCCCGCAGGTCTGGTTCTCCATCGGCACGCGCTTCTGACGCTCGTCGGCCGGGCCCCTTGAAGCCGGCGCAAGCATCCCTATCTTCCACAGGCGCCACCGCACGGGAACAGTGCGGGGCATTCCGCGTCCACACGCAGGTGTTTTTCCATCGAACTGACCGGTACTCCCATGCGCAAAGCTGTCGCCACTCGTGCCCTGGCCATCGCCCTCGCCGCCTGCCTGCCCCTCGCGGCCACTCCGGGCACCGTCCACGCCCAGACGTCGCAGACGCTGGTGTCGCCCAACCGCTACGGCCTGCCGGATTTCGGCGACCTGGTCGAACAGGTCGGCCCGGCGGTCGTCAACATCAGCGTCGTGCAGCGACTGGCGCAGCCGCAGATGAACGGCGACAACCCCTTCGCCAACGACCCCTTCTACGACTTCCTGCGCCGCTTCGGCGTGCCGGTACCCGGCATGCCGGGGTCGCCCGGCGGCGGTCCGCGCGTGAACCGTGGCATCGGCTCGGGCTTCATCGTCAGCGCCGACGGCTATGTGCTGACCAACGCCCATGTCGTGGCCGGCGACCCCAATGCCAACGGTGGCGGCGCGGTGGCCTCGGAAGTCACCGTCACGCTGATCGACAAGCGCGAATTCAAGGCCAAGGTGGTGGGCATCGACCGCCGCACCGACGTCGCGCTGCTCAAGCTCGACGCACGCAACCTGCCGACGGTGAAGATCGGCAACGCCGACCGCAGCCGCGTCGGCGAATGGGTGGTGGCGATGGGCTCGCCGTTCGGCTTCGACAACACGGTGACGGCCGGCATCATCTCGGCCAAGGCGCGCCGCCTGCCGGACGAGAACTACGTGCCCTTCATCCAGACCGACGTCGCCATCAACCCGGGCAACTCGGGCGGTCCGCTGTTCAACCTCGCCGGCGAAGTGATCGGCATCAACTCGCAGATCTACTCGCGCTCGGGCGGCTTCATGGGCATCTCGTTCGCGATCCCGATCGACGTCGCGATGAACATCAAGGACCAGCTCGTCGCCCATGGCCGTGTGCAGCGCGGCCGGCTGGGCATCGCCATCCAGGGGCTGGACAAGGACCTGGCGCAGTCCTTCGGCCTGCCCGACGAACGCGGCGCGCTGGTGGCGAGCGTCGATCCGGGCAGCCCGGCGGAGAAGGCGGGACTGAAGCCGGGCGACGTCGTGCTCGGCCTCGACGGCAGTCGCATCAACGATTCCGCCGACCTGCCGCGCATCGTCGGCGAGAAGCGCCCCGGCACGCGCGTGCGCCTCGATGTGTGGCGCGACGGACGCAGCCGCGAGCTGGTCGCCACGCTGGAAGAACTGAAGGCCGAAACCGCGCCGGCGGCCTCGGCCGCGCCCGAGGGTGGCGAGAGCATCGGCGCCAAGCTGGGCCTCAGCGCCCGCCCGCTCACCCCGCAGGAAGCCAGCCAGGTCGGTGTGCGCGGCGGCCTGGTGGTGGAAGGCAGCAGCGGCGCGGTGGCGCGCGCCGGCGTGCAGCGCGGCGACGTGATCCTGGCCTTGAACAATCAACCGGTGACCAGCGTCGCCGAGCTGCGGCAACTGCTCGAGCGTGCCGGCAACCGCTTCGCCCTGCTGATCCAGCGCGGTGGTGCGCGCATCTTCGTGCCGGTGCGGATCGAGTGAGCCGCACTCGCGCGGATCGCGCTCCGGCGGCGGCCGGGATGATTTTCGCATGCGCGAACGACTACACTTCGGGGGCTGTCGCAGCCAGGTCCGGAGCGCTCCCTTGCCGGGCCTTCGATCATCCACACCGAATGAGGCAAACATGAAGAAGACCCTCGCCCATGCCCTTGCCGGCGCGCTCGCGCTGTCGCTGGCGGCCGCCGCATCCGCCCAGGTCAAGCCGGAAGACCAGATCCGCTTCCGCCAGGCCGGCTACTCGTTCATGAGCTGGAACATGGGCAAGATCAAGAGCAACCTCGAAGGCACCTACAACAAGGACCAGGTCGCCGCCGCCGCCAACGCCATCGCCGGCATCGCCAACTCCGGCATGGGCGCGCTGTACGGCCCGGGCACCGACAAGGCGATCGGCAACGTCAAGACCCGCGTCAAGCCGGAGTTCTTCAAGGAAGGCGACAACGTCGGCAAGATCGCGCGCGAGTTCAACGCGGCCGCCAACGATCTGGCCAAGGTCGCTGCCGGTGGTGACGCCGCTGCGGTAAAGACCGCCTTCGGCAAGCTCGGCGAGGCCTGCAAGGCCTGTCACGACAAGTACCGCATGGAAGACTGAGTCCGCGCCGCCCGAAAAATCGAAGCCGCCCGCGGGCGGCTTCGTCGTCTCCACTACCCGGCACGGCTACCCGGTGCGGCCAGCGGCCGACCGCCTCACCACGCCGGCGTCGCTTCGGCCGGCGGCGGCGGCGGTGGAGGCGGCAGCAGACCGCCGTTCGCCGCCCACGCCGCGAACAGCGCGATCGCGAGCGCCACCACGAAGGCAACGGGGCCACCCCCCCGGGCCGATTCCGCGGCGGGATCGGATACCGCCTTCACGCCAGTGATCATCGGCTTCACCAGGTTGTCCTGCTTCGCAACGGCGTAGTAGACGATGGCGGCGACATGCAGCACCACCAGCACGATCAGCACCCAGAAGTTCTGCCGGTGCAGGCCGGTCAGCCAGTCGCTGGTGCTCTTGCTCAGCAGCACGTAGAGCGGCCCCTCGAAGGCGATGTCGTCGTTCGACACCAGCCCGCTGCCCACCTGGAACAGCAGCACCAGCAGCAGCGCCAGCACCGACAGGGCGCCGAACGGGTTGTGGCCCAGCCCGTTCCACTCACCCCGGATATGCGCCCAGATGTGCGCCGGCCCCGGCACGAAGTCGGCAAAGCGCGCGTAGGTCGAACCGACGACGCCCCACACGATGCGGAACGCGAGCAGACCCGCGATCGCGATTCCGGCGCGGCCATGCCATTCGATCAGGTTGCCGCCGATCCAGCCGGTGACGAAGGCGGCCACGACGAGGATCAGCAAGGTCCAGTGGAAGATGCGGGTGGGAAGGTCCCAGACGCGGATCTGGCGGGTGTTCATGGGCGTGGCTCGCTCTCGGTGCAAGCCCGCATTATTCATCCGTCCAATCTTCGTACGCCACTCTCATGACGTCGAGGGCCGCGCCGATGAGGCGGCGTGGAAAGTCGCAGTTATGCCAACACTTCGACCAGGCCGCCGAGGTCAGCCACTTCCAGATGCGGCCTCTCCGCGTGTGGCCACGTCGCCTGTTCGCGATTGATCCAGACCGCCTGCATGCCGGCGTCGCGTGCGCCCAGCACATCCATCACCGCGTCGTCGCCCACGTGCAGCACTTCGTGCGGCTGCACCCCGACAGCCTCGGCCGCGGCCTGGAAGATGCGGGGGTCGGGCTTGGACACGCCGACCTTGAGCGCGGCGACGCTGGCGACGAAGAAGGGTGCCAACCCCACGCGCGACAGCTCGGCGTTGCCGTTGGTCACACTCACCAGCGGATAGCGGGCGGCGAGAAACGCCAGCGCGGGGAGCGCGTCGGGAAAGAAGGTGACGTTGTGGCGCTCGGCGATGAAGACGTCGAAGGCGGGCGCGGCCAGTTGCGGGTCGTCGCCCGCATTGCACAGCGCCAGCCGGATCGACTCGCGGCGCAGCGCCGTCATGTCGTGGGCGAGGTCGGGCCGCTGCTGCCCCACCGCGTCGCGGATCTCGCGCAGGGCGTGCGGGCTCGCGTACATGGCCGCGGTCAGCGGCGCGTTGATCACGAGCCAGTCGTGGAGGGCCCGCTCGGCGCGCGCGATGGTGGGCCAGACGGGCCACAGCGTATCGTCGAGGTCGATCGAGACGGCCTTGATTCGTTCGAGGTTGAGCATGGGGCGATGGTACCCGAACCGGGGCGCGAAGGCCTCGCGCCCGCCTGCACACTCGCGCCAGTGACCTGCCGCAGGCATGCGCGCGATCACATGCGCCGATTCCGGGCGCTGCGCAGCACCCGGGTAGAATCCGGCCATGCTCGAATCCCAACCGCTCTTCCGCCTGGCAGACTGACACATGAAGTTTTCAAGGCTCTTCCAGCCGCGCAATCCCCAGTTCTGGCTGTTGATCGTCCTCAATGGACTTTCCTCGGCGATCTCCTGGATCCTGCGTACGCACGACCTGCCGAACGCCGTGACCTGGGTGCTGGCCGGCTTCGCGCTCTCGAATGTGCTTCTTGGCCTGTGGATCGCAATCCGGCTGATGAACGACGACGCCGCACGAGGATGAGACGAGCCCGCGTGTCGGCGAAGCGCTGAACGCCATCAGCCTGCCGTAGCGGTCGTGCGCGCCGCGAGGAACTCGCGCAGATGCCGCCCGGTGTGCGAGGCGGGCGTGGCCATCGCCGCCTCCGGCGGGCCTTCGGCCACCACCTGGCCGCCGCCCTCACCACCTTCCGGGCCGAGGTCGATCAGCCAGTCGGCTTCCGCCATCACGTCGAGGTCGTGCTCGATCACCAGCACGGTGTGGCCGGCGTCGGTGAGGCGGTGCAGCACGTGGACCAGCTTGTCGACGTCGGCCATGTGCAGGCCCACTGTCGGTTCGTCGAGCACGTACAGGCTGTGCTTGTCGGCCGGCAGCGGCACGCCGCCGGTGTCCTCGGCGTCGCCCGGGCGGCGGCGCACCTTGGCGAGCTCGGTGACGAGCTTGATGCGCTGCGCCTCGCCGCCGGACAGCGTCGGGCTGGGCTGGCCCAGGGTCAGGTAGCCGAGGCCGACGTCCTGCAGCAATTGCAGCGGATGCGAGATCGCCGGATGGGCGGAGAAGAAGTCCACCGCCTCGTCCACCGGCATCGCCAGAACCTCGGCCACGGTCCTGTCCTTCCAGCGCACCGACAGCGTCTCGGGGTTGAAGCGCGCGCCGGCGCAGGCTTCGCACGGCGTCTTGACGTCGGGCAGGAAGCTCATCTCGATCGTGGTCTGGCCTGCGCCGTCGCACACCGGGCAGCGCCCGGCGCCGGTGTTGAAGGAGAAGCGCGAGGCGTTCCAGCCGCGGGTGCGGGCGTCGAAGGTGTCGGCGAAGAGCTTGCGGATCGCGTCCCAGAAGCCGACGTAGGTCGCCGGGCAGGAGCGCGGCGTCTTGCCGATCGGGGTCTGGTCCACCTCCAGCACGCGGCCGACCTGCTGCCAGCCGTGGATGCCCTTGCAGCCGATCAGGGCCTGGTCGACCTCCTCCGGCTGGGCCTGGCCGCGGCGGCGGGCGCGGGTGGCCTCGGGGTCGCCGAGGCGGGCGCGCAGGTTGGCGTGGATGACGTCGCGCGCCAGGCTGGACTTGCCCGAGCCGGACACGCCGGTCACCACCGTCAGGCGGGCGAGCGGGATGCGCACCGAAATGTCGCGCAGGTTGTGCAGGCTGGCGCCGTCGATGCGGATCGCGGGGTGATCCTCGGCCACTGCGCGGCGCGGGCGGAGCGGGTGCTGCAGCGGGTGGCGGAAGCAT
>SHNC01000049.1 GCA_004295105.1 Betaproteobacteria bacterium | reverse complement strand
CTGCGCCTGGCCTGGCCCGCGGGCCAGGCCGCCTGAACCGGCACGCACCGCAATGCGCCCCGCACAAGACAACAGGAGTGAGACAAGCATGAACGCGAAAGGCATCCCCACCACCGCCAACCCCGTCCCGACCGCGCTGCAGGCCAGACTTCAGGCCCTGTTCCCGACCGAGGCCGACATCCCTGCCGAGTGCCGCGTGCTGGCGCCGCTGCACCAGCGCTCCATCCTGCTCAATGGCGAGATGCAGATCTGGAAGGGCGACACCCGCCCGGTGTATTCGCCGGTGTCCATCCGCGCCGCCGATGGCAGCCTGGCCCCGGTCGAACTGGGCAGCTTCCCGGTCACCGGTACCGCCGAAGCCGACGCTGCGATCGCCGCCGCCGTCGCCGCCTACGACAACGGCCGCGGCCAGTGGCCGACGATGTCGGTCGCCGACCGCATCGCCTGCGTCGAGAACTTCACCAACCAGATCGTCGCCCGCCGGCGCGAGATCGTGAACCTGATCATGTGGGAGATCGGCAAGAGCCTGGCCGACTCCGAGAAGGAGTTCGACCGCACGATCGACTACATCAAGGCGACCATCGCCGAGCTGAAGAGCCTGGACAACGCGAACTCGCGCTTCCAGATCGTCGACGGCACGATCGCGCAGATCCGCCGCTCGCCGCTGGGCATCGTGCTGTGCATGGGTCCGTACAACTATCCGATGAACGAGACCTTCTGCACGCTGATCCCGGCGCTGATCATGGGCAACGTGGTGCTGTTCAAGCCGCCGCGCTTCGGCGTGCTGCTGTACTACCCGATGCTGGAGGCCTTCCGCAGCGCCTTCCCGGCCGGTGCGATCAACATCGTCTATGGCCAGGGTGGCGTCGTCGTGCCGCACATCATGAGCTCGGGCAAGGTCAACGTGCTGGCGCTGATCGGCACCAGCAAGGTCGCCGACCAGTTGAAGAAGGCCCACCCCAAGACCAACCGCCTGCGTGCGGTGCTGGGCCTGGAGGCGAAGAACGCGGCGATCATTCTGCCGGACGCCGACATCGAGCTGACGGTGAAGGAATGCATCGCCGGGTCGCTGTCCTTCAACGGCCAGCGCTGCACCGCGATCAAGATGATTCTGGTGCACCAGGCGATCGCCGACCAGTTCCTGCGCCGCTTCTGCGAGGAGATCGCCAAGCTGAAGATCGGCATGCCGTGGGAAAAGGGGGTGACGATCACGCCGCTGCCCGAGATGGCCAAGGTCGCCTACATGGAAGAATGCATCGCCGACGCGGTCGCCAAGGGCGCGAAGGTGCTCAACGACGGCGGCGGCACCTCCGTCGGCACGCTGTTCAACCCGGCCGTGGTGTTCCCGGTCAGCGAGGGCATGAAGCTGTACCGCGAGGAGCAGTTCGGCCCGGTGATCCCGGTGGCGCCGTTCGAGGACATCGAGACCGCGCTCGACTACGTGATCACCTCGGACCACGGCCAGCAGGTGTCGATCTTCGGCACCAACCCGGACCAGATCGCCAGCCTCGTCGATCCGTTGGTGAACCAGGTCTGCCGCGTGAATCTGAACGCCCAGTGCCAGCGCAGCCCGGACGTGTTCCCGTTTGCCGGGCGCAAGGATTCGGCCGAAGGCACGCTGTCGGTGCATGACGCGCTGCGCTCGTTCTCGATCCGCACCATGGTCGCCGCCAAGCAGACCGACGCGTCGAAGAAGCTGCTCGACAGCATCGTGCTCGGCAATAAGTCGAACTTCGTGAATACGCGCTTCATTCTCTGAGCGCGGCACGCGCCCTCGCCCCGCTTCCGCTGACGATTGCCGCGACACCCTGACCGGGTGTCGCGCGGCCTCCTTCGCCTCGCATCCGCTCCGAACCACTCGCACAGAACCGACATCATGTACGCCATCTCCTCCATCGAAGCCCTCGAAATCCTCGACTCGCGCGGCAACCCCACGCTGCGCGCCACCGTCCGTCTCGACTCCGGCCACAGCGGCACCGCCGCGGTGCCGTCGGGTGCGTCCACCGGCAGCCGTGAAGCGCTCGAGCTGCGCGACGGCGACCCGGCGCGCTTCGGCGGCAAGGGCGTGACGCAGGCCCTCGCCAACGTCGAGGGCCCGATCGCGGCCGCGCTGGCCGGCCGCGATGCGCGCGACCAGCGCGCCATCGACGCACTGCTGTGCGAGCTCGACGGCAGCGCCGACAAGTCCCGCCTCGGCGCCAACGCGCTGCTCGCGGTGTCGCTCGCCACCGCACACGCCGCGGCCGCGGCGCAGAACCTGGCGCTGTATCGCCACCTGGGCGATGCCACGCGCGGCTTCGAGCTGCCGGTGCCGCTGATGAACGTCATGAACGGCGGTGCGCACGCCAACAACAGCCTCGACATCCAGGAATGCATGATCGTGCCGCACGGTTTCGAGCGCTTCGGCGATGCGCTGCGTGCCGGCGTCGGCGTGTTCCACGCGCTGCGGTCACTGCTCGACAAGAAGGGCTTTCCGACCTCGGTCGGCGACGAAGGCGGCTTCGCGCCCAACGTCAGCGGCACGCGCGAGGCACTGGATCTCATCCTCGAGGCGATCGAGCGCGCCGGCTACCAGCCGGGCAAGCAGATCGCGCTCGCGCTCGACTGCGCCGCCTCCGAGTTCCACCGTGATGGCGAATACCGCCTGGAGGGCGAGGGCAAGACCTTCAACCGCGCGAGCTTCTGCTGCTACCTCGCCGATCTGGTGAACGACTACCCCATCGTCAGCATCGAGGACGGCATGGCCGAGGACGACTGGACTGGCTGGGGCTGCCTGACCGACCGCCTCGGCCGCCGCACGCAACTGGTGGGCGACGACCTGTTCGTGACCAACACCGAGATCCTCGCCTCCGGCATCGACAAGGGCATCGCCAATGCCATCCTGATCAAGCCCAACCAGATCGGCACCCTCAGCGAAACGCTGGCGGCGATGGAGATGGCGAGGAAGGCCGGTTACGCATCCATCGTCTCGCACCGCTCCGGCGAGACCTCGGACACGACCATCGCCGACCTCGCGGTGGCCACCGCCTGCGGCCAGATCAAGACCGGTTCGGCGAGCCGCTCGGATCGCGTCGAGAAATACAACCGCCTGCTCGCCATCGAACGCGAACTGGGCGCCGCGGCCCGCTTCGCCGGCTCGCGCGCCTTTGGAAGCCGCTGAGCACGGCCCCGTTTGCGCAGACCGGCGCGGTTTCGACGTCCCTCCCTCCGTCTTGGTGCCGGTTTGCCTTTTTCACCCCAAGCGCGGCGTCACGCTGCACGAATCGCACCTCGCGCGGGCGAGCTACGACGGCGCGCCGTGACACGAGCACCGCACACGGCCCGGCACGAGGAAGGCAGACGCGCAAGCCCCGCCTGCCCCGCGCCCCGATCACCCGCTCCGGCGCTGTCCACCACGCCGGGCAGGCGCGTCCCATGAACCGCCATCTCGACTTCATCGTGGCGGGGGATCCTGGCCAGCTCACCGGCGGCTATGTCTACGATGCGTGCATCGTCGGCGAGCTGCGCAGCCGCGGCTGGACGGTGCGCGTCCACGGCCTCCCCGGTTCCTTTCCGGATGCCGACGACGATGCACGCACGGCGCTCCAGCGCACCTTGGCGGAGCTGCCGGCCGGCAGCCGGGTCGTCGTCGATGGCCTCGCGCTGGGCGGCTTGCCCGAGATCGCGCTGGCCCATGCCCGCAGGCTGCGGCTCGTCGCCCTCGTCCACCATCCACTGGGCGACGAAGGCGGGCTCACCCCGGTCCGCCGCCGTTGCCTGCTTGCCAGCGAACGTGCCGCACTGGCGGCCGCGTGCCGTGTGATCGCCACCAGTGCGTTTACCGCGCGACGCCTGGCCGACTTCGGCGTGCACGCCGCGCGCCTGCGCGTGGTCGAGCCTGGTGTGCGACGGATGCCGCCCGCAGCGGCCGACCGGCATCGGCCACGCCTGCTGTGCGTCGCCACCCTCACCCCGCGCAAGGCGCAGGATCTTCTCGTGCTGGCGCTGGCCCGGCTGCGGCACCTGCCGTGGCACTGCGACTGCATCGGCAGCCTGAGCCGCGCGCCGGCCTTCACCGACGAGGTCGCCCGCCTTGTCGCCACCGCAGGCCTGTCGGACCGCATCCGCCTGCTCGGCGAGCGTGACGCCAAGGGCCTGCGCCAGGCGTATGCCGAATCCGACCTCTTCGTGCTGCCCTCTCGTTACGAGGGCTATGGCATGGTGATCACCGAGGCAATTGCCGCCGGCCTGCCGATACTGACCACCACCGGCGGTGCGCTGGCCGATACGCTGCCCGCCGGCGCCGGCATCGGTGTACCACCGGGCGATGTCGATGCGCTTGCCGAGGCGCTGGGCCGCCTGCTGCAGGACGGGGAACTGCGCCTGCGTCTGCGCGACGGGGCGCGCCGGGAGCGCGATCGCTTGCGCGAGTGGTCGCAGGCCGGCGCCGAGTTCGCCGCCGCGCTGGCAGACCTCCCCGACGCGCCGCCGGATGCCGGCGGCTGACGATCCGCGACAGCGCCCTGCACCCGAAGATGCGTTGATGACCAGCAGCGCCGGCCTGCAGCTCCAGTCGGACGCAGTCTCTACCGCGGGCTGGCTCGCACTTCGTGCGGCAGCCGACCGCGCCGCACGCAACCCCTGCTCGAAGCGCGCGCGGCCGCCTGGCTGGACAGGCTGGCCGATGCCTGTGCCTCGTCGGCTGTGGCGTGCCGGTGACGCTGAGTGCGGACGGCACATGGCGCATCGACCGAAGCCCCCCCCGTCGACTTCGATCCCCTGTATCGCGAAACTTGTCCCCGAATGCGCTGACCAATCGACAGTAAGGGCTTGCAGGATGCAGGACCAGCCCCAATCTAAAGAAAGCAGATTCAACCTTCACGACCCCTTTCGATCCTGCTTCACCCTCGGTTCCTGACCCTGCGCCGGTCGGTCGCTTTGCGGCGCCGGCGGCATCGTGTCATGGTGAACCCGGACAACCACTGGAGAACAACAAATGCGCCAAGCCGAGCGTGGCATTTTCGATCTGCGACGCGGCCTTCCGATCCTGCTGAAAGACTCCTCGGGGGATATTCTGGTTCAGGCCGTCGAAGGTCTGAACGACGAGTCGCTGGCCGCGCTGCAATCGCTGGCAGGATCGAAGGCGCAACTGGTCCTGAGCCGCCACCGCATGGCAGCGATGGGTCACAAGGAGGCGCCCGACGTGGTGGCACTGTCCCTCGCGACGCTGCCCGACAGCCTCGGCCTGCGCGAGCTGGCCTGGACACGTGGCGCACAACTGCCGGACGTGACAGCACTGTCACAGGGCAACCGTGCCCACCGTGCGGCACTGCGGCTGCTCGGCCGTGCCCAGCTCGTACCGGCAGCCGTCGCTTGCGGGGTGGCTGCCGATCAAGCCGATGCGGTGGCCGCCGAGGTGAGCAGCGGCAACCTCCTCGCGGTGGACGCCGCCGAGGCCTTGCGACTGTGCGACAGCGGCCCGGGCGGCCTGGCGCGCATCAGCGAAGCACGCGTGCCGCTGGCCGAGGCCGAGAACAGCCGATTCGTGTTGTTCCGTGAAGCCGACGGCGTGCATGAGCATGTCGCCATCGTCATCGGCGAGCCGGCCCAGTGGCCGGATGCGGTGCCGGTGCGACTGCATTCCTCCTGCCTCACCGGCGACCTGTTCGGCAGCCTGCGGTGCGATTGCGGCGAACAGTTGCGCCGCGGCGTGGCGGCGATCAACGCGCAGGGCGGCGGCGTGCTGCTGTACCTGTCTCAGGAGGGACGCGGCATCGGCCTCGCCAACAAGCTGCGCGCCTATGGCCTGCAAGACCAAGGGCTGGACACCATCGACGCCGACCAGGTGATCGGCTTTTCCAAGGACGAGCGCAATTTCCGCATTGCCCATCAGATGCTCGACCAGATCGGCGTGGCCAAGGTCAAGCTGCTGACCAACAACCCGAGCAAGGTCGAGGCCCTGCAACGCGCGGGCATCAACGTGGTGGCGCGCGAGGCGATCTACGGCCAGGTCACCGCACAGAACCAGCGCTACCTGCAGACCAAGGCCAACCGCCACGGACACTGGTTGCACGACCTGCTCGGCGAGCAGGACGAACCGGAGTCCGCTGAGCCCGAGCGCCTGCCGGCACCGGGAGCGGTGAGCGGCGCCTGAGCCCGAGGCCGGGGCCTGCGAGGTACGATGAACAATTTGGCTCGCCGCTCGACGGTCGGGCGGGTGCAGCCTGCCGGACCCGATTCCGCGGTTCCCCGAGACCCGGTCATTCCGCGCCCCCGGACCGCTCCCTGAACTCCCAATGCGGCCCATGCCCGGCCAGCGTCGACAGGTCGAAGTCCCGCGCATCCTCGATGACCTGCGCCAGCGCGGCGGCGTAATGCGCAACCAGCCGCGCGCCGAGGGCAGCGTCGGCGAGCGTGGCATTGCCGGTGGCGCCACCCGGGTTCAGGTCCTGCGCCATCCATGCGAAACCGGCTTCGCCTTCCGGGCCGAGCAGCCGGCCGGCAAGCGCCATCCCCTGACCCAGCGAATGGAAATCACCGATCGCCCCGGCGCGCACCTTGTGAGGCGCCAGATGCAACATCATCGACGTCTCCAGGGCCCCGCCATGCAGGCCGTGGAGAAGTTCCGCCGCCGGGATCGCATCGGTCGGCGGCGCAAAGCGAAAGTAGTTGGCCCGCACCACCAGCATGCGATGCCCAACGCGGAGCTTCAGCGCAGCAAGATCGACGACGGCCTTGTTTCCCCCGTGGCTGTTGAACAGCACCAGCCTGCGAATCCCGGCCCGCGCCACGCTGTTCCCCACCTCCACCACGGCCGCGAGCGCAGTCTCGGGTGTCAGGCTCAGTGTGCCCGGAAAGGCGCTGTGTTCCAGGCTCGTTCCCACGGCAAGCGGAGGCAGCACGCAAAGCGGCATGTCTGGCCGCAGTATCGGGGCTGCCGCCCGCAACAGGCCAAGGCCGATGTCGAGGTCGGTCGACAGCGGCAGATGCTCGCCATGCTGCTCGATCGCTGCGAGCGGCAGCACGGCGACTGCATCCTCCACCGCGAGGCGGGCGACTTGGCGCGGGGTGAGATCCTGCCACCAGGGTAAGGCGAGATCCTTGGTCATCGGGTCACCTCGGTTCGAGTTCCATGGCAGCGATCATAGCGCGCCTGCGGGCGAGCCGATTCCAGGCTGCTCCGCCCGCGCAATTCGCCCTGACCCGAACTGCGGAGCGACTGCGATGCGGATTCGACTGCCGTGGCGCGAGCTGTTGCCGCTGGCCGTGCTGAACACCCTCCGGGCTTCCCACCACGGCATCCTGCCGGCGCCAGCGGCGATCGGTCCGATGCACGCCCTGAGCCAGCGTCTGGCGGACGCGTACTCCGCTTCGTACTGAGGTATCGCTGCCGCAACACGTGAACCAAACGCCGAAGCGGCTGTCTTCCCCTCGCGTCGAACGCCACGCAGGGTAGCACCACGAGCGCCGGCAGCCTCTCGCCCCACCGGAAGCGTAGAGTCGGTCGGGAAACCCGCCCGGTCGCCATCCCCGATTTGCGCTGTCGTCATCAAAGCGTTCCGATGGATTGGGGCGACTATGACTTCCGTCAACGTCACACCCGGTTTATTCACGTATAAAGCAGCCCGATTGAACTCCCGCGCGAAGACCAATGAAAAGCCACGTCACGGAAAACGTCCTTCCTGCCAACCCTCGCTTCCACCTGCCGCGAGGCGATGGTATGTATCAGCCCATCCCTTTCCTGTTCGTCACCGAACGGATGCAGGGAGAGATCCTCAATGAACGTCAGGCCATCCTGAGCGCGATGCAATCGTCTGCGCGCGAGCAACAGGCCAAGCTCTTCGAGCGTTACGATCCGATGTCGAGCTTTGACGCCTTCCAGGACATCCTGCGCCTGTTCGGGGTCCAGCGGCAGCCCTGAAATCCGGGCGGACCGACCGTACCCGCGCTCGTGCCGGCGGTCCGCCCGGAACTTCCCCGGAGCGCAGGCCATGCAACGCCTTTTGATCCTGATCGGCCTAGCCTTGGTGGTTGCCGGCCTGATGTGGCCCTGGCTGTCGCGCCTGCCTCTTGGACGATTGCCGGGCGACATCTCGATCCAGCGGGATGAATTCAGTTTTCACTTGCCGTTGATGACCAGCCTCGTGCTGTCGGTGGTGCTGACCCTGGTGCTGTGGTTCTGGAGGAAATAGCGCACGGCGATCCGAACTCCGCGCACCGCAGCCGCGCGCGGAGAGCACTGCTCCGGCCCGGACCAAGGCATGCTCATTCCAGCCAACGCAATACCTTGTATGCGCCGCCGCGGGGCTTCAGATCGAGCCAGTGCTCCTGGGCATGGCCACCATACGTCGCGGTGATGCGATAGCGTCCGGCGACAGGCACATCGACGAGGCCGATCGGCCCGCATTCGGCCTCCGCACGCAAGTCGCGAAGCGGATCGTCGATCCGCGCATGCACATCTGCGAGAAAGCTGCCGTCGAAGCTGATGAACTGGATCATGAGCGAGTGAGAACCAGCCTCGGAACGCATCCTCGAGACTTCGTCCTCCCCAATGCCTCCACAGTCGATGCGTATGTCAACATCGGTGGCATTCTGCGCGCGAACCGCGCCACCACATAGGCCAAAGGCGACGAGACTTGCCGCCAGCCATGATGTCAGACGACATCCGAGAAGTCGCTCCTTCATGCTCTCCCGCTCCGAATCTCAAAACGCGCCCATCGAGTATCGCACCGCAAGCATCCCCCGCCCGCAGCCATGAACGGGAGATCGTCAACGGACGCAGCACCGCTCACTCGTTGTGACGCCGTCTCGCGCAGGGCACGCAGCGGCAGTACAATTGCAAGCAAATACCCATTGGCAACGCCCCCCGCGAATGGCCAGTCGTGCCCGCCGGGAGTAATCCTGAATGGCGTCGGTCCCGGCTGAGTTCCCCCTGCGCTTCCTTCTGCAGGAAGACGGCGAAAGCCCGAGTTGATTTTCGGAAGTGTGTAATCCTTGCCCCACGGCGATGGCGTTCGATTTGGACGTGCGCATCCGCCGATCATTGCTGATCAGATCACTATGCCCTCCCGCGTCAGCCCCCCTCTGAGCCAGTACTCCCTCGAAGAACTCGAGGCCCTGCTACAAGCGATCAAGTCCGCCATCGCCGGCAGACTTTCGGCGACCGAAGCGGTTAGGGCAATCGCACCCATTCCTCCATTACCCGAACCGCTCGGTGCCAGCCTGCCAGTCGTGTCAGCACCGTCAGCCGTCGATGATTACCGTCCCCCGGCGAAGACCGGAGACGCTACCGCGAGCACAGCACCGCCAGACCAAAGCGCGCCCTCGAGCAAATCTGGTGGAGTCGAGCCGGTTCCCCCGCCGCCCGCGATCCGCTACATGCACCCTGCCAACCGCAACATGGCCTGGTCCGGCGAGGGAGTGCAGCCGGAATGGATCGACGCCTATCTCGCACAAGGCGGGTCTTGGATCGCGCTGCAGAACACGGCCGAAAAGCTTGCCCCACGCAAGCGATGACACGTTCCCGACCCCGGAGTCGGATCCCGATCTTCATGTTGCCGAAATGCGAGACAATGCCCCCGGCCGTAATCGTCGAGCAGTCGCCGCCATCCGTCGGAAAGCGGATTTCGTTCATTGCGGGGCACGATCACCAAGATCTCGTCGCCGGAGGGTTACGGCGTTCAGGTCTGTGGTGCGAGACCATGTGGTCGTAGACGCGTCAATGCCCGAGGATTGTATTTCTCGGGCATTGAGTGAGTTGGGTTAGTCTGACGATGACCTACTTTCACGAGGGCGGGCCTCACTATCATCGGCGCGGTCTTGTTTCACGGT
>SHNC01000282.1 GCA_004295105.1 Betaproteobacteria bacterium | reverse complement strand
ACCGCCCTGCCCTCGCCGTGGCTGACCACGATGGGCATGCGGCTGCCCGCCATGCCCTTGAACAGGATGGACGGGCTGTCGACCACCTCGACCATGGCGAAGCGCGCCTCGAACTGCTCGCTGCGGTTGCGGTGGAAGGTCGGCCACGCCTCCGCGCCCGGGATCATGGGCGCGAGGTGCGCCATCATCTGGCAGCCGTTGCACACGCCCAGCGCGAAAGTGTCGCTGCGCCGGAAGAAGGCCTCGAACTCGGCACGCAGCATCGGATTGAACAGGATGGACTTGGCCCAGCCCTGGCCCGCACCCAGTACGTCACCGTACGAGAAGCCACCGCATGCCGCCAGCCCGTGGAACTGGGCGAGGTCGATGCGGCCGGCCTGCAGGTCGGACATGTGCACATCCACCGGCGCGAAACCGGCACGTTCGAACGCCGCCGCCATCTCGAACTGCGAATTCACGCCCTGCTCGCGCAGCACCGCAACCTGCGGACGCGCACCGCTGGCGATGAAGGGTGCGGCGACGTCCTCGCCGACACCGAAGGACAGCGACACCGACAGGCCGGGATCGGATGCATCGGCCAGGCCGTCGAATTCCTGTTGCACGCTGTCGGCATCGTCGCGCAGCCGTGCGATGCGATAACTGGTCTCGGACCAGGTCCTCAACAGCTCGGTTCGGCTGGCGCCGAACACCAGCTTGGCGTTGCGGCGGAAGCGGATCTCGTCCTTGTCGTTGGGCTCGCCGATGAAGTGATAGGCGAGCTTCGCCGCGCGCAGCACTTCGGTGATCTTCGCACGGTCGTCGCGGCGGATCTGGATCACTGCGCCGAGTTCCTCGGCGAACAGGCCGGCGAAAAGCTTGTCGCCGAACCGGCCCTTCAGCGTGTCGGGCTTCTTTTCCAGGCCGTCAACGTCGTTCATGTACTGGTCGTAGCACACGGTGTCAAGTACCAGCGACAGGCCGCACTTGGCGGCGAAGGCCATCTCGCACACGGTGGCGAACAGGCCGCCGTCGCCACGGTCGTGGTAGGCGAGCAACAGATCGTCACGGCGCAGGCGCTGGATCGTGGCGAAGAAGGCGGCGAGCTGGGCAGGATCGACGTCCGGCGCATGCTCGCCCACCGCGTTGTAGGCCTGCGCGAGCGCCGAGCCACCGAGGCGGTTCCTGCCGTTGCCGAGGTCGATCAGCATGAGCTCGGTTTCCACGCCCGCGGGGAACTGCAGTTGCGGCGTGAGCGTGCGGCGGATGTCCTGCACCGGCGCGAAGGCGGTAGCGATCAGCGACAACGGCGCGACGACCTGCTTGTCCTCGTCGCCGTCCTTCCACGCGGTGCGCATCGACAGTGAATCCTTGCCCACCGGGATAGCCAGGCCGGCCGCGATGCAGAACTCCGATACCGCCTTTACCGTGTCGAACAGCCTCGCGTCCTCGCCGCGATGGCCGGCGGCGGCCATCCAGTTGGCCGACAGCTTGACGTCGCCGATGCCGGCGATGTCGGCCGCGGCGATGTTGGTGATCGACTCGCCGATCGCCATCCGGCCGGACGCCGGCGCATCGATGCAGGCCACGGAAGTGCGCTCTCCCATGGCGAAGGCTTCGCCACGGTAACCGTGGAAGCTCATCGCGGTGACGGCGACGTCGGCCACCGGCACCTGCCACGGGCCGACGAACTGGTCGCGCGCGGTCAGGCCGCCGACCGAACGATCGCCGATTGTGATCAGGAAGCTCTTGCTCGCCACCGCCGGCATGCGCAGCACGCGCAGGCCCGCCTCCTTGAGGTCGATGTCGGTGGTGTCGAATGGCGGCAGAAACACGGCGCGGCGCGACACGTTGCGCGTCATCTTGGGCGGCTTGCCGAGCAGCACCTTCATGTCCATGTCGACCGGCTTGTTGCCGAAATGGCGGTCGGAGACGGTGAGATGGCCATCGGCAGTGGCCGTGCCCAGCACCGCGAACGGGCAGCGCTCGCGGTCGCAGAAGGCTTGGAACTGCGCGAGGCTCTCGGGCGCGATCGCAAGCACGTAGCGCTCCTGCGACTCGTTCGACCAGATCTCGCGCGGGCTCATGCCCGGCTCCTCGATATGGACTTCCCGCAGCTCGAAGTGCGCGCCCAGGCCGGCGTGGTCTGCCAGCTCCGGCATCGCGTTCGACAGGCCGCCAGCACCGACGTCGTGGATGGCGATGATCGGATTCCTGTCGCCCATTTGCCAGCAGGCGTCGATCACTTCCTGGCAGCGGCGCTGGATCTCCGGGTTGCCGCGCTGCACCGAGGCGAAGTCGAGGTCGGCGGTGTTGGTGCCGGTCGCCATCGACGAGGCCGCGCCGCCGCCCAGGCCGATCAGCATGCCCGGGCCGCCGAGCTGGATCAGCAGCGTGCCGGGCGGGAAGGTCGGTTTCTCCGACTGCTGCGCCTGGATGTTGCCGACGCCGCCGGCGATCATGATGGGCTTGTGATAGCCGCGCACCTCGCCCTGCACTTCCTGCTCGAAGCTGCGGAAATAGCCCGCCAGGTTCGGGCGGCCGAACTCGTTGTTGAAGGCGGCCGCGCCGATCGGTCCCTCGATCATGATGTCCAGCGCCGAGGCGATGCGATCGGGTTTGCCGTAGGCTTTTTCCCACGGCTGCTCGAAGCCGGGGATGTTCAGGTTCGACACCGAAAAGCCGGCCAGGCCGGCCTTCGGCCGCGAACCGCGGCCGGTCGCGCCTTCGTCGCGGATCTCACCGCCAGCGCCCGTCGCCGCGCCCGGGAAGGGCGAAATCGCGGTCGGGTGATTGTGCGTCTCGACCTTGGCGAGGATGTGAGTTTCTTCGGTGTGGTAGCGCCACACGCCGTCGGCGTCCGCGTACAGGCGCTCGATCGTGGCGCCCTCGATGATGGAGGCGGTGTCCGAATAAGCCACCACCGTGCCCTGCGGATGAGCCTTGTGCGTGTCCTTGATCATGCCGAAAAGGGACTTTTCCATCGGCCGCGCGTCGATGATCCAGTCGGCATTGAAGATCTTGTGCCGGCAGTGCTCGGAATTGGCCTGCGCGAACATCATCAGCTCGACATCGGTCGGGTTGCGGCCCATGCGGCTGAAGTTTTCGACGAGGTAGTCGATCTCGTCCTCGGACAGCGCCAGGCCCAGTTCGCCGTTGGCAGCCTCGAGTGCCGCGCGCCCGCCGGAGAGGATGTCGACCGAGGTCAGCGGTTGCGGCGCATAGTGGTGGAACAGCTCGTCGGCCTGGTCCAGGGTGGGCAGCACGGACTCGGTCATGCGGTCATGCAGCAGTGCGAGCAGTTCGGGGCTGTTGTCGGCACCCCTCGCGTCCACCGTGTAGGCGGTGCCGCGCTCGATGCGCACTATCTTGTCGAATCCGCACTGGCGCGCGATGTCGGTCGCCTTGGAGGACCACGGCGAGATGGTGCCCAACCGCGGTACCACCAGCAGCAGGGTGCCGATGGGCGCCTGCCCCGTCTCGGGATGTGCGCCAAGCAGGTCGACCAGGCGCGCCGTCTCGTCTGGCGCCAGGGGCGCCGACAACTCGACGAAGTACCAGTGCTCGGCCGCCAGCCCCTTCAGCTTGCTCAGGACCTCGCCCGCTGCGCGGGAAAGGCGTTCCAGGCGGGTACGGGACAGCGCCGCGGCGCCACGCAGTTTCAGGATCGAGGTCATGTCGGTCGGGGCGGGAATGAGAGGGTTGCCGAGGCTTTGCGCGCCTGCATGAGGGCGAAATTATACCCGACCCGTACCCCGTTCCTGCCGCGACCGCCCGTCCTAAGGCGTGGGCTTCGGATTGAGCCAGCCGCGCATGAGTTTCGTCAGGCGCGGCATCACCAACCAGGTCATGGTCGCAGTGATCAGCGCGGTAAATACCGCGGTACGCGGCAGGAAGGGCAGGTCCACGAAACCCGGCCACAAGGACACCAGCCACAGGTAGAAGGACACCACGGGGAAAATGCCCAACCAGGTCACGACTGCCATGCGAGCGCGCGGCGGATGCATGGATGCGGGCACTACCGTGCCGGCAAACCAGGCCTCGAGGCCGCTCAAGCGACGGTATTCCGGCTCGTCTTCGGCGACCTCGCGGATGCGTCGGTGCATCTCCGCCCGCTGGGCAGACTCGTCCCAGGCCTGCAGGTCGGCTTCGGAGGCGAAATTGACCACCACCTGGTAGGCCCCCCCTGCCTGCTCCGGTGGGATCATGTCCGCTCCCATGAAGCCGCGGAAGGCGCGCAGCCTGCCGAACATTTCACGGACCAGGGCTTCGTACTGCGCCTCGTGACCCGGCCGCGCATGGCGCCGCGCGATACGCGTCACCGGCGCCGGCCCCACCGATACCGTGCCGGGTACTTTCGTGACTTCGCTCATGGATTCCCCTTCAATGCAGCTCACCGTGCAGGACGGCAGCCGACGCCTGAAAAGACATTCGGCCGGTCGCTCACGCTTCCGGCCGAATGTCACTGCGTACTCGCGCAGTCGGGCAGGATCTCAAATCCTTCCCCACCGCGCCGGGCCTTCGCTCAGCGCCCCAGATCCTTCGCGGAAACCCCGCCTATTCCCCAGTTCGTCTTCGGGACTTCGCGAATGACGACCCGGACGGTCTGGATGGGAGCGCCCACCGCCTCCACCAGCGCCTGGGTAACCTTCTCGATCACCGCGCGCTTCTGGTCTTCGGTGCGCCCTTCGATCATCGTGATTTCAGCCAATGGCATCGCTATCCACTCCCTGTTCAACGCGGCGTCGACGTCCCTGAGGGCGACCCCGCGTTCATTGCATTCACTCTCTGTCGATCGTCGCCAGCCCACCACATCCGACCGTCCCGGGCCGGACGCGGTCAGGCAGCACCGCTCAGGCCGCCTGCTGACGAGCCTTCGCCATCGTGATCGCGGTGTCCTCGATCATGTCTTCCTGACCGCCGACCATGCCGCGACGGCCCAGCTCCACGAGCAGTTCGCGCGCCGGAATGCCGTACTTCTTCTCGGCACGCTTGGCGAACAGCAGGAAGGAACCGTACACGCCGGCATAGCCCAGCGTCAGCGCATCGCGGTCGCAGCGGATCGGGAAGTCCATGATGGGCACGACCAGGTCTTCGGCCACGTCCTGGATCTTGAACACGTCTACGCCCGTCTCGATGCCCATGCGCGCGCACACCGCCACCAGCACTTCCATCGGCGTGTTGCCGGCGCCGGCCCCCAGGCCCGCCGCCGCCGCATCGACGCGGTTGGCACCGGCTTCGACGGCGGCGATCGAGTTGGCCACGCCCATCGCCAGGTTGTGGTGGCCGTGGAAGCCCAGTTCGGTTTCCGGCTTGAGCGCCTGACGCACCGCGCCGAGCTTGGTCCGCACCTCGTCGGGCAGCATGTAACCGGCAGAGTCGGTAATGTAGATGCAGTTCGCGCCGTAGCCTTCCATCAGCTTCGCCTGGCCGATCAGGCCGTCGACGCTGTTCATGTGGCTCATCATCAGGAAGCCGACGGTGTCCATGCCGAGCTTGCGCGCCATGCCGATGTGCTGCTCGGAAACGTCCGCCTCGGTGCAGTGGGTGGCGACGCGGATGGTATGGACGCCGAGTTCATGCGCCATCTTCAGGTGGTCCACCGTGCCGATACCGGGCAACAGCAGCGCCGACACCTTGGCCCGCTTCATCAGCGGGATCACCGTGCCGAGGTATTCCTCGTCGGTGTGCGCCGGGAAGCCGTAGTTGACCGAGCTGCCGCCCAGGCCGTCACCGTGCGTGACTTCGATCAGCGGCACGCCTGCCTCGTCGAGGCCGACGGCGATGCTCTTCATCTGCTCGAGCGTCATCAGGTGGCGCTTCGGGTGCATGCCGTCGCGCAGGGTCATGTCGTGCAGGGTGATTTTCTTGCCGCGAAGATCCATGCTCATCTCCTTCAGGCTGCCATGACGGCACGGTTGGGTTCGAGGGTGAGGCGGCCGGCGATGATCTCTTCGGCGAACATCTCGGCGGTGCGCGCAGCAGCCGCGGTCATGATGTCGAGGTTGCCGGCGTACTTCGGCAGGTAGTCGCCGAGCCCTTCCACCTCGAGATACACCGACACGCGATCGCCGTCGAACACCGGGCCATTGACCAGTTTGTAGCCAGGCACGTATTTCTGCACTTCCTTGATCATGGCGTGGATCGACTCGGTGATCTTCGCCTGGTCGGGCTCGCCTTCGGTCAGGCAGTGCACCGTGTCGCGCATGATCAGCGGCGGGTCGGCCGGATTCAGGATGATGATCGCCTTGCCCTGCTTCGCGCCACCGACGCGCTCGACAGCGCCCGCGGTGGTGCGGGTGAATTCGTCGATGTTCTTGCGCGTACCGGGGCCGGCCGACTTGCTCGACACCGTCGCGATGATCTCGCCGTACTTCACCGGCTGCACGCGCGACACCGCGGCCACCATCGGGATCGTCGCCTGGCCGCCGCAGGTGACCATGTTCACGTTCATCTCGCCCTTGCCGACGTGCTCGACCAGGTTGACCGGTGGCACGCAGTAGGGGCCGATCGCCGCCGGCGTGAGGTCGATCATCAGCACGCCGAGCTCATTGAGCTTGCGGGTGTTCTCGGCGTGGACGTAGGCGGAGGTCGCGTCGAACGCGATCTGGATGCCGTCTTCCTTGACATGGGGCAGCAGGCCATCGACACCGTCGGCGGTGGTCTTCAGGCCCATCTCGCGCGCGCGGACGAGACCTTCCGACCCCGCATCGATGCCGACCATCCATACGGGCTCCAGCACCGGACTGCGCTTCAATTTGTAGAGCAGGTCGGTACCGATGTTGCCCGGACCGATCAGTGCACACTTGATCTTCTTGCTCATCGCTTTCGTTCTCTGTGAGATAGCCTGGTTAAATCAAATCAGCCTGCATGCCGCACGATCCCGCCCGGCAGGGAATGCAGGGCACGCGACGGGACACGGGGAGGGAGAGAGGAATGCCCCGTCGCGCACCTGCAATCAGTCCAGCGCTTTCGGCTCGTCCGCCTGCGCTTCGGCGAGGAAATCGCCGACAAGGCGCGCAAAGCGCGCCGAGTGCTCGATCTGCGTCCAGTGACCGCATCGTCCGAAGACGTGCAGTTGTGAACGGGAAATCCAGTTCGCGAGCGTCAGCGAAGTGGACAGCGGAATCACCTGGTCGTCACGCCCATGGATCACCAGCGTCTCGTGCGGAATCGCACGGATGTCCTCTTCCCTGCTCGTCATCGCGTCGACCCAGCGCTGACGCGGCGCCGGGAACATTGCCGAGAAGGACTCCTGGAAGCCGGGGCGAATGCTCGCCTCGTAACGCAGCCGCGCCAGATCGTCGTTGACCAGCGCGCGGTCCCAGGCGAAGTAATCCATGATGCGGCGCATGTTCTCGAACGAGGGCTCGTAGCCCCACACCGCGTCGAGCCCGGCAGTGATCTCGAAAGGCACGCCGACGCTGCCCATCAGCACCAGACGACGCACGCGCTGCGGATGACGGATCGTCAGGGCGAGCGCCAGCGCACCGCCGAACGAGTTGCCGACGAGATCGGCACGCTCGATGCCGAGCGCATCGAGCAGGCCCACCGCCTGCTCGACCCAGACGTCCATGTCGTACTTCTGCCCTTCGGGACGATCGGTGAAGCCAAAGCCGACCATGTCCGGCGCGATCACACGCGAACGCCGGGCGAGTTCGGGAATCACGAGGCGCCAGTTGGCCCAGGCGGAAACGCCCGGCCCCGAACCGTGGATCATCAGCAGCGGGAAGCCCTCGCCGGCATCGTGATAGTTCGTGCGGATGCCTGCGGCGACGATGCTGCGACCGATCTCAGGGCTGGAAGTACTCATCCGGTTTGATCCTCAATTCAAAGTTGCACGTCGTCGGCACCGATGGCGATGAGCCCGGCGCGCGCGCACTCCGCATCCTGCTCCTCCGAAGCACCGGACACACCGATGCCGCCGATCAGTTGCCCATTCACGCGGACGGGCAGCCCGCCGCCGAACACCACCAGCCTCGGACGCGCCGAAAAGCCGAACTTCATGCCTTCGTTGTCGCCGAAGATCGACATCCACTGCTTGGTCGGGAAACCGAAGCCGCCGGAGGTGTAGGCCTTGTCGATCGCGATATCGATCGACTGCGGGAAGGCACCGGGCATGCGGAGAAAGGCGATAAGGTTACCCCCAACGTCGGTCACCGCGACATTGATGAGAACCCCAAGTGACTCGGCGTGACGCACCGCAGCCTGCACTGCAGCGTGGCCGGCTTCCCAGGACACCGTGGCTTGAGGCACAGCGACTTTCATACTCATCTCCTTGATGCGGAATTGATTTGGATCGCTCGCGCGACCGCGTTGGCGGGTCAAGATATTACCCGACAATTTCGAAGTCAATAACTATTCTCGAGATTCTTGTTCAAGCGTCAGGCTTCACGCTCAGGTAAGATTGAATCCACAACGTTTTGCTGAAGCAAGTACCCATGCGTGGCAAGTCCGTCTCCACCGTCGCCGACACCGATCCCGTCCAGGAACCCAAGACCCTCGTCGAAGCGGCCTACTTGCGCCTGCGCCGCGACATCATCGAGGGCGTGCATGCGCCCGGAGAAAAGCTGCGCGTCGAGCACCTGAAGGACACTTACGAAGTCGGCGCCGGCACGCTGCGCGAGGCATTGCTGCTGCTCGTCACCGATGCCCTGGTGGTCGCGCAGGGCCAGCGCGGCTTTCGCGTCGCCCCCATCTCCATCGCCGATTGCGAGGATATCAGCCACACCCGGGTCCTCCTGGAAACCGAGGCACTGCGCCAGTCGATCGCACGCGGCGACGATGCTTGGGAGGCCGCGCTGGTGGCGGCCTTCCACCGCCTGACACGGGCTGAGCAGAAGCTCACCGACAGCGACGACTCGACCACCGAAGACTGGGAAAAGTGCAACCACGCCTTCCACGAAGCGCTGATCGCGGCGACCCCCTCACGCTGGATCCGCCACTTCGAGCAGATCCTGTACCAGCAGTCGGAACGCTACCGACGCATCAGCCTGTTCCGGCAACCGATCACCCGCGACATCCACGCCGAGCATCACGCCCTTTTCGACGCCGCGCTGGCGCGTGACGCCGCGCGTGCGAGCTCCATCCTGTCTGAACACATCCTGCGCACCCTGGACGCGGTCAAGCGCCTGCCGGTCGACTTCTTCGCGCACCGCGGCTGATCCAGCCGGCGCACCTACGAAAAAGCGGCCCCTGCAGGCCGCTTTGTTCGGTTCCGCTGCCGACGCTCAGGACACGACCGACAGGAAGCGTGCGTTGAGCTTGCGGTCGTGGTAGAAGATACCGGGGCCGACCTGGTCCCAGGTCCACTTGATCGCCTTGTAGTCCGGGTAGCCGTCGTAGCCGCCGCAGAAGGTCTCGAAGCGGTTGCCGGACGGGTCGAACGCGTAGATCGTCGTGCCGCGGGTGATGCCGTGGCGGGTCGGACCGATGTCGATCGAGATGCGGTTCATCGACATGATGTCGGCCGCGCGCAGCACCTTCTCCCAACTGTCGAGCTTGAAGGAGATGTGGTGCAGTTTGCCCGGTTCAGGGTGACGCACGAAGGCGATGTCGTGCGCCTTGATCGAGCACGACAGCCAGATCGCCAGGTCGGTCTTGCCGTCTTCCATCACGACGTGCTCGACGAGATAGAAGCCGAGGACCTTCTCGAAGATCTCCTGAACCTTCTCGATGTCCGGACCGTACAGCAGGCAGTGGTCCATGCGGGTCGGCGCGATGCCACGCTCGGCATCGGCGATCCACGGATCCGGGTTCACATAGGGCTGGCCGTTGCCGACGTCGGTCTTCTCGGCATACAGCTCGATGAAGTGGCCCGACGGGACCTTGAAGCGCACGCGCTCGCCGGTCTCGAGCATTTCGCCGGCCGGGATGCGCTCGGTGGTGAGGCCGAACGCCTTCAGGTCG
>SHNC01000178.1 GCA_004295105.1 Betaproteobacteria bacterium | reverse complement strand
TATGCGGTGCGGGATCGGTGCTCAGCCATCCGTACCGGCACGATCGATGCGGCCGACCGACCCGCCGTCGACGCCTTCGTCCGCGCCGCCCGGCAGTTCGTCCAGCCGCGCCGACTCGATCTTGTGGAAGTGCGCGCTGATCTTGCGGCTCGAGGTCTGCACGTCCTGCACGTCCTTGCTCGCCTGCTCGATATGACGGGCCAGCGCATTCATGCGCTCGTCGAAGCGGTGGAAATCCTTCGCCAGCTTGCCGAGCGCATCCTTGATGACGTGGATCTGCTTGCGCGTCTCGACGTCCTTGAGCACCGCGCGGGCGGTGTTGAGCACCGCCATCAGCGTCGTCGGCGACACGATCCATACCCGCTTCTGCTGCGCGTAGGCCACCACTTCTGGATGGTAGGCATGCACCTCGGCGAACACGGCCTCGGCCGGCAGGAACATCACCGCGCCGTCCGAGGTCACGCCGGGCAGGATGTACTTCGAGGCGATCGCATCCACATGGCGCCGCACGTCGGCGCGGAAGGCCTGCTGCGCCGCGCGCCGCTCCAGCTCGCCGAGCGAGGCGTCCAGCATGCGGTGGTAGTTCTCGAGCGGAAACTTGGCGTCCACCGCCACCCGCCCGGTCGGCGGCGGCAGCGTCAGCACGCAGTCGGCGCGCGTGCCGTTCGGCAATACCGCCTGGAATGCGTAGGCGTCGGGCGGCAGCGCGTTCTGCACCAGCGCCTCGAGCTGCACCTCACCGAAGGCGCCGCGCGCGCGCTTGTCGCCCAGCAGCTCCTGCAGGCTGACGACGTTGGTGGTGAGGCCGTCGATCTTCTTCTGGGCCTCGTCGATGGTCGCCAGCCGCGCCATGACGCTGGCGAACGTCTCGTTGGTCTTGCGAAAGCCCTCGTCGAGCCGCTGATTGACATGCCCGGCGAGGCTCTCCAGCCGGCCATCGACGCTGCGCGTCAAGGTCTGGATGCTGCGCGACAACTGCACCGACGCGGCGGCCAGGCCGCGCTGCAGCAGTTCGCGGTCGGCACGCGCATGCTCGCCGATGCGGTCGGTCTGACGGCCCAGGCCCTCGTGCAGATCGCGCAGCAAGTCACGATGCTGTTCGCCGAGGTTCAAGGCGAGCTGTTCGCCGAGCTGGTCGCTCAGGCGATCGGCGATCTCGTCGCGGATGCGCGACAGCCGCAACGCCGTCCACGACAGCAGCAGGAGGGCCACGCCGAGCAGCGCGGCAAAGAGGATTTCGGTCTGGGTCATCGGGCAGGAGGAAGAGGGACCGGGCGCAATCAGGCCGGGACGCGATCAGGCCAGCGACCGCAGGCTCGCCAGCGGCGGACGTGACAGCAGGCCGCGCGTACCGAGCCAGCCGCCGAGCACCACGGCGGCCGAGCCCAGCAGGGTCGCCACCAGCACCGGCAGCACGCCGGGCACGTAGGCCATCTTGAACACGTAGTGCGCCAGCGCCCAGCCGATGGCGCTCGCACCGATGCCGGCAAGCAAGCCGGCGACGCCGCCGAGCACGAGGAATTCCGCCAGCAGCGCCTGGCGCACCTGGCGATTGCGCGCGCCCAGCGTGCGCAGCATGGCGAGCTCGTACTCGCGTTCGTCGTGCGTCGCCTGCAGCGCGGCATACAGGACCATCAGCCCGGCCAGCACCGCGAAGCCGAAGACGAACTGGACGATCACGATCAGGCGGTCGGTCATGCCTTGCACCTGGGCCAGCACCGCGGTGATGTCGATCACCGACAGATTGGGAAAGGCGTGCACCAGCCGCGCAGTGAAGTCGTGGTTGGAAGCCGGCAGATGGAAGCTGGTGATCAGACTGGCGGGCGTGCCGTCGAGGAGCCCCTCGGAGGCGATGAAGAAGAAGTTGACCCGCATCGAGTCCCAGTCGAGCGCGCGCACACTGGTGATCGGCGCTTCGACCGATCGTCCGGCGACGTCGAAGCTCACCACGTCGCCGACCGCGAGGCCGAAGGTCTCGGCCAGGCCCTTCTCCACCGAGAACTGCGGCGTGCGCGCCTCGCCGTGCCAGCGGCCGGCGATCACGGTGTTGCCAGCGGGCAGCGTCGGCGTATGCGACAGGTTGAACTCGCGTTCGGCGAGCCGGCGCGTGCGCTGGTCCGTGTAGGCCTCGGGGTCGACCGGCCTGCCGTTGATCGCCGTCATGCGCCCGCGGATCATCGGCTGGATGCCCGGCACCGGCAGGCCGGCGTCGGCGAAGGTCCGCTGCACGCCCGCACGCTGGTCGGGCTGGATGTTGATGACGAAGCGGTTGGGCGCATCCGGCGGCGCCATGCGGCGCCAGTTGTCGAGCAGGTCGCCGCGGATCAGGGTCAGCAGCAGCAGCGCGGTCATGCCCAGGCCGAGTGCCGCGGCCTGGATCACGCTGCCGCCGACGCGACGGCCGAGCGCGGCGACGCCGTAGCGCCAGCCGCCGCCGCGCAGGCTGCCCTGCCCCTTCAGCCGCCCGGCAAGCCTCAACACCCACCATGCCGTCAGCGCGAAGACGCCCAGCGCCGTGGCGAATCCGCCCGCCACCATCAGGCCCAGGCGCAGGTCGGCGGCAATCCAGAAGATCAGCGCCAGCAGCGCTGCCAGGCCGAAGGCCCAGGCGGCAGCGGAAACCGGCTCGGCGGCACTGAATTCGCGACGCAGCACGCGCAG
The DNA here is from genome assembly GCA_004295105.1 of Betaproteobacteria bacterium. GTDB lineage: Bacteria > Pseudomonadota > Gammaproteobacteria > Burkholderiales > Rhodocyclaceae > Thauera. Next base: position 7,227 of record SHNC01000178.1, on the reverse strand, counting down.
CGTGGGCACCCTGCCCAGGCGCAGCAATTGCGGCAGCACGAAGCCCGCAAGCAGCACCATGCCCACCAGCACGCCGTGCGCGAGCGGCAACCACGAGGGCGCAGGCAGTTCGGTGGCGAGGATCTCGCGCAGACCGCCCGCCAGGCTCCACTGCACCGCCCAGCCGAGCGCCGAGCCGAACGCCGCCGCCAGCAGGCCGAAGATCAGGAACTCGCCGACGAAGACGCCCAGCACCTGCGACTGGCGCGCACCCAGGCAGCGCATGACCGCACAGCCGTCGAGATGGCGCTGCATGAAGCGGCGCGCCGACAGGCCAACCGCCACCGCGGCGAGGATCACCGCGAGCAGGGCCGCGAGCCGCAGGAAGCGCTGCGCCTGGTCGAGCGAGGCGCGCACTTCGGGGCGCGCATTCTCGATCGTTTCCACCGACTGGCCACGGCCCAGCCTGGCGCGTGCCCATTGCTCGAAGCCGGCCACCGCCTGCGCCGTCCCCGCCACGTGCAGGCGCCAGGTGGCGCGGCTGCCCTCGACCAGCAGTCCGGTCGCCGCCAGGTCGGACACATTGAAGATGGCGCGCGGCAGCAGGCTGAAGAAGTTCGCGCCGCGGTCCGATTCGAAGCTCACCATGCCGCCGACGCGGAACTCGACCTGCCCGAAGCCGACGCGATCTCCGGCCTTCACGCCGAGATCGGCGAACAGGCGCTCGTCGAGCCAGACCTCGCCCGGCGCAGGCACCCCTTCCGCCACTGCATCGGGCTGGTTCGGCCCGGGTGCGATGCGCACCGCGCCGCGCAGCGGGTAACCCGCCTCCACCGCCTTGACGCCGGCCAGCACCGCCGCCGCCTCCGTGCTGGCCATGCTGGTGAACAGCACCGTCGTCGCCACCTGCAGCCCGCGCTGGCGGGCCTCGTCGGCGAAGGTTGGCGGCCAGGGCCGGTCCGCGCGCAGCAGCAGGTCGCCGCCGAGCAATTGATTGGCCTCGCGGTCCAGCGCACGCCCGACACGATCGGCGAGAAAGCCGACGCTGGCCAGACTGGCGACCGCGATGACGATCGCCAGCCCGAGCAGATGCAGTTCCCCCGCGCGCAGATCGCGCAGCATCATGCGCAAGGCGAGCCGCAACGTTCTCATGCCGATGGAAACCGAAGCTGACGCATGTCCTGCCGCTCAGGCGCGCTGCGGCAACAGGCGGCGCACGAGCTCCCCCCAGTAGGCCACGCCGGCGGGGATGACCTCGTCGTTGAAGTCGTAGTTGGGGTTGTGCAGCATGCAGCCGCCCTCGCCCGGGCCGTTGCCGATCCACACATAGGCGCCCGGCTTGTGCTGCAGGAAGAAGGCGAAGTCCTCCGCCCCCATGCTGGGCCGCGCGGCGGTGTTGACCCGATCGGCACCGACCAGCGCTCGCGCGACCTCGGCGCACGTCTCGGCCTCGGTCACAGTGTTGATCGTCGGCGGATACCCCCGCCGGTACTCGAACTCGATGCGCAGGCCGTAGGTGGCGGCGACGCCCTCGCACATGCGCCGCAATGCCGCCTCGATGCGATCCTGCACGGCGGCCGAGAAGGCGCGCACCGTGCCGCACAGCTCGGCGCGGTCGGGGATCACGTTGTAGGCCTCGCCGGCATGGAACTGGGTGATCGACACCACCGCGGCATCGATCGGATCCAGCGTGCGCGACACGATGGTCTGCGCGGCCTGCACCAGCGCCGCCGCCGCCGGCATCGGGTCGACACCCAGGTGCGGCATCGCCGCGTGCGCGCCGACCCCCAGCACGCGGATGTCGAAGCGGTCGGCGCTCGCCATCACCGGGCCGGCGTGCACCGCGAAGCTGCCCGCTTCCATGCCGGGCCAGTTGTGCATGCCGAACACTGCCTCCATCGGAAAACGGTCGAACAGGCCGTCGGCGATCATCTCGCGCGCGCCGCCGTCGCCCTCCTCGGCGGGCTGGAAGATCAGATACACGACGCCGTCGAAATCACGCCGCGCCGCGAGCAGTTCTGCGGCGCCGAGCAGCATCGTCGTGTGGCCGTCGTGGCCACAGGCATGCATGCAACCCTGCACCGTGGAGCGATGGGCGAATTCGTTGCGCTCGGTGATCGGCAGCGCGTCCATGTCGGCACGCAAGCCGATCGCCCGCAGACCGCGTCCGCCGCGCACGACGCCGACCACGCCGGTGCCGCCGATGCCGCTGTGCGTCTCGATGCCCAGCGCCTCGAGGTGACGGGCGACGAGCTCGGCGGTGCGATGCTCCTTGAATGCGAGTTCGGGATGCGCGTGGATGTCGCGCCGGATGGCGGTGAGCTTGGCGTGATGGGGCCGGATGCTTTCGATGACGCTCATGGCTGCACCAGTGGAAACCTGTTCGGGGGTGACCGAGTTTATTACAAACGCCCGCGCCGCGACCTCCAGGCCGCCTTGTTGGAGGATCGGGCTCGACCGCGACCGAGGGCGTCACGCCTGCGCCTGCACATGCCATGCAGTGGCTCAACGAGTCCGCCGTGGCATGATTGACGCCTGAACGCGAGACAGCAACGGACGCGTGTCGGTTCCGCCAATGACGGTCGGTATCCGAGCTCAGTGCTGCCTGCTCATCCTTCTCGCTCCCGTCCGATCACCGCGCCCCCTGCCGCACCACCAAGCTCCTGCCGTGAATCTCTATTACGCCGACCACTTCGTGCTGCCCCTGCCCGCCGGCCATCGCTTTCCGATGGAGAAGTATTCACGCCTGCGTGCACGCCTCCTCGCGAGCGGCGTCTTCGCCGCGTCGGATTTCCGCGTACCCGACGCCGCCAGCGATACCGAGATCCTGCGCGCGCACGATCCCGGCTATCTCGCCCGCGTCGCCACCGGCAGGCTGGATGCAGCGGAGATGCGGCGCATCGGTTTTCCGTGGTCGCCGGCGATGGTCGAGCGGTCCCGGCGTTCCGCCGGTGCGACGCTGGCCGCCTGTCGCAGCGCGCTGGAGCCGGACACGGGCTGCGCCGCCAATCTCGCCGGCGGCACCCATCACGCCCATCGCGACTTCGGTTCCGGGTTCTGCGTGTTCAACGACGCCGCCATCGCCGCACTGGCAATGCGCGCCGAGGGCCGCGCACGCCGCGTCGCCCTCATCGACTGCGACGTGCATCAGGGCGACGGCAGTGCCGCCATCCTCGCCGACGAGCCCGACGTGTTCACCTGCAGCCTGCACGGCGCGAAGAATTTCCCGTTCCGCAAGCAGGTGAGCGACCTCGACATCGAGCTGCCCGACGACACCGGCGACGAGGCCTACCTGGCCGCGCTGGACGGGGCGCTGGAGCGCGTCGTCGGCGACTTCCGGCCGGACCTGGCGATCTATCTCGCCGGTGCCGACCCCTACGAGGGCGATCGGCTCGGCCGCCTGTCGCTCACCATGGCCGGCCTCGCCGCGCGCGACGAGCGTGTGCTCGGCGCCTGCCGCGCGGCCGGCGTGCCGGTGGCGATCGCGATGGCCGGCGGCTACGCCACCGACATCGGCGACACGGTGACGATCCACGCCACTACGGTACTCACCGCGGCGCGGCTGTTCGATGCGAACAAGCGTTGCCGGATCGCGATCGATGTCTGAAAGCCTGCCGGCGCGCGGCACGGCTGACTGGACGCTGATCGGCGTCGACTTCACGTCGGCGCCGCGACGGCGCAAACCGATCACCGCGGCGATCGGCCGGCTGCAGGGCGACGTACTCGTGCTCGAGGGCGTCGAGGCTTTGCCGGACTGGCCCGCCTTCGAGGCGCTGCTGGCGCGACCGGGCCCCTGGCTGGGCGGGTTCGACTTTCCCTTCGGCCTGCCGCGCGAGGCGATCGTCGATCTGGGCTGGCCGCAGGACTGGCCGGCGCTGGTGCGCCACTGTGCCGGGCTGGGGCGCGACGGCTTTCGCGCCGCGCTCGACGCCTATCGCGAGAGCCGCCCGATCGGCCGGCGCTACGCCCACCGCGCCACCGACCTGCCGGCGCGTTCGCACAGCCCGCTCAAGCTGGTGAATCCGCCGGTCGGCCTGATGTTCCTCGAAGGCGCGCCGCGGCTGCTGGCCGGCGGCGTCACGATCGCCGGCATCATCGACGCCGATCCGCAGCGCGTCGCCGTCGAGGCCTATCCCGGACTGCTCGCGCGCAGCATCACCACCGCCCCGTACAAGAGCGACGACAGGGCGAAGCAGACGGCAGCACGGCGCGACAGCCGTGCGCACATCGTGCGGGCGCTGCAGGCCGCGAACGAGCCGGCACGCCCTGCGCTGGCCGTGCCCGACATGCTGCTGGCGCAATTGATCGACGATGCCGCGGGTGACCATCTCGACGCGGCGCTGGCCCTCGCTCAGGCCGCGATCGCACTTCGTGCCGGCGCACCGAACTTCGGCCTGCCGGACGAGGTCGATACGCTGGAGGGATGGATCGCCGGCGCCTGAATTTTCGGTGACTGCAGGTCAGGTACTCGTCGACCGCGACGGGCGCCCGGGATCGCGGCCAGGTCCGCTCCGACAAGACTGCCCGATCCGTGCGGCCTCGCCCCGCCATACTTGATCGCGTCCGGCGACGGTCGATGGGCGCTATGCTCGACGTCTCGCTATCTCAACCACGGTTCCCGCTTCGATGTCCGACGTTCCCATTTCCGCCGGCGCCCCGCGCTGGCCCGATACCCCGGCCTGCTACGGCTGGTTGTCGCTCGACCGTCGCGGTGGCTGGCGCCTGCAGGGCGAGCCCGTGGTCCATGCCGGCCTGCTCGCCTTCCTGAATGCTCATTACCAGGCGGACGACGATGGCGCATGGTTCGTGCGCAATGGCCCGCAAAAGGTCTTCGTCGCGCTCGACTACACGCCCTGGGTGCTGCGGCTGGAACCTGACGGCCGCATCACGACCCACACCGGCGTCGACGCCGGGTGCGTCGATGCCGTCCATGTCGACGAAGAGGGCAACGCCCTGCTGCACACCGCGCGTGGCATCGGTCTGGTCGACGATCGCGACCTGCCGGGCCTGCTCGCGCAATGGCGCCTCGCCGATGGCGCGCCCGCGGACGACGATGCGCTGATGGCCTTGGTCGCCGGCACCGCGGCGAACGCGGACCTGCCGCTCGTCCAGTGGCAAGGCCTGTCGGTGCAGCCCATCCGGCGCATCGAGGTCGCCGGACGCTTCGGCTTCTTGCCCGACCCCGGACCATGAGCGACGCGAACGAACCGACTCCCCCCGTCACGGCGAGCTTCCGCTTTTACGAGGAGCTGAACGACTTCCTCGCGCCACCGCACCGGCGGCACGAGTTTCAGGCGCGCTGCGCGCGGGCGGCGACCGTCAAGCACATGATCGAGGCCCTGGGCGTGCCGCATACCGAGGTGGAACTCGTGCTCGTCAATGGCGAGTCCTGCACCTTCGACCGCCTGCTGCGCGACGGCGACCGGGTGTCGGTCTATCCGCGCTTCGAGACGTTCGACATCACGCCCTTGCTGCGCGTGCGCGAGCACCCATTGCGGGAAACCCGCTTCATCGCCGACGCCCACCTCGGCGGCCTCGCCCACCTGCTGCGCCTGACCGGCTTCGACACGCTGTACGACAACCACTACGCCGACGACGAGATCGAAGCGATCGCGGCGCGCGAGACCCGCATCGTGCTGACGCGCGATCGCGAACTGCTCAAGCGCCGCACGATCAGCCGCGGCTGTTTCGTCCATGCGCTCAAGCCCGCGCAGCAGGTCGCCGAGATCTTCGAGCGCCTCGACCTCGCGCGCAGCGCACGCCCATTCACGCTGTGCCTGGAATGCAATGCGCCGCTGCGCGCGATCGCAAAGACCGAGATCGAACACCGCCTGCCCGAGGGCGTGCGCGAACGTCACGAGCGCTTCAGCACCTGTGACCTGTGTCGGCGCATCTTCTGGGAGGGCTCGCACTGGCAGCGCATGCGCACCCTGGTGGAGCGCCTGCTGCTGCCAGCGTGAAGGCAGCCCGCGGACGGCCCCGCGCTCAGTGGTGCCAGCGACGCTCGGCGAAGTGCGCGCGATCGGCACCCGCCAGCATGGCCATGAAGTCGCGGCCGCTGGTGCGGATGAGCTGCTCGTGGTCGCCACTCTCGAAGTAGATCTCCGCTTCGCCGGCAAGACTGTCGTCCACCACGGTGCGCATGCCGTAAGCCGGGCCGACCGACGGCACGGCGCCCGGCTCGCAATCGTCGAACATGCGCGCCAGTTCACCTTCGTCCGCGAGACGGATGCGGCAGTCGAGTTCCTTGCCCAGTTCGCCGAGTTGCACATGGTGGCTCGCCGGCAACACCGCCATCAGAAAGCCGGTGTCGTCGGCCAGCACGACCGACTTGGCCAGCGCATGCGGCGGAACGTGGGCCAGATGCGCCGTCTGCATGCTGGTGTGGGAGTGCGGATGCGTCAGCACCTCGTAGCGCACTCCATGGCTGCTCAAATAGTCCTGAACCCTGGTTGCGATTGCCATGATGATGCTCCGAAGATCGGGTTGCGGGACTTGTATGCCTTGTCGTCCCGACCTGGAACCTCAGGGGCGGCTCCTGCCCCCTCCCTCGCGTCAGCCCCTCGCTGCCGCCAATCAGTGCTGCAAACGCGCCTCTGCCCGACCCGAATGCGGTAATGGGAAGTCGGCGCAGCGTTGCACCACAGCAATCAGACCCGAGCGGCAGCCAAACGTTTCGACCTTGGCTTGCACTCGCACCAGCATCGAGCGATCTGCACAGCCGCGCCGGAACGGCAAGAGGCCGGATGCAGCAGGGACGTCCGCCCCCTTGCCTAGGGTTGCTGGCGCAATCACACCCGTTCGGCGATGAAGCGCTTCACTGCCTCCACATCCGGTGCCATCACTTCGACGCGCTGCGGCAGCTTCTCGATGCCTTCGAGGTCCGCCGGACGCTCAGGCTCGCGGCCCAGGGCCTCGACGATGGTTTCGGCGAACTTCACCGGCAGCGCGGTCTCGAGCACCAGGAGCGGCACGCCGGCCGGCACCGCAGCGGCATGCTCCCAGGCGACCTTCACGCCGTCGGCGGTGTGGGTGTCGACCATCACGCCATACTGCTCGAACACCCTGCGGATCGTCGCCAGGCGGTCTGCATGGGTGCTCGCGCCCGACACGAAGCCGAACTCGCCGATGCGCCCGAACTCCGGCGTGCCGGACAGATCGAAGGCACGGCCGGCATCGACCTCCGCCCACAGCGCAGCGACCTTCTTCGGATCACGACCGACGAGGTCGAACACGAAGCGCTCGAAG
>SHNC01000251.1 GCA_004295105.1 Betaproteobacteria bacterium | reverse complement strand
AGGACCGTGAAACAAGACCGCGCCGATGATAGTGAGGCCCGCCCTCGTGAAAGTAGGTCATCGTCAGACTAACCCAACTCACTCAATGCCCGAGAAATACAATCCTCGGGCATTGACGCGTCTACCGCCGGCACGTGATGCCTGCCGTGCCCTTTGGCAATTTGGCGCCGTTTCAGATGCTGCGGAGCGCAGATGAAGTTCGATTTGATCGTGGTCGGCGGCGGTCTCGCGGGCGCCGCGCTGGCGGTGGCTTTGCGCAAGACACGGTTGCGGGTTGCCCTGATCGATTCCGAGCGACCGCGGCGTCCGGACGACTGGGATGCCCGTATCTACGCCTATAGCCCGGCGAATGCGACCTTCCTCGACGAACTCGGCATCTGGGGTCATCTAGATCGGCAACGTTTGGTGCCGGTTCGCGAGATGAGGATCTTTGGTGATGCAGGTGCCGCGTTGACTTTCTCCGCCTACGAGAGTGGCGTGGGCGAACTCGCATGGATCGGTGAATCGAGTCTCGTGCATCTCGAACTCTGGGAGAGCCTCAAGCGCCAGCACAATGTGACGCTGTTCTGTCCGGCGCATCCCCAGGCCCTCGAAGTTGATGAGGACGCGGTGCGGCTTCGACTAGAGGACGGTCGGCAGATCGAAGCCGCGCTGATCGTCGGTGCCGATGGGCGGGATTCCTGGGTGCGACGGCAGGTCGGTATCGAAACCTTGGAGACGTCGTACGAGGAGTCGGGTGTGGTGGCGAATTTCGAGTGCGAACGACCCCATCGGCAGACGGCGTTTCAGTGGTTCCTGCCCGGCGAAGGCATTCTTGCCTGGTTGCCCTTACCCGGCAACCTGATCTCCATCGTATGGTCCGCGGGATCCGTGCTGGCGGATGAGTTGATGGCCCTCGACGATGCGGCGTTTTCCGCTAGGGTTGCCGCGGCCGGGGGACGCAAGCTTGGCAAATTGTCGCTTCGTACCCGACGCGCCGCGTTTCCGTTGCGACTGATGCGTGTGGCGCAGATCGTTCGGCCTCGACTGGCTCTCGTGGGGGATGCTGCGCATGCCATTCATCCGCTGTCCGGGCACGGTATCAATCTCGGATTCCAGGACGTGAAGGCGCTGGCGCGCCGGCTCGAGTCGCTGCAAGCGTGGGAGGATCCTGGGGATCATTCGGTCTTGCGCTCCTACGCGAGGACCCGTGCCGAAGAGCCCTTCCTGCTGCAGTATGGGACGCATGGGTTGAACCGCCTGTTCAGTGCCCGGTTACCCCTCGTTTCCGGTTTGCGGAACTTCGGTCTGAACCTGACAGCGCGTTTGCCGGTCGTAACCAACGCACTCGTACGCTATGCCATCAATGGCAGATTTTGACTTCCTGGAGAAATAGATGAATTTTTCGCCCCGACGCGGCGTCGTCAAGGTTCTGTTGACGACGCTCGCGGCGTCCATGACTTTCGCCGCCCAAGCGAGTGAAGACGCGGTCAAGAAGGCCGTCGAGTCCTTTGTCGGCGCCGCTGCCGTCGAGACGGTTGCCAAGACGCCCTATGGCGGTCTTTACGAGGTCGTGCTCAAGAGCGGCGAACTTGTTTACACGGACGAAAAGGCGAGCTTCATCATCGACGGCCGCGTGATCGACACGCGCACGCGCAAGGATGTCACCCAGGAGCGACTGACGAAGCTTTCCGCCATCGACTTCTCGACGCTGCCGTTGAATCAGGCCATCAAGCAGGTGAAGGGGAACGGCAAGCGCGTCATCGCGACCTTCGAGGATCCGAATTGCGGTTATTGCAAGCGGCTCGGCAAGGAGCTCGCGCAGATGGATGATGTGACCATCTACACGTTCCTTTATCCTATCCTCAGCGCTGACTCCACCGCCAAATCGAACAACATCTGGTGTGCCAAGGACAAGGCCAAGGTCTGGAACGACTGGATCGTGAATGCCAAGACGCCTGCCGCCGCGGCCTGCGACACCGCCGCCGTGGAGAAGAACGTGGCACTGGGGCAGAAGCTGCGCATCAGCGGTACGCCGACGATCTTCTTGGCCGACGGGACGCGCATCGGCGGCTACCTGCCGGCGGCCGAGCTCGAAAAAGCGATGGCCACCGCGGCGGCGGCGAAGTAAAAGTCGCCGCTTCGCCGCCGCCCGAATCGGCCGTGGCGATGCTGCGCAGTTTGTGCCGTGCGCCCGGCGAGCGGGCGTGTGAAGTGTAAGCTCAGCGCAACCCGGGCGGTGTGACGCCGCGCGGCAGCAGGACCCACATCCTGCCTTGCTGGCGCATTCGTCCGGCTTCGTGCCCGGCTTGCGGACCCGGGCCCCAGAAGAAGTCGGCCCGGACTGCTCCCTTGATCGCGCTGCCGGTATCCTGCGCCAGCATCAGGCGCTGAAGAGGGGTGTTGCTCAGCGGGCGGGTCGTCGACAGGAAGACGGGTGCTCCGAGGGGGACATAGCGCGGATCCACGGCAATGCTGCGCCCCGCGCTGAGGGGTACCCCCAGCGCACCGACGGGCCCGTCATCCGAGTTCGGCAGTTCGCGGAAAAAGACATAGCTCGGATTCGCATTCAGCAGGTCCGGCAGGCGGGTCGGGTTATCCTGCGCCCAGCGCTTGATCCCGTCCATCGAAGCCTTCTCCAGCGGCAATTCGCCTTGGGAGACCAGCCAGCGTCCGATCGACTGGTAGGGATGTCCGTTCTGGTCGGCGTAGCCGACCCGCACTGTCTTGCCGTCCGGCAGTTCGACCTTGCCGGAGCCCTGGACTTGAAGGAAGAAGAGATCGATCGGGTCGCTAGCCCACAACAGAACTCTTGGCGCAAGCTTGTCCTGCCGCTGCGCCAGTTCCTCGCGCGACCAGTAAGGCAGGATCTTGTTGCCGACGAGGCGGCCGCGCAGGCGCAGGTGCTTGAGTTCGGGGTATACGTCGGCCAGCTCGATGGTCAGCATGTCGTCCGGCCGGCCGTGGATGGGCCAGGCATAGGTGTCGGACCGTGTGCGGCTGCCCTTGATCACCGGCTCGTAATAGCCGGTGATCAGCCCCTCTGCACTGTGGTCACCATTCGCGAGGCGCCAGGGTACGAAGTGTTGTTCGAAGAAACGGCGTGCAGTAGTCGCGCCAGGTTTCCTCCCGAGCGCGGTGGCCGCGTCACAGGCCGCTTTCCAAGCCGCCTGGCGCGCAAGCACTGTGCAAGAGGACTGCAAGGCGGGAAAGGCGGCGGACGGGTCATCGTCGCCCCAGCCCTCGACCGCATTCCAGCTCGTCGCTTCGGGCGCACCCGCAAGCTCGGCGCTCGTGGAGGGCGCCGTTGCCGGTGCTGCGGCGGGTTTTACGGGGGAAGGGCAGTTCGGGCACGGCGCGCAAGTGCGTTGCGGGGCACAGGCGACGGGAGCAGCAGGCTGATGGGCGCAGCCCGCGAGCAGCAGAAGAATTGCGGACAGCGCACCCGGCGCCAGCCACCGGGCAAGGGCGTGAATCATGAGGGGGATCGGTTAAACTGAATTACTGGACCCGGAGTATACCGGGACTGACTCGACTTCCCGCGAGGTTCGCCATGTGGGTGATTTTTCTCGAAGCCGGGCTCGCCCTGCTGCTGCTGTCCATCATCGTGTGGGCGACCTGGCCTCGACGCCGACAGGGTGATCCGACCAACCGCCATCCGGAACAAGAGCGCGACGAATGAACGATCTCGCCCAACTCGTCGGCCGTGCCGAGCGTGTGCTCGAGCGGCTGGAAGCGATCCTTCCCGGCCCCGCAGTCGAGCCCGACTGGGCCGCGGCGGTAGCCTTCCGCTGGCGCCGCCGGCATGGAAGGGCCGAGCTGCTGCCGGTGGTCGCTCCGCACGCGATCCGCCTCGCGGATCTGCAGGATGTCGACGACCAGAAGGCGCGCATCGACCGCAACACCCGGCAGTTCCTGCTCGGGCGACGTGCCAACAACGTGCTGCTGACCGGTGCGCGCGGCACGGGCAAGTCCTCGCTGATCAAGGCGGTCCTCAACGAATACGCAGTGCAGGGCCTGCGTCTGATCGAGGTGGACAAGGCGGATCTCGTCGATCTGCCGGAAATCGTCGACCTCGTCGCCAGGCGGCCCGAACGCTTCATCCTGTTCTGCGACGATCTGTCGTTCGAGGAGGGCGAGGATGCCTACAAGGCCTTGAAGAGCGTGCTGGACGGTTCCGTGGCGGCGGTGTCGGACAACGTCCTGGTCTATGCCACGTCGAACCGGCGTCACCTGATGCCGGAATACCATGACGAGAACTTGCAGACGCGCCACGTCGATGGCGAGATTCATCCGGGTGAGGCCGTCGAGGAAAAGATCTCCCTGTCGGAGCGCTTCGGCTTGTGGATCTCCTTCTATCCGTTCAGTCAGGACGAGTACCTCGACATCGTCGCACATTGGCTGTCCAGCTTCGACGTCCCGCCGGATGCGATCGCAGGCGCCCGCCAGGAGGCGCTGCAATGGGCGCTGATGCGCGGTTCGCGTTCGGGCCGCGTGGCCTGGCAGTTCGCGCGCGACTTCGCCGGCCAGCGCGAGGATGGCGCCGCATGACACGCAAGCGGGTGGAAGTCGCGGCCGGCGTGCTCACGCTGCCGGACGGCCGTTATCTGCTGGGCCAGCGCGCGGGCGACACGGTGTACGCGGGTTACTGGGAGTTCCCCGGCGGCAAGGTGGAGTCGGGCGAATCGCCAGCGCAGGCGCTGTGCCGCGAACTCGACGAGGAGCTGGGCATTCGTGTCACTCACCTGCGCCCGTGGTTGCGTCGCGAGCACGTCTATGAGCACGCGCACGTCGCGCTCCACTTTTTCGAGGTCGTCGGCTGGACGGGCGAGATCCACGACAAGGTGCACGGGGCACTGGCGTGGGTACGGCCCGATGGACCCGCGCCGGAGCCGATGCTGCCCGCGAACGGCCCCATCCTGAAGGCGCTGCGGCTGCCCCACCTGATGGGCATCACACAGGCGAGCGAAATCGGTGTCGATGCCCAACTCGTCGCGCTGGAGGTCGCGCTCGCCGGCGGCCTGCGGTTGGTGCAGGTGCGTGAGGCCGCACTGGATGCGAAGCGGCGCGCGGCGTTCGCGCGCGAAGTGGTGCGTCGCGTGCATGCACACGGCGGGCTGGTGGTGATCAACGGCGATTCCGCAGTTGCGCGCGAGGCGGGCGCCGATGGCCTGCATCTGCCGGCACGCATGCTCGCCGAGTTGTCTGCGCGTCCCGATCTGCCATGGGTGGGCGCCTCCTGTCACGACCGCGGCGAACTCGAACGGGCGGCCGCAATCGGGCTGGACTACGCTCTGCTCGGCCCGGTGGCCGAAACGCGGACGCATCCTGGCCAGCCCGGACTCGGCTGGACGCGCTTCAGCACGCTGACGGCTGCGCTGCCCCTGCCGGTGTTCGCCCTCGGCGGCCTGGACGCGTCGGCGATGGAAACCGCGCGCGAGGCTGGCGCACACGGCATCGCCGGTATTCGTGGGATCTGGGCGCTGGCCTAGGCGGATCGCCCGCGCCGCTCCGGCAGGCGCCGCTCAACCGCGCCGCGCGGGCATTTCGTCGGGAACGGGAGCGTCGGGCAGCTCGGCGTCCGGCGGGGCGGTCGGAACCCGGTAGGCCTCGGATGCCCAGGCGCCCAGATCGATCTGTTTGCAGCGCTCCGAGCAGAAGGGGCGAAAGCGGCTTTGCGGCTTCCATTCGACCTCCTTGCCGCAGGTCGGACAACGGACTGTTCTTGCTGTCTTCGTCATCGACGGCTCAAAGGCTGCAGAAGGTGAGCTCGAACGCGACGTCGCGTTCGGCCACACGCGGCCGCGCCACCGTCTCCGGCAGCAGGAAGCGGATGTTCAGCGCGTACTTGTTGGCGCTGATTTCCGGCACGACCGGCTCGCTGCGCGGTACCCGCACGCGCAGCATCTGCGCGCTGCGACCGGCCATGGTCAATTGATAGGCCCCCGCGCGTGCCAACTGGTTCTCGGGGTGGCCGCTCGCGCGCAGCAGGCGCAGCACGATCTCGAGCCCGTCGCGGATCGGTGCCATCGGATTGAGCCAGCCCTCGATGTCGCGGCGCCGGGCCTCCGGATCGCGGTTCAGCCAGTAATGGTAGGAGGGGAGATCGAACTCGCACACGCCGCCGGGGATCGCCGCGCGGCTGCGGATGCTCATCAGCCACTCGTTCTCGCGCAGGTACTGGCCGATCTTGCCAGCCATCGCCAGCAGCCCGGTCGAGGCCTGCTCGATTTCGTAAAGGGCACCGGCCAGCGCCTCTTCGGAAATCTCCGGATTGTTGCGGAAGGATACGAGGATCTGCCGCTGGCGCTCGAGTTCCTGCACCAGGTCGACCTTGAGGTCGGCGCGGCTCGCCACTTCCAGGGTTTCGAACAGCGTCAGCAGCGCGATGTGATGATCCTGCGAGCCATTGTTCGCCGTGAAGTGTGCCAGCTTGAGAAAGAGGTCCTCGAGGCGCAGCAGGGTGCGGATGCGCTCGTTGAGAGGATATTCGTAGCTGATCACCGCACAAGGTCCGCCAGTATCGGTCCCGGATTTTTGCCCGGATGATAGCACAGGGCCCGAGGCCGCCTGCCCCGATTCTGGGCGTGCCGCAAGCATCGGCCGGACCTCAGGCCAGGGCCGCGCAGCGGACATAGCGATCGTGCAGCGCATCGATTTGCGCATTCAGTTCGGTCAGCGTGCCGCCGTTGTCGACGATGTCGTCGGCGGCTGCCCTGCGCTGTTCCCGCGTCGCCTGAGCCGCCATGATCGCGCGGATCTGTGCCTCGTCCAGGCCGCTGCGCGCTTTCACGCGCTCGATCTGCAGCGATTCCGGACAGTCCACCACGCAGATGCGATCACAACGTTCACGATAGCTACCCGACTCGATCAGCAGCGGCACCGCGAGGATCACGTAGATGCTCGGCGCCTCGCGGCAGTGGCGTTCGCTTTCCTCCCGGATCAATGGGTGCAGGATGGCCTCGAGGCGCTTGCGTACCTGCGGCTCGGCGAAGGCGAGTGCGCGCATTGCGGCGCGATCGAGGCTGCCATCGGCTGCGATCACGCTGCTGCCGAAAGCCTCGCGGATGTCCGGCATCGCGCGGCCGCCCGCTGCGGTCAGGGCATGGGCGATCGCGTCGGTATCGACGACGGTGGCGCCGCGGGCAGCGAAGCGGTCGGCCGCTGCGCTCTTGCCGCTGCCGATGCCTCCGGTCAGGCCAACCACGAAGGCGCGGCGGGGGCGTGCTGGACTTCCGGTCATGACTCTTTCCTCATGGCGTGCAGAGCGTCCGCCTGTCCCCCAGTTGCGAACGCCGGCCCTCGACGGCGGCGATGCGGTCGCGCGGCAGGCTGGCCTGGATGCGATAGGTCGTCGTCATGCGCGGCTCGACGCTCGCGTCACGTGCGCCTTTGCCGTGCAACTGGGCGAGCAGTTGCCGTGCCGCGCTCTCGGTCCGGAACAGGCCGAGCGAGATGGCGAACTGGGTCGGGCCGCTTTCCTGCACGATGAAGGTGTCGGTGATTCCCATCTCGCGCAGTTCGCGCACCCTGTTTTCCGCCTGCGCGCGACCACCCTGAGACGGAGTCCGCAACCACCAGCTCGAAGGCGTCTCCTTCCGGCTGCGTACGTACTTAATGCCGTCGGCGTTGAGTCGCGCGGCCAGCCGGTCGGCATCGGCCGGTGACAGTTCGGCCCATGCCACGCAACTCGCCGCTGCCGCCAGCGGGGCGGATGGCTCGGGTGCGGCGGCGGCTGGCATGTCGCGGCCGGCCGCCGTCCCGCTGCTCGCTGGGACGTCCTCCGAGGGCGCCATCGCTTGTTCCGTCGCCGCCACGGCCGGTTCGGAGGGCGATGCGGCCACCGCCTCGGCAGCCGTTTCTGTGGCCGGTTCAGGGCTTGATGGCGGATCGTCGCTACCGGCGACGATCAGGTGGATCTGTTCGGGATGCAACTGGTTGCTGATGCGCTCGGGCTCGCCAGGCGGCGCGGCGCTGCCCAGCCAGCCCTTGATGGCCGCGAACGCAAGCGCGTTGAGGACCACCAGCAGGATGAACAGGAAGCGCGGCGTCGTCATGGGAGGTGCTTGGCCGTGTTCAAGCGACCTTGGGCAGATGGGCGAGCGAAGCCGCCACCGCGTCGGCCGGGTAATCGTAGTTTTCGAGCTTGCCGCTGAAGTAGCGTTCGTACGAACTCATGTCGAAGTGGCCGTGGCCGGTGAGGTTGAACAGGATGGTCTTCGCCTCGCCGGTCGCCTTGCACTGCAGCGCTTCGTCGATTGCCTGGCGGATGGCGTGGCAGGACTCCGGCGCCGGGATGATGCCCTCGGCGCGGGCGAACTGAACACCCGCCTCGAAGGTGGCGAGCTGCTGCACCGCCGACGCTTCGATCAGGCCTTCATGCAGCAGTTGCGACACCAGCGGCGAGTCGCCGTGGTAGCGCAGGCCGCCGGCGTGGATGCCTGGCGGCATGAAGTCGTGACCCAGCGTGTACATCTTCATCAGCGGCGTGAAGCCCGAGGCATCGCCGAAATCGTACGCGTACTGCCCCTTGGTCAACGTGGGGCAGGAACTGGGTTCGACGGCGATGCAGCGCAGGTTCTGCGCGCGCGCATCGCCCGCGGCGCGATCGGCGAGGAAGGGGAAGGCGATGCCGGCGAAGCTCGAACCGCCGCCGCAGGGCCCGATGACGATGTCGGGATAAAGGCCGACCTTGTCGAACTGCTTCTTCGCTTCCAGGCCGATGATGCTCTGGTGCAGGACCACGTGGTTCAGCACTGAGCCCAGCGTGTAGTTGGTGTCGGCGCGGCTGGCCGCTTCCTCGACCGCCTCCGAGATCGCGATGCCGAGCGAGCCTTCATTGTCGGGATTCTCGGCGAGCAGCCGGCGGCCGGTCTCGGTCAGCGGCGAAGGGCTGGGATACACCTCTGCGCCCCAGGTCTGCATCATCAGGCGGCGGTAGGGCTTCTGGTCGTAACTGACGCGAACCATGTAGACGCGCACCTCCAGCCCGAACATCTGCCCGGCGAAGGAGATCGACGATCCCCACTGGCCGGCACCTGTCTCGGTGGTCAGGCGCTTGATGCCCGCCTGCTTGTTGTAGAAGGCCTGCGGCACCGCCGAGTTGGGCTTGTGCGAACCGGCCGGCGACACGCCCTCGTACTTGAAGAAGATCTTCGCCGGCGTGCCCAGCGCCTGCTCCAGGCGTACCGCACGCACCAGCGGGCTCGGCCGCCACAGGCGGTAGATTTCGCGGACCTCCTCGGGGATCGGGATCCAGCGCTGTGCGCTCATCTCCTGCTCGAGAATGGCACCGGGGAAGATGGCCCCCATCTGCTCGGGCGTCGCGGGCTTGCCGTCCGCTCCCAAGGGGGGCGCCGGAGGGGCAGGCAGATCGGCGACGACGTTGTACCAATGCGTCGGAATGTCGGCAGCGTCGAGCAGGATGCGGGTGGCTTCCACGGTTTCTTCTCCCTTCCTTCGTTGTAGTGATCTTTCAGCAGCGGCTGGCGACGATGGCCTGCAGACCCATCAGCACCAGATTGTCGACCCGCCGCAGTGGCAACTCGAGCAGCGCGGCGAAGGCATCGGCTGCGCCGCCGGCGAGCAGGCACAGCGGGTCGGCGCGGTGGGCGATCTGGCGGAACATGCGCTCCACCGCCCCCGCCTGCGCCTGCAGGCAGCCGGAGACGATGGCGTCGGCGGTGCAGCGTGGTGCGAGTGCGAACCGGCCCTCCGCCAGTGGCAGTTGCGCGGTGCCGCCGGCGAGCGCGCGCCGCATCAGCTCCACACCGGGCAGGATCAGGCCGCCCTGGAAGCAACCGTCGGCCATGAGCAGGTCGACCGTCGTGGCAGTGCCCGCACTCACCACCAGGCAGTGGCCCGTGTGCAGCCGGCGTGCTCCGATCAGGGCCGCCCAGCGGTCGGCGCCCAG
>SHNC01000165.1 GCA_004295105.1 Betaproteobacteria bacterium | reverse complement strand
TCAGGCCTGAACCGCGATCAGCCTGGTCAGAACCACACTTCCATCTGCGCACCCATCAGCCACTTGCTGGTGCCGGTGAAGGTCGTGTTGCCGAAGCCGACCTTGTCGCTGCTGTCGTAGCTGAAGCCGTTCAGATCCTTGTCCCAGTGCAGATAGCTGCCGAACAGGCGCAGTTCGGGACGGCCGAACAGACCCAGGCTCTGGTCGAGCTTGAAGGTCGGCGCGACCGTCAGCTTGTAGAAATTGCCCGACGCCGACGAATAGGTGCTGTCCAGATCCATGTACTGGACACTGCCTTCGTACTGCATCGAGAAATTCTTGTTGATGATGTTGTTCAGGCGCACGTTGAATGTCGCCCACTTGTACTCGTCGCCCGGATTGAAACGATCCTTGCTGACCTCGGCCATCACGGCCGGGGCGAACTGCCAGTTGGGCGCCAGATCCGTCACACCCATGGTGAACGCGCGCACCGCCATGGCGTCGTTGGTCAGGCTGGCGTCGGCGCCGATGCGCTTGAGCTCGGCACCCAGACCATGGCCGAACAGCACGCCGGTTTTCGAGATGCCCTTGCCCAGACCGTAGAACGAAGGCTCATGGTAAGCGATAAGGCCGTGATAGCCCGCGGTCGCACGTCCGCCGAAGACGTTGCCATCCTTGTCGATGAACTCGCTGTTGTTCGGCGCGCGGATGCCGCTCAACATGAACTGCCAATTGCCGTAGTAGTTGTTGAGACTGGTGATGTAGCTCTTGCCCCGCACCTTGTCGCTCTCGCTGTCCGCATCACGATTCAGGAAGTCGCGACCGTACACCGTCAGGTTGGTCTTCCAGTCCGGCGTCACCTGAACGTCGTACACCCCCGCACCGGTACCGGACAGGAAGATCACGTCACTGTCGAGGAAGTGGATGTCGAAGTTCTTCTTGTCGAAGCGCTTGCCGGCCCACAGCGTGGCATTCTCGAGTGGCGTGCCCTTGAAAGTCGGCAGTCCGCCCATTTCGGCATACACGTGGCGCACGTTGACGCCGTTTTCCCCTGCCGTCCAGTCGTTGTTGCTGCTCGCGCCGTCCGCCAGCATGAAGTGGAAGCGCGCCCAGCTTCCGTCGTCACCACGGAAGTTCTTGGCCAGCTTGGCTTCGACATAGGTGTCGCTCTCCAGACCCAGACGGCCGACCGCACCGCCCAGCCGGCCTGCCGGGGTGATGTAGGGTCCCACCCCCTTGATGGTGAACATGTTGCTGCTCGACAGCGTCCCGGCGCGCGCATAGGCGCCGAACTCGAACGATGCCGCCGTCTCCGCCGCCTTTTCGCTGAGCGCGGCCTGCTTGGCGCTGGCCTCCTTGGCGGCCGACGCCGTCGTGTCGGCCTGGCGGGCGACGCCACTGGCCTGCTCGGCGGCACTCGTCGCCTGCTGCGCCAGCGCGGTCACCCGGTTCAGTTGCTCCTCGAGTTTGGCGATGCGTGCTTCCAGCTCTTCCACGCGTTGCGATTTGCCTGTTTCGGCGGCGCCGGCAACGCCGCAGAAACCGATCGCAATACCCAGGGCAATGGCAGTTCGCTTGAACATCTGGTGTCTCCTTTTCTGTTTGTGTGTGAAGCAATGTCGCCCGGGGAGAGGGCTGGCCAGGGTTCTTGAACAGCGCGGGTCCTGGAAACCTGCTGGCGCGTGTCCAAGTTGCTGCGGAGTGTAGTAAAGCTACAAATCAAACGCAAACATTTTGTAGCGTTCTTTCACAACTTCTGTTCGATCAAGGGTCGGCTTCGAGAATTTACGACGTTCGGCCGATATCCAAGCGCTTTTGTCTGCATGTTTCCTGGCCAAATCGACGATACCAGAGCCACGCTTGCTACTGGCGACTTGTATCTTTATTTCTCGTTTCTTGACCGATCTGAAAGTTTGCTCCATCATGATATCCAAAGCGCTTTGGATTTCAACCCCCTTCAGGAGACTTTCGATGCCTCACGATCGTGCGCTGGACCTCATCCGCGCTGGCGACAGCGGTCGCGCTGCGACGTGCGTGCCGATCGCGGCCGCGGCGTGGATCGTCGGCGCTGCAGGGATGCACCGTGCGCCCGGAAGTGGTCGCAAGAAGATCTCCTTTCACGAAGAACCGTGAGCAATGTCCCTACACCCATGCCAGAGTATCGACGTGTGCCGCCCCCTCTCCCCTTCGACCCAGAACGACCCCGCCACGAGGACGCCCGACATGCACTCCGCTTTCCCCGAGACCTATCCGCGCCTGGTCGGCGACATCGGCGGCACCAACGCGCGCTTCGCGCTGATCAGCGCGCCGGGAGGTGATCTGCAGGCCATCCGCACGCTGCCCTGCGCCGACTTCCCCGGCCCGGCCGAGGCGATCGAGCACTATCTGGCTGCCAGCGGGCTGCCACGCCCGCGCAATTGCGCGTTCGGCATTGCCAATCCGGTGGATGGCGATTTCGTGCGCATGACCAATCACGACTGGGCGTTCTCCATCGAGGAACTGCGCACGACGCTGCGCCTCGACCACCTCGACGTGCTCAACGACTTCACCGCGCTGGCGATGGCGCTGCCGGCCCTGCATGGCGCGGACCTGCTGCCGGTGGGCGGCGGCGAAGCGGTCGCGGGCCGCGCCATCGGCCTGCTCGGTGCGGGCACCGGCCTCGGCATCTCGGGCCTGGTGCCCTGCGGTGACGATTACGTGCCGCTCGAAGGCGAAGGCGGCCATGTCACGCTCGCCGCCAGCGACGTGCACGAGGCCGCCCTGCTCGCCTGGTTGGCGAAGCACCATGCGCATGTCTCGGCGGAACGCGTGCTGTCGGGGCCGGGCCTGGTCACGTTGTACGAAGCGCATGCCGCGGTGCGCGGCGAGCCGGCCGAAGCGCTGACGCCGGCGCAGATCAGCGAGCGCGCGCTGTCGGGCAGCTCGCCGCTGTGCGTGGCTACCCTGGACAGCTTCTGCGCCTTCCTCGGCACCGTCGCGTCGGATCTGGCGCTGACCCTGGGCGCGCGCGGCGGCATCTACATCGGTGGCGGCATCGTCCCCAGGCTGGGCGAGTTCTTCATCCGCTCGCGTTTCCGCGAGCGCTTCGAAGCCAAGGGCCGCTTCAGCGCCTACCTCGCCGCCATCCCGGCCTTCGTCATCCGCGCTCCCTATCCCGGCCTGACGGGCGCCGCCCGCGCGCTCGACCGCAAGTTCTCCTCCGCTCGCACACGCTGAATCCTCGCCTGCGCGAGCGCTTCCAGGGCCCGACCTCGGTCGGGCTTTTTTTTCGCGCGGCTTCGGAGGCCGACGTCGAATTGCCGGTGACCTCCGGCACAAGGCACGCCCTGCTAGGGGCGAGCAGCGCAGGGCCATTTGGGGCCGCGGCATGAGCACGTGAAATTTTTCCACATGGGGCTTGACATCCTCCCCAGCGCGGCATTTAATAAACCAACTTGATTTATTTATAAGAACCGCCGATCCCAGGACGGGAAGGAGACAGACATGGCAACTGCCCAAAGCGGGCGCGGCCGCAACTCCGCGCGGCTCCGTCGCTACAACGAAAGGTTGCTGCTGCAGGTGCTGCGGCGCTCGGGCGAGGCTTCCAAGGCCGAACTCGCCCGCCGCACCCACCTCACCAGCACGGCCATCGGCAGCATCATCCAGTCGCTGGAAGAGAGCGATCTGATCGTCTACACCGGCCGCCGCACCGAAGGCCAGCGCGGCCAGCCGGCGACGCTGATCGACCTCAACCCCAAGGGGGCGTTCGGCATCGGCGTACGCCTCGACCGCGACAGCATCGAAACCGCCCTGCTCGATTTCGGCGGCAAGATCCTCGCCCGCCGCGTGCATGACCGCATCCTGCCTTCGCCCGACGAGACGCTGAAGCTGGTGCTCGCCGACATCGAGACGGTGCTCGAGGCCATCACCCCCGAGGAGCGCGAGCGGCTTGCCGGCATCGGCGTCGCGCAGCCCTTCAACCTCGGCGCCTGGCTGAAGCAGTTGAACCTGTCGCAGCCCGACTTCCACGCTTGGGACGACGTCGATTTCGCCTTCGAGCTGGGCGAGGCCACCGGCCTGCCGGTGTTCAGCGAGAACGACGGCAACGCCGCGGCCATCGCCGAACTGTTCTACGGTTGCGGCCGCGAGTACGACGATTTCCTCTACGTCTTCATGGGCCCGGTCATCGGCTGCGGCGTCGCGCTCAACGGCGACTGCCTGCGCGGCGTCACGGGCAACGCCGGCGACATCGCGGTGATGCCGGTGCCGCCCGGCGGCCTGTCGTCCGCGCAAAAGCCTGCCGGCAAGTGGGATCTGCTGCTGTCGAGGGCGTCGCTCAATGCGCTGGCACGCCATCTGCGGCACTCGGGTGCCCTCGTCGCCAGCCACGCCGACCTCGAGCGCCACATCCGCGCCCATCATCCGGCGGTCGAGGAGTGGGTCGATGACTGCATCGATGCGCTGACGCCGCCGCTGTACTCGGCGTTGTGCATGCTCGATGTGCCGGTGGTGGTGTTCGATGCCGACGTCGATGGCGGCCTGATCGACCTGCTGCAGCGCCGCCTGGCACAAGCTCTTGCCGACTCCGTGCCCGAGGGACGCAGCGTCCCCGAGCTGGTGCGCGGCTCCTTCGGCTCCGACGCCGGTGCGATCGGTGCCGCCAGCCTGCCGATGTTTTTCAGTTTCTCCCCGCGCGCCGAGATCCTGCGCAACCGGGGCATTTCGATGGAGGAAGTGCGTGATGGCGATTGATCAATCCCGCCCGGTGCTCGAGATGCGCGGCATCTCCAAGACCTTTCCGGGTGTCAAGGCCCTGCGTGACGTGTCGCTGACGCTCTACCCCGGCGAAGTCCATTCGCTGATGGGTGAGAACGGCGCCGGCAAGTCGACGCTCATGAAGATCCTGTCCGGCGCCTATCAGGCCGACGCCGGCGCGGAAATTCGCATCGACGGCCAGACGGTCGTCATCGACGGCCCGCTGTCGGCGAAGGCCCTCGGCGTGGCGGTGATCTACCAGGAACTGGCGCTGTGTCCCAGCCTGTCGGTGGCGGAGAACATCTACCTCGGCCGCGAGCTGCAGCACGGCGGGCGCGTCGACCGCCGCGCCATGGAAGCCGCCTGTGCCGACGTGCTGGCGCGGCTGGGCGCGGGCTTCGGCCCCCGCACCGTGGTCAGCGACCTGTCGATCGCCGAGCGCCAGTTGGTCGAGATCGCCCGTGCGATCCACGCCAATGCGCGCATCCTGGTGATGGACGAGCCGACCACGCCGCTGTCCTCGCGCGAGACCGATCGCCTGTTCGACCTCATCCGCCAGTTGCGCGCCGACGGTCTCGCCATTGTTTACGTCAGTCATCGCATGGCGGAGATCTACGAGTTGTCCGACCGCGTGTCGGTGCTGCGCGACGGCACCTACGTCGGCACGCTGGATCGCGACCGGCTGTCGGCCGAGTCGCTGGTGCAGATGATGGTCGGCCGCGACCTGTCCGGTTTCTACAAGAAGGACCACGGCGCCTACGAGCCGGGCAAGGTCGTGATGGCCGTGCGCGACATGAAGGACGGCCGCCGCGTGCGTGGCTGCAGCTTCGATCTGCACGCAGGCGAGGTGCTGGGCATCGCCGGCCTGGTCGGCGCCGGCCGCACCGAACTCGCCCGCCTGATCTTCGGCGCCGACGAGCGCACCGGCGGCGAGCTGGTGGTCGACGGCCTGCCGGTACGCCTGCGCACCCCGCTCGACGCGATCCGCGCCGGCGTGGTCTACCTCACCGAGGATCGCAAGGGCCGCGGCCTGTTCCTGGACATGAGCGTGCGCGACAACATCAACGTCTGCGCCTGCTCGGACGACGCCCGCGGCGCCGGCGTGCTCAATCTGGTCAAGGCGCGGGAACGTGCCGACGGCGCCATCCGCGACCTCAAGATCCGCGTGCCGAACTCGAAGGTGAACGTCGGCGCGCTGTCAGGCGGCAACCAGCAGAAGGTGCTGCTGTCGCGCCTGCTTGAGATCAAGCCGCGCGTGCTGATCCTCGACGAGCCCACGCGCGGGGTCGACATCGGCGCCAAGTCGGAGATCTACCGGATCATCAACGAGCTCGCCAAACAGGGTATCGGCGTCGTCGTGATCTCGAGCGAACTGCCGGAGATCGTCGGCACCGCTGACCGCGTGCTGGTCATGCGTGAAGGCGAGCTGGTCGGCGAACTCGGCGGCTACTCGGGCAAGGCCATCACCCAGGAAGCCATCATCGAACTCGCCACCGGCGCCGGCGTCGAGAGCCTGCCCCGCGCCGCCTGACGGCAGCGACGGACCCGATTCAAGAAGCACCGCAGGAGAAAAAAATCATGGAGAAGACAATGAGCAACATCACCGCCCCCAGCCCCGTAACCGCCTCGCCGCGCGAGCGCTTCCAGTCGATGATGCGTGCCGTCGGCATGCTGCCCGTGCTGCTGCTGCTGACGCTCGGCTTCGGCATGCTGGCCGAGGGTTTCCTCACCGGCCAGAACCTGTCGATCATCGCCCAGCAGGCCTCGATCAACATCGTGCTCGCCGCGGGCATGACCTTCGTCACCCTCACCGCCGGCATCGACCTGTCGGTCGGCTCCATCCTCGCCGTGTCGGCAGTGGTGTCGGTCATGGCGTCGATGCTGCCCGGTGGCGGCTACCTCGGCATCGCCGCGGGCCTCGCGACCGGCCTCGCCTTCGGCCTGATCAACGGCGGCCTGGTGGCGTTCGGCAAGCTGCCGCCCTTCATCGTGACGCTGGGCGCGCTGACCGCGGTGCGCGGCATCGCCCGCCTGCTCGGTGACGACAAGACAGTGTTCAACCCCGATCTGCCCTTCGCCTTCATCGGCAACGACAACCTGCTGGGCGTGCCCTGGCTGGTGTGGATCGCCGCGGCGGTGATCGCCGGCTCCTGGTTCATCCTGCGCCGCACCGTGCTGGGCCTGCACATCTACTCGGTCGGCAGCAACCCGGAAGCCTCGCGCCTGTCGGGCATCAAGGTGTGGAAGGTGCTGCTGTTCGTGTATGCGATGTCGGGCCTGCTCGCCGGCCTCGGCGCGGTGATGGCCTCCGCCCGCCTGATGGCTGCCAACGGCCTGCAACTGGGCCAGTCCTACGAACTGGATGCGATCGCGGCGGTAATCCTCGGCGGCACCAGCTTCGTCGGCGGCGTCGGCTCCATCCTCGGCACGCTGATCGGCGCACTGATCATCGCGGTGCTGTCGAACGGCCTGGTCCTGCTCGGGGTGTCCGACATCTGGCAGTACATCATCAAGGGCCTGGTCATCATCGGCGCGGTAGCACTCGACCGCTACCGTCAGAGCGGCGCCCGCACCTGACAGCCCCACCCCCAACCCCGCTGATTTCCAATCCGCCGCGTCCCGGATCCCGGTCCCGGGTCGCGGTCACAAGAACCAGACCGGTCTGAGGAGACACTCATGTTCCATCGCAAGCTCGTCGTCGCCGGCATCGCCCTCGCTCTCGCCAGCGGCTTCGCCCAGGCCCGTGAAATCAAGTCGGTCGGCGTCACCGTCGGCTCGCTCGGCAACCCCTTCTTCGTCACCATCGCCAAGGGTGCGGAGGCCAAGGTCAAGGAGCTCAACCCCAATGCCAAGGTGCTGGCGGTGTCGGCCGACTACGATCTCAACAAGCAATTCACTCAGATCGACAACTTCATCGCCGCGGGCGTCGACATGATCCTGCTCAACGCCGCCGATCCGAAGGCGATCGAGCCGGCGGTGAAGAAGGCGCAGAAGGCGGGCATCGCGGTGATCGGCGTCGACGTCGCCGCGGCCGGCGCCGACGCCACCGTGCAGACCGACAACGTGCAGGCCGGCCGCATCGCCTGCGAGCACATCGTCAAGCGCCTCAACGGCCAGGGCAACGTCATCATCCAGAACGGTCCGCAGGTGTCCGCGGTGGTCGATCGCGTGAAGGGCTGCAAGGCGGTGCTCGCCGCGGCACCCGGCATCAAGGTGCTGTCCGAAGACCAGGACGGCAAGGGCTCGCGTGAAGGCGGCATGAACGTGATGCTCGGCCACCTCACCCGCTTCCAGAAGCTCGACGCGGTGTTCACGATCAACGACCCGCAGGCCATCGGCACCGACCTCGCCGCCCGCCAGTTGAAGCGCAAGGGAATCGTCATCACCTCGGTCGACGGCGCGCCCGACATCGAGAACGCGCTCAAGACCGACACCCTGGTCGAGGCTTCTGCCAGCCAGGATCCGTGGGCCATGGCGCAGCAGGCGATCGTCATCGGCAACGACGTGCTCAACGGCAAGCGCCCGGCCAACCCGATGGTGCTGATCCCGTCGACCCTGATCACCCGCGACAACGTCACCAGCTACAAGGGCTGGTCGGCGCCGCGCTGAGCCTCCTTCCAATCACCACCACGGGTCCCATCATGTTTCTGGTTTGTGGCGAAGCCCTGTTCGACGTCTTCATCGGCGACGAAACCGATAACGCATTGCATCTGGACGCGCGCGCCGGCGGCTCACCGTTCAACGTCGCCGTCGGCCTGGCTCGCCTCGGCCAGCCGGTGGCCTTCCTCAGTGGCCTGGCGAAGGACATGCTCGGCGAACGGCTGGTGCGCACCTTGAAGCGTGAGGCGGTGGACACCCGCCTGTGCCCACTCTTCGACGCGCCGACCACGCTGGGCATGGTGGAACTCGACGCCGCCGGCGTGCCGCGCTATGCCTTCTACGGCAACGGCGCGGCCGACCGGCTGCTGACGACCGGGCAGTTGCCTGCGCTCGGCGAGGAGTTCCGCGCGATCCACATCGGCTCCTACGCCACCGTGGTGGAGCCGGTCGCCAGCGCCCTCGAGGCGCTGGTGCGGCGCGAACGGGGCCGTCGGCTGATCGCCTACGACCCCAACATCCGGCTCAATGTGGAACCGTCGGTGGCGCGCTGGCGCGAGCGCGTCGACACGCTGACCGGCCTCGCCCATCTGGTGAAGATCAGCGACGAGGATCTGCACCTGCTGTACGGCGACGGCGAGGACGAAGCAGCCCTCGCGCAGCGATGGCTCGCCGGCGGCTGCGGTCTGGTGGTCGTCACCCGCGGCGCCAAAGGGGCCAGCGCCTGGAACGCGCGCGGGCGCGTCGACGTGCCGGCGCCGAAGATCACCACGGTGGATACCGTCGGCGCCGGCGACACCTTCCAGGCGGCGATGCTCGCGCATCTGGCCGAGACCGACCGCCTCGATGCGGCCGCGCTCGCCACCCTGGACGGCGACGCCCTCGCCCGCCTGGTCGACTTCGCCGCGCGCGCGGCCGCCATCACCTGCTCGCGCCGCGGCGCCGACATGCCGCGACGCGGCGAAATCGGTAGCGCGTAAATCCGTTCAGCGTCAGGAGTTCGCACCAAGGCAGGTCTGGTGGCGGGGGATGCGCGGAGCGGGCGAACCCTGCTCGAGTCCCGAGCGCCGCGAGGTCGAGTTGCGCAGAACGCGCAGCGCATCCCCCGCCGTCAGACCGGATTCGGGGCACTCGCGCCATTGCCCTGCCGTTACGCGCCGCGGCCGCCTTTCGTTTCAGGGGTGGCGCATCCTCAGCAGCGTGCTCTTGCCGAACAGGCTTTCCACCAGATCGACGGCAAGCCTGGCCGTCATGTTGCGGTGGTCGAGCGCCGGATTGAGTTCGACGATGTCGAGCGAGGCAAGCCGCCCGGTGTCCGCCACCATCTCCATGCACAACTGGGCTTCCCGGTAGGTCGGGCCGCCGCGCACCGTCGTGCCGACACCGGGCGCGATTTCCGGATCGAGAAAGTCGACATCGAGGCTGACGTGCAGATGCGTCGCATCGTCCACATCCGCCAGCGCAAGCTCCATGGCGCGACGCATGCCCACTTCGTCGATGTAGCGCATGTCGAAGACCTCGATCCCCGCCGCGCGCAACAGGCGCTTTTCGCCCTCGTCCACGCTGCGCACACCAAGCTGATGGATCTGCTCCGGCATGATCGCCGGCACCGTGCCGCCGATCTCGACCAGCTCGCGCGGTCCGTGGCCGCACAGGCAGGCGACCGGCATCCCGTGGATATTGCCCGTCGGTGTCAACGCCGCGGTGTCGAAATCAGCATGTGCGTCGAGCCACAGGATGCGCAGCTTGCGCCCGCGCTCACGGCAGTGCCGCGCCACCGCGCTGATCGAGCCGATCGCGAGCGAATGGTCGCCGCCGATCAGGATCGGCAGGCGCTCCTGCACCAGTTCGGCATGCACCGCCTCATGCACCGCCCGATTCCACGCCACGACCTGCGGCAGGTGGCGGAACCCGTCCACCGCCAGCGCCTGCGGATTGGCCGGCCCGCCGACGTCGCCACAGTCGCGCACATCGCAACCGTAGCGCGCCACCGCCCCCACGATGCCCGCCACCCGCAGGGCTTCCGGCCCCATGCTGGCACCGCGCGTACCCGCGCCGATGTAGGTAGGCGAGCCG
>SHNC01000210.1 GCA_004295105.1 Betaproteobacteria bacterium | reverse complement strand
GGCCGCGCTCGACGCCACTGCGAGCGAGTCCGCCACCGCCGGCGGCAAGCGCGTCATCGAGATCAGGGCCAGCCGTGACGCCGCCTTCAGCGACTTCACCCGCAAGGTCACGCTGCCGCTGATCGCGGGCAAGGGCGACGCGCTGCCGGTGTCGCTGCTGCCGGTGGACGGCACCTGGCCGACCGGCAGCGCGCGCCACGAGAAGCGCAACCTCGCGCTGCAGATCCCGGTGTGGGAAGAGGACCTGTGCACCCAGTGCGGCAAGTGCGTGTTCGTGTGCCCGCACTCGGCGATCCGCGCCAAGGTCTTCCCCGCCGAGCTGGCCGCCGCTGCGCCGCCCACCTTCAAGCACGTGCCGGCGCGCAGCAAGGACTACCCGGCCGGCTCGCACATGAGCTACCAGGTCGCGCCCGAAGACTGCACCGGCTGCACGCTGTGCGTGGACGTGTGCCCGATCCGCGACAAATCCAACGTATCGCGCAAGGCGCTGAACATGGCCGACCAGGCGCCGCTGCGCGCGCCCGAGGCGGAGAACTGGGCATTCTTCCTCAGCCTGCCCGACCGCGACCCGCGCGACGCCAAGCGCAACACCATCCCGGGCTCGATGCTGCTGTCGCCCTACTTCGAGTTCTCCGGCGCCTGCGTCGGCTGCGGCGAGACGCCCTACATCCGGCTGGCCACCCAGCTCTTCGGCGACCGCATGATGGTCGCCAATGCCACCGGCTGCTCGTCGATCTACGGCGGCAACCTGCCGACCACGCCCTACACCACCGACGCTCACGGCCGCGGCCCGGCGTGGAACAACTCGCTGTTCGAGGACAACGCCGAGTTCGGCCTGGGTATGCGGCTGGCGACCGACCAGTTGGCCGAGGCGGCGCGCGTGCAGTTGCAGGCGCTGGCGGACGAGGTCGGCGCCGACCTGGTCGCTGCGCTGCTGGCGGCCGACCAGCACGACGAGGCCGGCCTCCACGCGCAGCGCGAGCGCGTCGCCGCGCTCAACGCCCGCCTGGCGCAGATCGGCACCCCGGCCGCGGCCGCGCTCGCGGCGCTGTCGGAATACCTGATCCGGCGCAGCGTGTGGATCATCGGCGGCGACGGCTGGGCCTACGACATCGGCTTCGGCGGCCTGGACCACGTGCTGGCCTCGGGCGAGGACGTGAACATCCTGGTGCTCGACACCGAGGTGTATTCCAACACCGGCGGGCAGAACTCCAAGGCAACCCCGCTGGGCGCGGTGGCCAAGTTCGCCGCCGGCGGCAAACCCATGCACAAGAAGGACCTGGCGAAGATCGCGATGGACTACGAGAACGTGTTCGTCGCCAAGGTGGCCTACGGCGCCAGGGACGTGCACACGCTGAGGGCCTTCCTCGACGCCGAGAGCTATCCCGGCGTGTCCCTCATCATCGCCTACAGCCCGTGCATCGCGCATGGCGTGGACATGTCGTTCAACCTGCGCCAGCAGGATCTGGCGGTGAAGTCCGGCCACTGGCCGCTGTTGCGTTACGATCCGAGACTGCGGGCCGAGGGGCGCAATCCGCTCTCGGTCGACAGCGCTGCACCCAGCATCCCCTTCCGCGACTTCGCCGGCTGCGAGGCACGTTTCACCGTGCTCGAGCGCCAGCAGCCGGAAGCGGCGGCGCGCTTCATGGAACGCGCCGGCGAGTTCGCCCGGCTGCGGCACCAGGAATACGCCGCGCTGGCCGCGCTGCCGCTGCCGGAGGCACGCATCGCCGGACAGACCGCACAAGACCAGAACAAGGACGGAGATCGCCATGCCTGACCTGAGCACGAACTATCTGGGCCTGTTGCTGAAGAACCCGCTCGTCCCGTCGTCCACGCCCTTGAGCCACAAGATCGACCGCGTGCTGCACCTGGAAGACGCCGGTGCGGCCGCCGTCGTGCTGCATTCGCTGTTCGAGGAAGACGTGCGCAACGAGGAGCGCATGCTCGAGCGCTTCCTGATGAACCCGGAGGCCTTCGGCGAAGCGGTCGGCCACCTGCCGCTGCGCGACGACTATCTGAGCAAGCTCGACACCTACCTCGAGACCATCGCGGTGCTGAAGGCGCGCTGCTCCATCCCCATCGTCGCCAGCCTGAACGGTGCCTCGCAGTCGGGCTGGGTGGAGCTCGGGCGCGAGATGCAGCACGCCGGCGCCGACGCGCTCGAACTCAACGCCTGGTACCTGCCGGGCGATGCCGAGGTGTCGGGTCAGGCCATCGAGGACAGCTACCTGACCCTGCTGCGGGACTTGAAGTCGACGGTGACGATCCCGGTGACGATGAAGCTGTCGCCCTTCTTCTCGTCGCTGCCGCATTTCGTGCGCCGCGCCGAGGCGGCCGGTGCGGCCGGCGTGTCGCTGTTCAACCGCTTCTTCCAGCCCGACATCGACCTCGACACGCTGACGGTGGTCGACCGCGCGCAGTTGTCGTCGTCCGCCGACGGACTGCTGACGATGCGCTGGATCGCGATCCTGCGCGGGCGCTGCTCGCTCACGCTGGCCGCCACCGGCGGCGTGCATACGGCGGCCGACGCGCTGAAGATGCTGCTCGCCGGTGCCGATGTCGTGCATATGGCGAGCGCGCTGCTGATGCACGGCCCCGAGCTGCTGCGGACAGTGGCGAACGACATGGCACGCTGGCTGGAAGAGAACGAATACGCCTCGGTGGAACAACTGAAGGGCGCGATGAGCCAGCACAACCTGCCCGATCCCTCCGCCTTCGCGCGCGCCGCCTACCTGCACGCACTCGACTCCTTCACGCCGCCGCCCGGCGTGCGTTACTGAGCGCGACGACATGGATCGCCTGCAGGCGATGCAACTCTTCACCCGCATCGTCGAGCTCGGCAGCTTCAGCCGTGCGGCCGAGCAGTTGGCGCTGCCGCGCGCCTCGGCGACGCAGATCATCAAGCAACTGGAATCCCACCTCGGCGTGCGCCTGCTGCAGCGCACCACCCGTCACGTCAGCCCGACACTGGACGGCAGTGCCTACTACCAGCGCTGTGTCGCCATCCTGGCCGACATCGACGAGACCGAGGCCTCGTTCTCGCAGGCGGCACGCCATCCCCAGGGCCGGCTGAAGGTCGACCTGCCGGCCTCGCTCGGTCGCATCGTGGTGATTCCGGCGTTGCCCGACTTCTGCGCGCGTTACCCGGAGATCACGCTCGACATCGGCATCGGCGACCGCTACATCGACCTGGTGCGCGAAAGCGTGGATTGCGTGGTGCGCCTGGGCGAGCTGCGCGACTCGTCCCTGGTCGCGCGCCGGCTGGCCACGCTGCGCCAGGTCACCTGTGCCAGCCGCGCCTATGCCGACCGCCACGGCCTGCCTGCCCACCTCGCCGACCTCGCTGCGCACCGCGCGGTGGACTACGTGTCCGCCTCCACCGGCAAGTCCAGCCCGCTCGAATTCGTCGTCGACGGCCACATCGTCACCCGCACGCTGCCCGCCACGCTGTCGGTGAATAACGGCGATGCCTACCTGGCGGCGTGCGAGGCCGGCCTCGGCATCGTGCAGGTGCCGCGCTACCGCGTCGAGCACCAGTTCGCCAGCGGCGAACTCTTCGAGCTCCTGCCCGACAGCCCGCCGCCCGCATTGCCGCTGTCGGTGCTCTATCCGCACCACCGTCACCTGTCGCCACGGGTGCGCGTGTTCGTCGACTGGCTGGCCGAACTGCTCGGTCCGCTGGGCTGATCGAGGCCCGCGCCGCTCAAGTCGGGGGCCAACGTGCCGTAAGGGCATGCTGGCACGGCGGCATGCGAGGCCGACCACGCCGCCATCCGACACCTGCCGGTGCAGTGTCGCAAACGTCGCACCCCCCGCAAGCCGCGCGGCGGGTCGACCACCCATGGAAGCAAGGACGTGAAGAAGAACCTGCCCGTCACCCACAGAGAGGTTTTCCTCGAACCCGGAAAACCCATCGTCACCAAGACGGACCTGAAGGGGTGCATCACCTACGCGAACGAATCCTTCGTCAACATCAGCGGATTCAGCCGCGACGAGCTGATCGGCCAGAGCCACAACATCGTGCGCCACCCGGACATGCCGCCGGAGGCCTTCGCCGACCTGTGGAAGACGGTCAAGAACGGCCGCCCGTGGCGCGGTCTGGTCAAGAACCGGGCGAAGAACGGTGATCACTACTGGGTCGAGGCCTTCGTCACGCCCCTGTTCAGCGAAGGTCGCTGCGTGGGCTACCAGTCGGTGCGCAACGTCCCGCTGCGCGAGGACGTGAAGGCTGCCGAGGCGCTGTACGCGCGCGTGCGCGACAAGGCCGCGCGCCTCCCGGCCACCCCTGCGCCGTCGACCACGATCGGCCTCGGTGCAGGCATCTGGCTGTGCACCGCGCTGATCCTCGCCCTTGGCGCCGCGGCCCTGTGGCTGGATGGCACGCTGCGCGCGGTGCTGGCCGCGCTGGCCGCCGCCGTGCTGGTCGGTGCCGCCTGGTATGCGGATCGCCGCGGCGCGGCACGCATCGGCGAACTGTACCGCGCGGTCATGGCGCTCGACGAGGGCAAGCTGTCGCGGCGCATCGAGCCGATCCCCGGCCCGCTGCACGGGCTGTCGGTCGGACTCGAGGTGATGCGCATCCACATGCGCGCGATGTTCGCCGACGTGCTGATCAACACCCGCGAAGTCGAGGAGCGCTCGCACGAGCTCGACCACGCCATGCAGACGCTGATCTCGGTCACCGGCTCGCAAAGCGACAACGTGATGCGGGTGGCCTCGGCCATGCAGGAAATGAGCGCGGCAATCGCCCAGGTTTCGGACAACACCGAGCGCAGCATCGAGGCGGTGCGACGCACCGAAGCCAGCGCCAGCGAGGCGATGCGCACGACCGAGGCCGGCATCGGCCACAGCCAGCAACTGGTCGATGTGGTCGCGCAGGCGCAGTCGAACATCGAGCGGGTGAACGCCTCGGTGGAACTGATCCGCACCGTGTCCAGGGGCATCAACGAGATCGCGCAGCAGACCAACCTGCTGGCGCTGAACGCCGCCATCGAGGCCGCACGCGCCGGCGAACAGGGCCGCGGCTTTGCCGTCGTCGCCGACGAGGTGCGCAAGCTCGCCGAGCGCACGCGTACCAGCACCGAGGACATCGGCGGCGCGATCGACGAGATCGTGCCGCTGGCCGAGACCGCGGTGACGACGATGAACACCACCGCGGGCGAGGTGACGCGATCGACGCGCGAGATCGCATCGAGCAGCGAAGCGCTGCGCGGCATCTGGGACGCCAGCCGCGAGGCCACCAGTTGCGCGTTGGAGATCACCGAGATGCTGCGCCAGCAGTCGCTCGCCTCCAACGAGGTGGCGTCCAGCATGGAGCTGATCTCCGGCTCGGTCGAGCAGACCAACGAGAGCGTGCGGACCATCGGCCAGTCCGCCGCGCGGCTGCACGACACCTCGCGCGAACTGCGCGAGCTGATCCGGCACCTGGAGCAGACGCTGGCCTGAGGCGCGCCCGGCGCTGGACCGCAGCCTCGAACGTTTGTACAATGCGCGCCGTCATTGGGGAGTAGCCTCCCTTCAGCGATCGGTGGCCGGTCGCTTCGAAGGGGCCTGCGTCAACACACTTGGCCCACCGGTCATGGCGCAGGCGGTTTCCGACTTGGCAAGACCTTTGACCATGCCGCTTCCGGATTGGCCGGGGAGGCGCATGGTCATCGGTTATCGTCCGGCCAGGGATCATTCATGGAAGCCTTCCTCGTTTCGACGAGCATCGTCGCCTTGGCAGAAATCGGCGACAAGACGCAACTGCTCGCCTTCATCCTCGCCGCAAAGTTCCGCAAGCCGCTGCCCATCGTGCTCGGCATCCTGCTCGCCACCATCGCCAACCACGCCTTCGCCGGCGCCGTCGGTGCCTGGCTCACTTCGCTGATGGGACCCACCACCCTGCGCTGGGTGCTGGGCGTGTCCTTCATCGCCATGGCGATGTGGACGCTGATTCCCGACAAGTTCGATGAAGACGACGCGAAGCTTGCGCGCCTGGGCGTGTTCGGCACCACGCTGCTCGCCTTCTTCCTCGCCGAGATGGGCGACAAGACGCAGGTCGCCACGGTGGCGCTGGCCGCGCAGTATCAGGCCCTGCTCGCCGTCGTCATGGGCACCACGCTGGGCATGATGATCGCCAACGTGCCGGCGGTGCTGCTCGGCGACCGCATCGCGAACCGCATGCCCACCAGGCTGGTGCACGCGGTGGCGGCCGCCATTTTTGCGGTGCTGGGTGTGGCGACGCTATTGGGCGCCGGCGAAAGCCTGGGAATCTGACGCCGGCCGGCGCTTGCAGCGGTTCAACGCAAGCGCCCCGCATCCTGCAGCCAGGGTGACCCGGCACCACGTGCGGGCGCATGAGCGGCGCGGGCGATACGGGCGGCGATGGCGGGATTCTTGGCGTGACGGGCGATTTCGCGCAGTGTCTTGCCGTCCTTCATCGCCACGTCGATCGAGGCACCGGCCTGCAGCAGCAGCTCGATGACGTCCAGATGACCGTTGGCCACCGCCTTGAGCAGCGGGGTGGAGCCGTCGCGCGCGGCCACATTGGGATTGGCGCGCGCCTTGAGCAGGGCCTTGACCACGTCCGGGTGACCGCGCGCCGCCGCCTGGACCATGGGCGTGATGCCGGCGCGGCTGGGAATGTCCGCGGGCAGGCCCTTCACCAGCAGCAGCTCCACCACCTTGCGGTAACCCTGGTAGGCGGCCCAGTGCAGTGGCGTGTAGCCGGCGAGGTCGGCGACGTGGATGTCGGCGCCGTAGCGAATCAGCTCGAAGGCCACCGTTTCCTTGCCGCTGAAGGCCGCGACCATCAGCGGCGTCCATTCCCGCGCGTCACGCGCGTTCACGTCGAAGCCGGCGTGGATGAAGAGCCGGCACAAGGCTTCATCGCCGGACTCGATCGCGCGCAGGAAATTCGGCAGGGTCATCGCGATGCCGAGGCGCTCGAGCTCCCTGATGGCGCGTTCATGCTCCCAGGGGTCGACGACTGCGGCCGCGACGCTGGCCTGCCGTTCGAGCATCGGCTTGATCGCGCCGATGCGGTCGTAGGCCATGCTCAGCGCCATGATCTCGGCCGCGACCTCGGGCGGAAACCCCTGCCGCTGGGGACGACTCGACACCATCAGCTCGCTGAAGTAAGCGGCCACGGCGGCCCCATCGTTCCACAGCAGGTCGAGCTGGCGCGCCACGTGCGGAAAGCGCGCGACGAGGCGATGGGGATACTTGTCCCTGAACTCACCCGACAGCAGGAACGAGAGAGGAATGTCCGCGCTGGTCATGCCCGGAAGGGGATCGACGATTCACTGACTTGACTATAGCAGCCCCCGGAGCACGCTCGCCCCGGGCTTACAGTGCGAAACAGGGGCCGATGCGTCGGTCCGAAGGCCCTGCGGCTGCGCAACATCCAGCGCCCATGATCGGCCCCGGACCGGCTGCGCCGCCCGCCCGGCGGACAGCGCAGCGCGGGCGGGGAGGCCTACTTCAGTGCGGCCAGCGCCGCCGCGTAGTCGGGCTCGTCCTTGATCTCGGGCACCAGTTGCGCGTGGATCACCTTGTCGTTGGCATCGATGACCACCACCGCGCGCGCGGTCAGCCCGGCGAGGGGGCCGCTGGTGATCGCCACGCCGTAGTCGTTCGCGAACTTCGGGCTGCGGAAGGTGGACAAGGTCTTGACGTTGGCGAGCCCCTCGGTTTCGCAGAAGCGCTTCGCGGCGAACGGCAGGTCGGCCGACACCACCAGCACCACGGTGTCGGCCAGGCCGCCGGCCTCGGCGTTGAACCTGCGCGTCGAGGTGGCGCAGGTCGGGGTGTCGAGGCTGGGGACGATGTTGAGGACCTTGCGCTTGCCGGCGAAGGCGCCGAGGCCGACATCGGCCAGGTCGGCGCCGGTCAGGCTGAAGGCAGGCGCGCCGTCACCAGGCTGCGGGAAGCGGCCGGCCACGTCGATCGGGTTGCCGCCGAGATTAACTGTGCTCATGGAAGTCTCCTGTTCAGGTTGGGTCGAGAATGCCGCCGCGCTTCGATCGGCGCGACTCAGCGGGTGTAGTAGCCCACACCGACGAGGCGGCCGTCAACCGCTCGGAAGTAGCTGTGCTTGCTTTCCGACTTGCCGGTGGAGGGATTGCGCCAGACGTAGTCGAGCTCGCCGGCGCCCTTGCGCCTGGCGATGTCGATCATGTCCAGGGTGATGGTCTTGCCCTTCGCATCGCGCACTTCCTTCCCCTCCCGTCCCACCAGCTCGGGGTTGCCGCCGTGGGCAAGGAAGCGGCCATTTGCCAGGTCGATGACGAACACGTAGAGATCATCCACCATGAAGCGTCCGCCCAGGGTCTGGAAATCCGTCAGTGCCGCCTGCGGGTCCGCCTTCAGCGCCTCGATCGCACGCGTCAGCAGGGCCTGGGCCTGCGCCGGCGTCGCACGCGGAGAATAGAAGCCGACCGCGACGATGGTGTCGCCCACCTTGCGATACAGCGTCTCCTTGGGCTCGACCTTGTTGTCGATGGGGTTGAGCCAGCGGTACTCGACCCGCCCCTCGCCCTTCGCGGCGGCGCCTTCGAGCATCTCGCGGAAGAAGGGCTTGCCCACCGCATCCACCTGGTCGGTGACCTTGCGCCCGATCAGGCCGGCCGACGACCCTCCGCTCGCCAGCAAGGTCCCATCGGCGGACAAGGCGAAGACGTAGATCTCGCGATCGACGAAAGGCCCCTGGCGGCTGAAATCCGCCAGGCCCGCAGCCCCTTTCGCCTCGACGTGTTTCACCGCACGCGCGAGCAGCGCCCTGGCGCGCTTCTCGTCGAGATGCGTGGCCAGCGCGGCGGTATCGGCCGCGCTGGCGACAGGCGCCAGCACCGGGCCCGTCAGGCTCGCGAAGAGGGCAAGGACGGCAGTGCGCAAGCAGAGTCCGGGCATGACGGGCGTCTCCTGATGGTGGTCCGGTTGGGGTCGGACGATAAATCAAACGCAGTGCAACACGCGAGCGCCTGCGTCCGGCTCCGGTCGAGCAGGGGGCGGTCGAGGCGGGCGCGCCGATTGGCGGAAGAGAATGGGAGTCGAACCCACCTGGGACCGGCTGACGGCCCCACCCGGTTTTGAAGACCGGTCGCCCCACCGGGGAACGCGTCTCTTCCGCTATCGGGAGGGATCTTAGCCTGAGCCCGTCCAATTGACATCAGACAGGGCTGCCCGATGACAGCGCGCTGCACCGCCAGTCCGGGTTCGAGGCACGCAAACGGTTCGGCCTCAAGCGAGCGCCGCCACCTCGTCAAGCGGCACCGGCGGCTCGCCGCGGATCACGTGTGCGCGCCGCGCACCCTCGCCCACCCGGCGCGTGTAGCCGACGCGGTCGAAGAACTCGAGGATCTGGATCGCGCGCTTGCGGCCACCGCCGATACGGTCGCGAAAATCCGCGGCGCGGATGAGCAAGCCGTTCGCCGCCGCCAGTTCGGCAAGGATCCGCTCCATTCGCACCACGCTCGCGCGTGTGTAGAACAGATCGCGCACCACCTGGAAGACTTCGCCGCGCATCGCCAGGCGGCGCATCAGGCCGCGCACGTCCGCCTCGGCCATGTCGCACGCACCCGCCAGATCGCGCACCCAGGGCGGATCGAAACCGCCAGCGCCCAGCCGAGCGAGCAGCGCATCGGCGCGGGCGCGATCCCCGGCCGAAAGCTCGACGGTGTGCGTCGGCAGATGCCAGGCGGCGCCCGCGCGTGCAATCGCACCGGCGGCCAGCAGCGCCTCCAGGCGGGCGAGGAACACTGCCGATGGCAGTTGCGGCGCACACATGCGGCGCAGGCGCTCGCGTTCGACGCCGGGCTCGTCGGCGAAGCCGGTGTGATGGCGGGCGAGACGATCGCACACCGCCGCGCCCAGCGTCGCCCACGCCGCGGCGGAGAATAGGCGGGCGCCCGGCCGCGCCGCCGCCTCCACCGCATCGGCCGGCAGCAACGTGCGCCAGGCGGCGTCGGTCAGGTTGAACGCCGCGGCGAGTTCGTCGACATCGACGCCGTTCGGCGCCGCATCGAGCAGGGCCGCCAGCCGTCCCGCCGCCTCGGGCCGCTCGAGCGCGGCGAGCAGCGCCAGGCGCTCAGGCCGGCGGCGGTGGCGCGCCGGCGGAAACGGGTCCAGCACCACGCCGCCACCCACGGTCTCGCGTCCGGCCGCGTCGCGGATCACGATGCGGTCGCCGTGGCAGGCGACGATCGGCCGATCGAGCACCGCCTGCACCAGACCGCTGGCGCCGGGCGCGAGCCCGCCCGCCTCGAGCGCATCGTCGAGCAGCGCCAGCCGCGCCATCGCATGGCCGCCGGCATGATGCAGCGTGACGCCCGCCCACTGGCCGAGCCGACGCGCATTCTCCGGCAGCAGATGCAGGCGCAGGTCGAGGCGGTCGGTGGTGCGCACCAGCGGCGGCGCGAGCAGCCAGTCG
>SHNC01000278.1 GCA_004295105.1 Betaproteobacteria bacterium | reverse complement strand
GCCTTGTTGAGCTGCACGCGCTGTGGCGTTTCCGGACCGTCGGCCGACACCGCACCCTTGGCGCCCTGTGCCGAGATGGTGCCCGGCCCATTGGTGAGCAGGATGCCGACCAGGGTCTGGAGCGCGAACAGGTCGGCCGGCTCCGGTGCGCGGCCGAGCAGGGTGCGGCAGGCGATGGTGGTCAGCGACTGCGTGCCGAGCAGGTCCGCTTCGGTGATGCCGCAGAAGCGGCCGGCTTCATGCTGCGCAGCCGGGGCGGAGGCGCCGATCAGGGTGCCGAACAACTGCATCCACCACGGCAGGCATTCGACCGTCAGCCGCGATGCGCGCTTGCGCATCAGCGGCCCCCAGGCGAGGGTGGTGGTGATCGCCGCCAGCACGGCGTCGGCGCTGACCGGCACGCCGGTCTGCAGCAGCAGGCGCACGAATACCGAGCGTGCGCCCCGCGCCGCGAGGCCGGCGAGCATTGCCTCGGCACGCGCGTCGGGCGCCGGGGCACGGATCAGGGCGACCAGTTCGGCGTCGTCCGCCAGCGCGCTGCAGTCGAAATCGGCGTCGAGCGCATCGCGCAGGCCGGCCGCGGCGCAGCGGTCGATGAGGCGGGCGGCGATGTCGCGCGCCCGCGCCGCGCAGCGCGGGCCGACGATCGCGAGCGCGGCGGCGAGCACCGCATTGGGCGCATTGCCCGCGGCGGGCGCAGCTTCGGCGGCGATCAGTGCCGGGCTGCCGTGCAGGTTCAGGTGGGCGCCGACCGCGACCGCGATCAGCTTGTGGTCGTTGTCGCCGCCGGCCTCGCGCAGCAGCGCGAGGTTGAGGTTGGCCTCCAGCGGCCGGCGCGCGGCATCGAGCACGCTGACGCCGTGCAGGCTGGACACCTGGCTGGCCGGATCCATCTGCGAAGCGCCCGAAGCGTCCTTCATCGTTTCGCGCGGGAGGGTCGCGCCGATCTGTTGTGCCAGTCGGGCGATCTGGCTGCGGTAGGGTTCGATCGCCGCCACCGTCGGCAGGTCGAGGTGCGGTGGCAGGTCGATGCCGAGGTTGGCGCCGAACCAGGGCTTGAGCTCCATCGTGCCTTCCGGCTCGAAGTCGGGCAGCGTGGCGTTGGCGCGCATCACCGCGGTGAGCGCGGCGGGGATGTGGGCGATGTTGGTGACCACCGCGCCCCTGGCCGAGAACACCGGCTTGTCCGGTGTGTAGAGGTCATTGACGCCGAACTTGTCCATGAACCAGCGTTCCTTGGCCGCGGCATCGTCCTCGCCGCCGGCCATCGCCCCGGCATGGCCGACGGCGCGCGTCAGGCGCGACTTCCAGCGCCCGACCACGCAGGCCACCACCGGCTTGGTGAAATCGGCGTCGCGCTCGTAGTAGCCGCCCGGTTCGCAATACAGTACCGCCGCCTTGCTGCGGGCGTCGTTGGCCAGGGCGAAGGCGAATTCCGGCGCGGCGTAATGGATGTAGACGTCCTTGCCGCTCGACACCAGCGTGGTCGTGCCCCAGCCCGCCATGCGCAGGTACTGGGCGATGGTGGTGGTGAAGCCGCCGGAGTTCGAGAGGATGGCGATCGAGCCACGTTTGAGGGTGTCGCTCGGATGGTCGCCGCCGAGCGCGCCGCCGATGCGCACCTGGTTCCAAGAATCGGCCACGCCCAGGCAGTTGGCGCCGAAGATGTCGATGCCGTGCTGCTGGCCCATGGCACGGATCTCGCGCGCGTCATGGACGGCGATCTTCTCGGTGATGATGAAGATCTTCTTCAGTTCCGGATTGACCCGGATCAGTTCGGCCACGCCGTCGCGCGCAGCCGACGGCGGCAGGTACACCACGCCGCAGTTGAAGCGGTGACCGTCGTCCAGCCCCTCGCGCACGCTGTTGTACACCGGAATGTTGCCGAGCGGCGTCTCCAGCACCTGGCCGCGGCGACCGGGCGAGGTGCCGAACACCACGTTGCCGCCGGACCAGGCATGGCCCACCGGCGTGACCTCGCTGGACTCGCCGCCGAGGATGTTGAGCACGCACACCCGGTCGTGCCGGGTCGCAATGTGGGCCAGCGAACTGATGCCCACGTAATACTTGAATTCACCCACGCCCTGCTGATACATCGCTGTCTCCTTGGATTCCTGTGGCTGTTATTCAGGCGCTCGCCGGGGCGAGGCCCATGCGCGCGGCGACGGCGTCGCGGCCGCCCGTCTTCATCCAGTCGTTCGCCTCGCGCGCGTGATCGACCACTTCGCTCATCGCCGAATCGAAGCCGAACAGGCGATACGGCAGGCCGAGCGCCTCGCAGGTGTCGCGCAGTACGCCCATGCCGCGCACCAGATTCGGACCGCCGCGGCCGGCGACGACGTAGAGCGGCGTCGGGCCGTAGGTGCCGAAATGCTCGCGCAGGGCGTCGGCCATCGCACGGAAGGTCTCGTGGATGTCGGTGTTGTTGGATTTGCCGCCGATGATGAACAGCACGTTGGCCTGGCGCAGCCAGTGCTTGAAGCAGATCGCGGCGACCGACTTCATCTTTTCGTAGGGCGGGTTGCCGCCGAAGTCGGACGAGATGATGGCGTCGTCGCCGAGCATCTCGGTCACCAGCGAGTTGGCACCGCCGCCGAAGGTGGGGGCGAGGATGGTGCCGCCGGCATTGATCACGTAGACGTCGCTCTGCCCCTGGTGGGTGCGCAACTGGTTGATCTCCTGCTCGAAGTCGGAGTAATCCACCGCGAACAGGTGCGCCGGCAGGTTGAGCCGGTGCCAGCGCGGATCGTCGCGGTCGAAGCCGCACTTGAAGTCGCACGCCACCGGGGTGAGCCGGCCGCGACGGTCGGGGCGCATGCGGATCGGGTTGAGCTCGAGCGTGGTCATGCCGAAGTCGTGGTACAGCTCCCACAACCGCGGCAGGTGCTGCACCAGCGGCGAGATGATCTGCTTGGGCGCGCCGATGTCGGCGAGCGCGTTGGCGACGACGAAGGCCTTCAGACCGGTGAGCGGGTCGAACGGCACGCGCGCCACCTGCGACTTGTCCAGCTCCTCGATGTCCATGCCGCCCATGTGGGTCAGGGTCATGGTCGGCGCGCGGAACTCCGTCGAGTCGGTGATCGAGAAATACACCTCGTGCTCGGCCGGCACCGCGCCCTCGAAGGTGACGCCATTGGCCTTCGCCACCTGGTTGCCGTGGCGATGCTCGACGAAGTACAGGCGCTCCTTCTCGGCCAGGGCGGTCCTGAGGTCCCGGGCACGGCCGATGAGGCCGGCCTTGCCCTTCTTGCCGACCCCGCCCTTGAACACCGGCTTGACGAAGACCGAGCCGTGACGCTCGATCAGCGCCTTGATCTGTTCCTCGCTGGCATCGGGGCCGAGGATCTCGGCGGTGGGGAAATCGGCGAACTGCAGCAGGCGTGCGCCGTACTGCATCCCGGTAATGTTCATGGTGCGGTCTCCGGTAGGGAAGGATTCGAGTGCGGCACCGGCCGGTGCCCGTGCGCGCGGCGACGGGCAGGCCGGTGTGGTGTCGTCGGAAGCGGGCGGCGTCAGAAGCGGTGGCGGACGCCGGCCATCATCACGCGGTGGTCGTCGCCCGCTGCCGGCGTGATGTTGCCGATGGAATAGTTGGCGCCGTCGTCGTTGTGCAGTTGCGAATAGCCGGCGTACAGCGTGGTGCGCTTGGACAGGTCGTGCAGGTAGTAGGCCGTCCACCCGCGGGCATCCTCGCCGGCGGCGCCGTCGGACTCGTCGCGACTGGCGTAGGTGATGTAGACCTTGCCGTTCGGGCCGGCCTTGATCTCGGCACCGATGTCCCAGGTCTTCGCCTCGCCGTCGCCGACCGAGCCGCTCTCCTTGTCGCGGGTCATCTCGAAGAAGGTCTTCACCGGCCCGAAGTCGTAGGACAGGCCCAGGCCGTCGGTGCGGACCTTGCCGCCGCTGGCATCGCGCTGCACGGTCTGGGTGGTCAGTCCGGCAGCGAAGGCGCCGTTGCCGTAGAGCAGCGTCAGGCCGTGGCCGTCGCCTTCGCGGCGCGCCTCGCTGCTGGTGGCGGTCTTCTCGCCCAGCCAGTAGCCGGCGTCGAGTTCGAAGCCGGCAACCTTGGGCGAGCGATACTTGATCATGTTGTCGAAGCGCACCTCGTAGGCCGGCTTGATCGCGCCGGCCTTGCGCGACAGCAGGCTGACGCTGCGGTCGCCACTGCCGGTGACGTCGAACGTGTCGAGGAGGACGAAGGCCGGCGAGTACTGGCGGCCGAGCGTGATGCGCCCGAAGCGGTTCTCGAGGCCGACGAAGGACTGGCGGCCGAACGTCCGCCCGCCCTGTTCGGCGGTGCCGGTTGACGGGTCGAAGCCGCCCTCCAGCACCCAGACCGCCTTCAGGCCGTCGCCGATGTCCTCGGTACCGCGAAAGCCCAGGCGCGAGCCGTTCAGCTCGCCATGGTCGACGCCCTTGCGGCTGACGTCGCCGGAGCGCTCGTAACCGAGGTTGATGTCGATCAGGCCGTAGATGGTGACGTTGGACTGGGCATGGACAAACGCGGGGGCGGCGGCGAGGGCGGCGAGGGCGGCGAGCGATGCCGTCCGGTGAAGGCGGTGCATGGGGGTCTCCTTGGCGTGGTGTCGTTGCGCCCCCGCTTGCTTCGGGAGGCGACGCCCGGATTGCACCGCCAACGGCTTTCGATCGGCTTTCAGTGCCGCGCGCCGATCGTGACGTGGCCTTCGCTCAGCGGCCGAAGTCGGCCTGCTCGTGGATGTGGCGGAAGAGGTAGGCGCGGAGCGCTTCGGCCGCGGGTGTCAGCGATCGTCCGTTGCGGGTGAACACATAGAAGCGCCGGGTGACTTCCGGCGCGATCAGAGGCCGCATCTCGAGCCGGTAGAGGCGCACCAGCGACGCCGCATAGGGAATGCAGATGGTCACGCCCAGCCCGGCGGCGACCATGCTGAGCGCGGTGGACATGAAGGTCACCGTGGTGTTGGGGTCGAGGTCGAGTTCGCGCATGGCGTTGTGCAGATCCACCGACAGGCGCTCGGTGAATTGCCCTTGCAGCGTGATCAGCGGGTAGTCGACGAGGTCGCCCCACTGGATGCGCTCGCGCGCGGCCAAGGCGTGGCCGGGCGGAAACACGGCGTGGAAGGGCAGCTCGAACAGCGGCATGGCGTCGATGTCCGAATTCGGGTCGCGCTCGGGGCCGACGCCGAAGTCGACTTCGCCCGAGAACACGCGCGAGGCGACGCTCTCCACCGCGCAGTCGATGAGCCGGATATGCACATTGGGGAAAT
This sequence comes from Betaproteobacteria bacterium, assembly GCA_004295105.1. Classification (GTDB taxonomy): domain Bacteria; phylum Pseudomonadota; class Gammaproteobacteria; order Burkholderiales; family Rhodocyclaceae; genus Thauera. The sequence goes on along the minus strand of SHNC01000278.1, from coordinate 5,217 downwards.
CCTTGCCGAACGCGGCGATGACCTCGGGAAGCAGCGTGCAGGCCATCAACTGCGGCGCCGCGACCCGCACCACGCCGGTCTTGAGCGCCTTCAGGTTGGCGACCTCGTCGAGCACGCCGTCGAGGTCGAGCAGGATCTTGTCGATCAGCGGATAGATGCCGCGGCCGACGTCGGACAACTGGATGCGCCGCGTGCTGCGGTCGAACAGGCGCACACCGAGCGATTGCTCGAGTTCCTTGATCAGGCCGCTGAGCGCGGACTGGGTCACGAACAGGCTTTCGGCGGCGAGCGTGAAGCTGCCGGTGCGGGCGACCGCGATGAAGGCGCGCAACTGGCGCAGGGTGATATTCATCGGAAGATCCGATAAGTCGATCTGAAAAAGCTGTTTGAATGATAGGAGCTTTTGAACTGTAATGCGCTTGTGCCTGATCGACGCCGGATGCGATGCCGCAGGGCGACGAGTCAGCGAGGACACAAGGAGAGGAGACCGCAATGAACCCATTGGTGCAGAAGATTCACCACGTGGCATACCGCTGCAAGGACGCGCTGGAAACCGCACGCTGGTACGAGAAGCATCTCGGCATGAAGCTGGTGCTGTCGATCGCCGAGGACGCGGTGCCGTCCACCGGCGAGGCCGATCCCTACATGCACATCTTCATGGACGCGGGCATGGGCAACGTGCTCGCGTTCTTCGAACTGCCCACGCGCAAACCCATGGGGCGCGACGAGAACACGCCGGCGTGGACGCAGCACCTGGCGTTGCAGGTCGGCTCGATGGACGAGCTGCTCGCCGCCAAGGCCCGTCTCCAGGCCGATGGTATCGACGTCGTCGGCCCGACCGACCATGCGCTGTTCCAGTCGATCTACTTCTTCGACCCCAACGGCCACCGCCTCGAACTGGCGTGCAACACGCACCGCCCGGGCATGCTGGAAGCGCTCGACAAGGTGAAGTGGGACATGCTCGAAGAGTGGGCGCAGACGAAGAAGGCCCCCAAGCACGCGGCCTGGATGCACGACGGCAGCTACAAGGAGATGTTCAAGTGAAACTCGCCACCCTCAGGCAAGGCGGCCGCGACGGCACGCTGGTCGTCGTCAGCCGTGATCTCACCCAGTGCCAGCCGGTGCCCGACATTGCGCGCACGCTGCAGGCCGCGCTCGACGACTGGGATGCGCTCGCGCCGAAGCTGCGCGACGTGTATGAGGCGCTCAACAACGGCCATGCGCGCCACGCCCGGCCCTTCGACCAGGCGGCCTGCGCGTCGCCCTTGCCGCGCGCCTACCAGTGGGCCGACGGCTCGGCCTACATCAACCATGTGGAGCTGGTGCGCAAGGCGCGCAACGCCGAGATGCCGCCGTCCTTCTACACCGATCCGCTGATGTACCAGGGCGGCTCGGACAGCTTCATCGGCCCGCGCGACAAGGTGGTGGCCGACGAGAGCTGGGGCATCGACTTCGAGGCCGAGGTCAGCGTGGTGACCGGCGACGTGACCATGGGCGCCACACCGGCCGAGGCGGCGCAGGCGATCCGCCTGGTGATGCTGGTCAATGACGTCAGCCTGCGCAACCTGATCCCCAACGAACTGGCGAAAGGCTTCGGCTTCTTCCAGAGCAAGCCGGCCTCCGCCTTCAGTCCGGTGGCGGTGACCCCCGACGAGCTGGGGGACGCCTGGAAGGACGCCAAGGTGCACCTGCCGCTGGTGGTGCATCTGAACGGCAAGCTGTTCGGCAAGCCGGAAGCGGGCGTCGACATGACCTTCGACTTCGGCCAGCTCGTCGCCCATGTGGCGAAGACGCGCGAGCTGGAAGCCGGCTCCATCATCGGCTCGGGCACCGTGTCGAACAAGCAGGGCGACCTGTGGGGGTCGTCGATCGAGCATGGCGGTGTGGGTTACTGCTGCCTGGCCGAGTTGCGCACCTACGAGACCATCGAGCAGGGCAAGCCGGTGACGCCCTTCATGCGTGACGGCGATGTCGTGCGCATCGAGATGTTCGATCGCGGCGGCCACAGCGTGTTCGGCACGATCGAGAACCGCGTCGCTGCGCTCGGCAGGTAAGGACCTCGCCCCGCGGCGCCCGCCAGTCGGCCACAGATGCCGGCGGCGGGCAGGCATTGCCTGCATCCCACCACCGATTTCACGAGGAGACACTCCATTGAAGAAGATTGCTTTCGGCATCGTTGCCGCGGTCGCTGCGCTTTTCGGCTCGGTCGCCCAGGCCCAGGAGATTACCCTGAAGGTGGCGCACTTCTGGCCGACCACCGCGCTGTCGCACCAGAAGGTGCTGCTGCCCTGGTGCGACAAGATCGCCAAGGAGTCGGCGAACCGCCTGAAGTGCCAGATCTACCCGGCGATGCAGCTCGGCGGCACGCCGCCGCAACTGATCCAGCAGGCCACCGACGGCGTGGCCGACATCGTGTGGACGCTGCCGGGCTACACCGCTGGCCGCTTCCCCTCGGTCGAGGTGTTCGAGTTGCCTTTCCTGACCCGCCGCGCCGAACCGACCAGCCGCGCGCTGTGGGAGTACTACGAGAAGTTCGGCCAGAAGGACTTCGCCCGCCTCAAGCCGCTGGCCTTCCACGTCCATGACGAAGGGCAGATCCACGGCGGCAAGCGCCCCATCCGCACGCTCGAAGACTTCAAGGGCCTGAAGATGCGCGCGCCGACGCGGCTCACCAACAAGATGCTGTCGGCGTTCGGTGCGTCGCCAGTGGCGATGCCGCTGCCGGCAGTGACCGAAGCCATGTCCAAGGGCGTGATCGACGGCTACGTGCTGCCGTGGGAAGTGGTGCCCACCGTCAAGCTGCACGAGCTGACGAAGTATCATTCCGAGACCGATCCCGCCGAGCCGGCGCTATACACCGCGGTGTTCATCGTTGCGATGAACCCGGCCAAGTACAACAGCCTGCCCGACGATCTGAAGAAGGTCATCGACGCCAACTCCGGCGCCGCGCTGTCGGCGCAGATCGGCCGCGTGTGGGACGAATCCGCGCCGGCGGCGCGCAAGCTCGCGGTCGATCGCGGCAACGTGTTCAACACCATTCCCGCCGCCGAACTGGCCTCGTGGCACAAGGTGGGCGACCAGATCGCCGCCGACTGGGTCAAGGAGATGACCGACAAGGGTTATCCCGGCCAGGCGATGCTGGATTCCGCGCGCGAGCTGATCGCGAAGTACGGCAAGTGATCCCTTCCTGACGTCAGGCCCGAGCGGTTGCGCCGCCCGGCCCGACGATCGTGTCCCGAATCTGGACCAGCACCATGACGACGAATGAAGCTTTGTGGTACCCATCGCCCGATCGCGTGGCAGGGGCCAACGTGACCGCCTTCCGCCTCGCCGCGGCGCAGCGCTGGGGCGTGAGCCTGCCCGACGATGACGCGCTGTACGCCTGGTCGGTGGCGCAGCCGGAGGAGTTCTGGGTGAGCGTGTGGGAGGGCGAGGGCACCGGCGGCGGCGTGATCGGCCAGCGCGGCGAGCGCGTGCTGGTCGAGGGCGAGCGGATGCCGGGCGCGAAGTGGTTTCCCGACGCACGGCTCAACTTCGCGCAGAACCTGCTGCGCTCGCGCGACGCGAGTGACGCCATCGTGTTCTGGGGCGAGGACCGCGTGCAGAACCGCATGAGCCACGGCGAGCTGTACCGCGCGGTGGCGCATTTCGCCGCGGCGCTGAAGGAGCAGGGCGTGGTGGCGGGCGATCGGGTGGCGGCCTACATGCCCAACCTGCCCGAGACGGTGATCGCCATGCTGGCCGCGGCCAGCCTCGGTGCCATCTTCACCTCGGCTTCGCCCGACTTCGGCGTGCAGGGCGTGCTCGACCGCTTCGGCCAGACCGAACCCAAGGTGCTGGTGGCCTGCGACGGCTACTACTACGCCGGCAAGACGGTCGACGTGCTGGGCAAGCTGGGCGAGATCGTCGGCCAGTTGCCCTCGGTCAGGCGCGTGGTGGTGGTGCCCTATGTGCATCACGACCACGACCTGTCGGCCGTGCCGCACGCCCGGATGTACGCGGACTTCATCGCCCCGTACCACTTCGTCGACGACATCGGGTTCGCCGAGCTGCCCTTCGACCATCCGCTCTACATCATGTACTCCTCGGGCACCACCGGCGTCCCGAAGTGCATCGTGCATGGCGCGGGCGGCGCGCTGCTGCAGCACCTGAAGGAGCACCGCCTGCACGGCGACGTCAAGCCGGGCGACCGCGTGTTCTACTTCACCACCTGCGGCTGGATGATGTGGAACTGGCTGGTGTCGGGGCTGGCCGCCGGGGCCACGCTGCTGCTCTACGACGGCTCGCCCTTCGCCGGCGACAACCGCATCCTGTTCGACTATGCCGACGCCGAAGCCATGACCCACTTCGGCACCTCGGCCAAGTTCCTCGATGCCGCGGCGAAGTTTGGACTCAAGCCGCGCGAGACCCACAGTCTTGCCACGGTGCGCGCGATGTTCAGCACCGGCAGCCCGCTGGTCCCCGAGGGCTTCGACTACGTGTATCGCGACATCAAGGCCGACCTGCAGCTCTCCTCCATTTCGGGTGGCACCGACATCATCTCCTGCTTCGTGCTCGGCAGCCCGGTGCGGCCGGTGTGGCGCGGCGAGATCCAGTGCCGCGGGCTCGGGCTGGCGGTGGACGTGTGGGACGACGACGGCAAGCCGGTCAGGGGCGAGAAGGGCGAGCTGGTGTGCACGAAGCCCTTCCCGGTAATGCCGCTCGGTTTCTGGAACGACGCCGACGGCAGCAAGTACCACGCCGCGTACTTCGACCGCTTCCCCAACGTGTGGTGCCATGGCGACTTCTGCGAGATCACCGCGCACGGCGGGCTGATCATCTACGGGCGCTCGGACGCCACGCTCAACCCGGGCGGGGTGCGCATCGGCACCGCCGAGATCTACCGTCAGGTGGAGAAGCTGCCCGAAGTCGTCGAGTCGCTGGTGATCGGCCAGGACTGGCCGCCGCCGCAACCCAACGACGTGCGCGTGGTGCTGTTCGTGAAGCTGCGCGAAGGGCTGACGCTGGACGATGACCTCACGAAACGCATCAAGCAGACCATCCGCGACAACACCACGCCGCGCCACGTGCCGGCCAAAGTGCTGCAGGTGGCGGACATTCCGCGCACCAAGAGCGGCAAGATCGTGGAACTGGCGGTGCGCAACGTGGTGCATGGCCGCCCGGTGAAGAACCAGGAGGCGCTCGCCAATCCCGAGGCGCTGGTGCACTTCCGCGACC
>SHNC01000043.1 GCA_004295105.1 Betaproteobacteria bacterium | reverse complement strand
CGCGAGCATGGCACTGGAGACCACCGCGGTACTGGCGACGAGCATGATGCGCCCACCGGTGTCGGCGTTCTGCCATTCGCGGTCCAGCCCATTCACGAAGTCCTGCTGAATCCCGGTCAACAGCGTGCTCACCGCTGGCAAGGCCATCGCCGCGCTGATCACGTCGCCAGCCGTCGCGGTGCGCGGGGTGCCCGTCGCGGGCGGCGGCGCCGACGGCGCCGGTTGCGGTGCGCCCGCCGCAGGCGGTGGGGGCGGCGGCAGCCCGGCTGACGCGCCGCCGTCATCGGGCAGCGGGATTGGACCGACGGGCGTGATCGGCGCGGCCGCTCCGCCGCCGGCACGTGCGGCGACCTGCTCGGCCACCCGCCGGGCGTCGAGCAGCGTGACGAGGATGGCCTCGGTGGCCGGACTCAGTCGCAGGCGGGCGCTGAATCCGGGCATGTAGCGGGCGTAAGGATCGCGTGGCTGCAAGAGCGAAGGCGGCGTCAGCTCGAAGTGCGGCACTGCCAGGTCGGCGCCGCCGGATTCGCCGGGCTCGTCGTCGCGCTGCACGGCAAACGGCGTCGACAGGAAGCGCGGCAGGGCGGACGTTTCGCTGGCCGGGGCCACCGTGATGCTGCGGCCGTCGGTGCCGCCGGTGACGTCGCGACGCCACGCCTCTCTCGGCGCCTGCCCGCGTGCAAGCGAATCCGCTTCGGCCGGTTCGGCATCGCGCTGAAGGACAAGCGGCGCAGACAGGAAGCGCGGCAGGTCAAGCGCTGCGGATGAGCGTTCCCGCTCCGCGCAACGTCCGCGTCCGCGGGGTTTGCTCTCGCCCGCCGACCCGAGCCCGCGTGCATGCGGCACAGGCGCTTCGCCAGGTGCCTGCGGGAATTCCATTGCCGCAAAAATGAAATCCCCTGCGCGGTCGGCACTGCCGCCCCGGCTGCCCGCCGGCGACGGAGCATGCGCGGCCGCCTGCTTCGGTGCCTTCGTCGGCTGTGCGAACGCGTTCACAGCTCACCCGGCGGCAGTACCGCATGAGCTGACGATGACGCGCCCGATGGCGCACGCAGCGCGCTGCGCACCGTCGGGACGGAGTCTCGATGCGCCGGAGTCCGCTCGGCATGTGCGGACAGTTTCAACTGCATGGGCGGGCTCCCTCCGATCGCGTCAGTTGCCTGTGGTCCGCATGCGCGGCCCGCGGCGTCACCGCAGTGTGCCAACAACGACGCTGGGGCACCCCGGATGCACGCACGCAAACCTGGGCAAAGCCTGAGCGCGCTCATGTTGTTAAAAATAGCTGATCGCAGGCGGGGCACAAGCAGCAGGCAGAAGCTTCGTCGTCTCGCTTGCGATGTTGTGGTGCAGCATCGATCTTGACGCACAGGGTTGGTGCATCAATGTAGCTTCAGACTACGACTCGAAGCGTCCTCCTTCTCTTGAATCAATACAAATCAATGACTTGTAGTCATGTCTCTGGTCTGGCATCGATCCTGCTTTAGGAGACTCATCAGCCGAGGCAACGACGCTTCGGCGCAGTGCTTGATGCAGAGCATGCGGACAACGGCGTCCGTCATCCCGAGGGGTTCAAGGATGCCTGGGGATGGCGAAACGCCGTTTTTTATTGCTTCTTGAGTAGTGGAGCCGCCATGAAGAAACAGAAACTCGTCCTCGTCGGTAACGGCATGGCCGGAGTGCGTACGGTCGAAGAGCTGCTGAAGCTCGCCCCCGATCTTTACGACGTCACCGTGTTCGGCGCCGAGCCGCACGGCAACTACAACCGCATCCTGCTGTCGCCGGTGCTGGCGGGTGAGATGACGCTGCCGGAGATCATGCTCAACGATCTCGACTGGTATCGCGACAATGGCATCACGCTGCATGCCGGCAAGAAGGTCACGAAGATCGACCGGGTGAAGCGCAGGGTGATCGCTGAGGATGGCACTGAGGCCGAATACGACCGCCTGCTGCTCGCCACCGGCTCCACGCCGTTCATTCCGCCGATTCCCGGCAAGGATCTGCCGGGGGTGATCGGCTACCGCGACATCGCCGACACCGAGGCGATGATCGAGGCCGCCGTTCACCACAAGCACGCGGTGGTGATCGGTGCCGGCCTGCTCGGGCTGGAAGCTGCCAACGGTCTGATGCTGCGCGGCATGGACGTCACCGTGGTGCATCTGGCCGACTGGATCATGGAGCGCCAGCTCGACAAGGCGGCGGCCGACATGCTGCAGGCCTCGCTCGAGGCCAAGGGCATGAAGTTCCTGCTGTCGAGCCAGACCGACGCACTGGTCCAGGGCGAATCCGGTCGCGTGTGCGCGGTGCGCCTCAAGGACGGCATGCAGATCCCCGCCGATCTCGTCGTGGTCGCCGCCGGCATCCGCCCCAACTACGCGCTGGCCGAGTCCGCCGGCATCTACTGCGGCAGCGGCCGGGTGCGCGGCATCCACGTCTCCGACACGCTGCAGACGGTGACCGACCCGCGCATCTATGCGGTGGGCGAGTGCGTCGCGCACCGCGGCATGGTGTATGGCCTGGTCGCCCCGCTGTTCGAGCAGGGCAAAGTGTGCGCCAACCACCTCGCCAACTTCGGCATCGGCCGCTACCAGGGTTCGGTGACGTCGACCAAGCTCAAGGTTACCGGCATCGACGTGTTCTCCGCCGGCGACTTCTCGGGTGGGCCGGACACCGAGGACATCGTGCTGCACGACAAGCAGGGCGGCGTCTACAAGCGGCTGGTGATCAAGCAGAACCGCATCGTCGGCTCGGTGCTGTATGGCGACACCGCCGACGGCGCCTGGTACTTCCAGTTGATGAAGGACCAGCAGGACATCCACGAGATCCGCGACCACCTGATGTTCGGCCAGAACCACCTGGGCGACACCGGCCACAAGGGCGAGAACAAGGCAGCGGCGATGGCCGACAGCGCCGAGGTGTGCGGCTGCAACGGGGTGTGCAAGGGCACCATCGTCAAGGCGATCAAGGAGAAGGGCCTGTTCTCGCTCGACGAGGTCAAGAAGCACACCAAGGCGGCGTCGTCCTGCGGCTCCTGTACCGGCCTGGTCGAACAGATCCTCGCCTCCACCGTCGGCGGCGCCTACCAGGTGGTGAGTGCGCACGACAAGGCGGTATGCGGCTGTACCGACCTGTCACACGGCGACGTGCGCAAGGCGATCCGCCAGCACAAGCTGCTGACGATTCCCGACGCCATGGCCTTCATGGACTGGAAGACGCCCAACGGCTGCGCCACCTGCCGCCCGGCGCTGAACTACTACCTGATCTCGACCTGGCCGCACGAGGCGCAGGACGATCCGCAGAGCCGCTTCATCAACGAGCGCTCGCACGCCAACATCCAGAAGGACGGCACCTACTCGGTGGTGCCGCGCATGCTCGGCGGGATCACCACGCCGGACGAGCTGCGCCGCATCGCCGATGTGGCCGACAAGTACGCGATTCCGACGGTGAAGGTGACCGGCGGTCAGCGCATCGACCTGCTCGGCGTCAAGCGCGAGGACCTGCCCAAGGTGTGGAAGGACCTCGGCATGGCCTCCGGCCACGCCTACGGCAAGAGCATCCGCACGGTGAAGACCTGCGTCGGCGCCGAACACTGCCGCTTCGGCACCCAGCGCTCGATGGCGATGGGCGTCGATCTCGAGAAGATGCTGTTCGGCATGTGGAGTCCGCACAAGGTCAAGCTGGCGGTGTCCGGCTGCCCGCGCAACTGTGCCGAATCGGGCATCAAGGACGTGGGCGTGATCGGCGTCGATTCCGGCTGGGAGCTCTACGTCGCCGGCAACGGCGGCATCAAGACCGAAGTGGCGCACTTCCTGTGCAAGGTCGCCACGCGCGAGGAGGTGATGGAGTACTCCGCCGCCTTCCTGCAGCTCTACCGCGAAGAGGGCTACTACCTCGAGCGCACGGTGCATTACGTGCATCGCGTCGGCCTCGAACACGTCAAGAAGCTGGTCGTCGATGACGCCGAGAACCGCAAGGCCCTGTATGGCCGGCTGCTGTTCGCGGTGCAGGACTACAAGGACCCGTGGGCCGAGCGTTGCGCCGACGATGCCGCCGCGCCGCTGCGCCGCCAGTTCGAAACCCTGGAAGCCTGAGAATGATGATGACCGAACTCGACAAGCTGACGGCGGCGGTGGAAGCCGCCGACTGGAAAACGATCTGTGCGCTGCAGGACATCCCGGTGCTGGGCGCGCGCGTGGTGCATTCGGCCCAGGGCGACATCGCCGTGTTCCGCAATGCCGAGGATGAGGTCTTCGCGCTGCAGGACCGCTGCGCGCACAAGGCCGGCCCGCTGTCGCAGGGCATCGTGCATGGACGCCAGGTCACCTGCCCGCTGCACGGCTGGAAGTTCGAACTGGCCAGCGGCGAGGCGGTGGCGCCCGACGTCGGCTGCACGCGCGCCTTCGAAGTCGCCGTGGCCGACGGCCAGGTGAAGCTGAAGGTCTGAGCGCGACTACAAAGATTTCCCCTTCCCCAATCGGAGCTTTCCCCATGGACAAGAAATCCTTCCTGCAGGCCGGCCATACGCCTACGCTGCTGGCCGCCTTCCTCTATTTCGACCTTGCCTTCATGGTGTGGGTGCTGCTCGGCCCGCTCGCCGTGGGCATCGCCGCCGATCTCGGCCTGTCGCACGCGCAGAAGGGCCTCATGGTCGCCACGCCCGTGCTGGCCGGTGCGCTGCTGCGCCTGGTGATGGGCGTGCTGGTCGACCGCCTGTCGCCGAAGAAGGCGGCGATCATCGGCCAGATCATCGTCATCGCCGCACTGGCCTATGCCTGGGTGGCCGGCGTGCATTCCTTTTCCGAGGTGCTGGTGCTCGGCCTCTTCCTCGGCGTGGCCGGGGCGTCCTTCGCCGCCGCGCTGCCGCTGGCCTCGCGCTGGTATCCGCCCGAACACCAGGGCACCGCGATGGGCATCGCCGGCGCCGGCAACTCGGGCACGGCCTTCGCCGCCCTGTTCGCGCCCGGCCTGGCGATGGCTTTCGGCTGGAGCAACGTGTTCGGCCTCGCGCTGATCCCGCTGGTGATCGTCTTCATCGCCTTCTGCTTCATGGCCAAGGACGCACCCGATGCGCCGCCGCCGAAGACCTTCGGCGAGTATCTGAAGGTGCTGAAGGACAAGGATGCCTGGTGGTTCATGTTCTTCTATGCGGTGACCTTCGGCGGCTTCGTCGGCCTGGCGTCGTCGCTGGTGATCTACTTCAATACCCAGTACGGGCTGGATCCGAAGATGGCAGGTTTCTTCACCGCCGGCTGCGTGTTCGCGGGCTCGCTGGTGCGGCCGATCGGCGGCAACGTCGCCGATCGTGTCGGGGGGGTCAAGTCGCTGACGCTGATGTACATCTTCGCCGCCTTCTTCCTCGCGATCGTCAGCTTCGGTCTGCCGGAAGCGTGGATGGCGCTGGTCGTCTTCGTCTGCGCGATGCTGGCGCTGGGCATGGGCAACGGTGCGGTGTTCCAGTTGGTGCCGCAGCGCTTCAGGAAAGAGATCGGCGTCATGACCGGACTGGTCGGCATGGCGGGCGGCGTGGGTGGCTTCTACCTGGCGTCCTCGCTCGGCTACTCGAAGCAACTGACCGGCAGCTACCAGGCGGGCTTCCTGATCTTTGCCGCGCTGGCGCTGACCGCCCTGATCGGCCTGACCGCGGTGAAGACGCGCTGGCGCACCACTTGGGGCGCACCGCACCTGACTTCGGCGAAGATCTGAGGTACTGGCGCCAATGTCGATTGCGGCCTGGTCCACTCCTGCGAGGAAATCTCATGTAGGAGCAGACCTGGCCGCGACCGGGTTTCGATGTCCAGCTCTGCTGCCGATCGTCCCGGCGCCTGCATCCCACATCACCTCGCCCACGCCCATGAATTCCCCTGACGCCGCCTCGCTCAAGCTCGTACGCCCGGCCGACCGTCCCGGAAGCGTGCTCGAGGTCAGCCTCGGCCATGCCAGCCAGCAGGGACCGCGGCCGCGCAACGAGGATTTCGTCGGCGCGGCCACCCCCGAGGGGGCGGAACTTGCGGCGAAGGGCATGCTGCTGGCGGTGGCCGATGGTGTCGGTGGCCATGCCCATGGCCGCGAGGCGGCCGAACAGACGGTCCGCAGCCTGCTCGCCGACTACTTCTCCACGCCGCAGACCTGGGGCGTGGAGAAATCGATCGATACCGTGCTCGGTGCGGTCAACCGCTGGCTCCTCGGCCAGTCTTCCAAGTCCCGCGACTATGCGGGCATGGCGACCACGCTCACCGCCGTGCTGCTGCGCGGACGGCGTTACTACGTCGCCCACGTCGGCGACTCGCGCGCCTACCGCTGGCGTGCCGGCGAGCTGTTGCGCCTGACCGAGGACCACACCTGGGAACATCCCGAACTCAGCAATGTCTTGCGCCGCGCCATCGGGCTCGAATCGCGCCTGCTGGTGGACCATGACGATGGCGAACTCCAGGCCGGCGACCGCTTCGTGCTGGTCACCGATGGCGTGTGGAACGTGCTCGGCGATGCCGGCATCGCGGAAGTGCTGCATGCGCACGCCGATGCCCAGCAGGCGGCCGATGCGCTGACGCTGGAGGCCTTGCGCCGCGGCGCCACCGACAACAGCACCGCGCTGGTGGCGAACGTCGATGCGCTGCCGGCCGACAATCTGCGCGACCGTCTCGCCGACAGCCGGCGCCTGCCGCTGCCGCCGCGCCTGAAGGCCGGCGAGGTGATCGACGACCTGCGCGTGGAGGAACTGCTGCACGAGTCGCGCGTGACGCTGCTGTACCGTGTCACCCGCGTCGGCAGCAACGAGGCGCTGGTGCTGAAGACGCTGCGCCCGGAGGCAGACGATGACGACGCGGTGAGCGCGCTGGTGCGCGAGGAGTGGCTTGCGCGCCGGGTGCCGGGGCAGGGCTTTCCGCGCGTCTTCGACCATCCGCAGCGCGCGCACCTGTACTACCTGATGAGCTGGCATGAAGGCGAGACGCTGAAGGCGAGCCTTGCGCGCGGCCACCGCTATCAGCCGCACGAGCTGGTGGTGATCGGCCGTGCTCTGCTGAAGCACATCGGTACGCTGCACCGCCTGGGCATCGTGCATCGCGACGTGAAGCCCGACAACGTGCATGTCGATCGCAGCGGCCAGTTGCGGCTGCTCGACCTCGGCGTGGCGGCGTCGGACGCGGAGGATCTGGCCGAGATCAACAATCCCGGCACGCCGTCCTACATGGCGCCGGAGCTGTTCGCCGGGGTCGCCGCCAACGAAGCGTCCGACCTCTATGCCTGCGGCGTGACGCTGTACGAACTGCTGACGCGGAAATATCCCTATGGTGAAATCGAACCCTTTCAACGCCCGAACTTCGGCGAGCCGATTCCGCCCACGCGCTACCGCCCGGATACCCCCGAATGGCTGGAGAGCGTACTGCTGAAAGCCTGCGCGCGCGACCCGAAGGAGCGCTTCGAGACGGCGCAGGAGTTCCTGCTCGCGCTCGAGCGCGGCGCCGACCGTCCGCTCGCCACGCGCCGGCGCATGCCGCTGGTGGAGCGCAATCCGCGCCTGGCGCTGAAGATCGTCGCCGGCGCGTCCTTGCTGCTCAATGTAGTCCTGATCTACCTGTTGAGCCGCCACTAGAAAGAGCCCAAGTCATGATCCCGATCGCGCAAACCAAGATGGAAACCAGGGCGACCTGTCCCTACTGCGGCGTGGGCTGCGGCGTGCTGATCGAGCACGACGGCCAGCGCATCAGCGGCGTGCGCGGCGATCCCGAGCATCCGGCCAACTTCGGCCGCCTCTGTACCAAGGGTGCGACGCTGCACCTCACCGCCCGTCCCGAGACCCGCCTGTTGTATCCGGAGCTGTGCGGCGTGCGCGGTGAGGCGCGCCGTCGCGTGGATTGGGACGAGGCCATCGGCGTCGCCGCGCGGCGCTTCGCCGACGTGATCAACGAACACGGCCCCGATGCGGTGGCGTTCTACATCTCGGGCCAGTTGCTGACCGAGGACTACTACGTCTTCAACAAGGCGATGAAGGGCCTGATCGGCAGCAACAATGTCGACACCAACTCGCGCCTGTGCATGTCGAGCGCGGTCGCCGCCTACAAGCAGACCCTGGGCGCCGACGCGCCGCCTTGCGCCTACGAGGATTTCGCCCACGCCGACTGCATCCTGATCGCCGGCGCCAACCCCGCCTACGCCCACCCGGTCGCCTTTCGCCGCATCGAGGATGCGAAGAAGGCGCGGCCCGACATGAAGATCATCGTCGTCGATCCGCGCCGCACCGACACCGCCTCGGGTGCCGACCTGCACCTGGCAGTGCTGCCCGGCACCGACATCTGGCTGTACAACGCGATGCTGCACGTGCTGCTGTGGGAAGGCATGGTCGATCACGCCTTCATCGCTGCCCACACCGAAGGGTTCGACGCGCTGCGCGACCATGTGCGCGATGTGACGCCCGCGGTGGCTGCCCAGGTGTGCGGCGTGAAGGCGGAGGACATCGTCACCGCCGCGCGCTGGTGGGGGCGGTCGCCGGCGGCGATGTCGCTCTGGTGCCAGGGGCTGAATCAGTCGGCGCACGGCACGCACAACGGCGCCGCGCTGATCGCGCTGTCGCTTGCCACCGGCAAGATTGGCAAGCCGGGCTGCGGGCCGTTCTCGCTCACCGGCCAGCCCAATGCGATGGGTGGGCGCGAGGTCGGCGGCCTCGCCAACCTGATCTCGGCGCACCGCGACATGGCCAACCCCGAGCACCGCGCAGAGATCGCGCGGCTGTGGGGTGTCGACAGCGTGCCCGACAAGCCCGGCCTGACCGCGGTCGAGCTGTTCCGCGCGGCGAGCGAAGGGCGCGTGAAGGCGGTGTGGATCGCCTGCACCAACCCGGCGCAGTCGCTGCCCGAGCTGGAGCTGGTGCGCGAGGCGCTGCAGCGCTGCGACTTCGTCGTGCTGCAGGAGGCCTATCGCAGCACCGAGACCGCACCGTTCGCCGATCTGATGCTGCCGGCCGCCACCTGGGGCGAGAAGGAAGGCACGGTCACCAACTCCGAAAGGCGTATCACCCATGTGCACCGCGCGCTGCCGCCGCCGGGCGAGGCGCGGCCGGACTGGCGCATCGTATGCGACTTCGCGCGCGTGCTCGGGCCGCTGATCGGCAAGCCGCAGGCCGCCACGATGTTCGGCTACGAGGATGTCGAGTCCATCTTCGCCGAGCATGTGGCGAGCACCGCCGGCCGCGATCTGGACATCACCGGCTTGGACTATGCGCTGCTCGATGCCGCCGGTCCGCAGCAGTGGCCGTTTCCCGCCGGCACGGACGTGGCCGACGCGGCCGGTCGCGCGCGCCTGTACGCCGACGGCCGCTTCCCGACCGCCGATGGCCGCGCGCGCTTCGTCGTGCCTTCGCAATCGACCACGCTGGAGAAGGTCGATGCGCGCTACCCCCTCCACCTCAACACCGGCCGGCTGCGCGACCAGTGGCACGGCATGAGCCGCACCGGCAAGGTGGCACGGCTGTACAGCCATGTGGACGAGGCGCGCATCGATCTGAACGCCGACGACATGGCGGTACGCGGAGTGAAGAGCGGCGAGCTGGTAAAGGTGAAGAGCCGACGCGGCGAGATCGTGCTGCGCGCCTTCGCCTCCGACGAGGTGCGCAAGGGCCAGGCTTTCGTGGCGATGCACTGGGGGCGCAACGTGCTCAACTCGGCCGGCATCAACGTGCTGATGGCGGGCGATTTCGATCCCTATTCGAAGCAGCCGGAACTCAAGCATGCGGCGATCCGCATCGACAAGGTCGAACTGCCGCAGCAGATGCTGTTGATGCGGGCGGAAAGCAGCGAGCGCGCCGCGACCGAGCAGGCCGAGGCGCTGGTGCCATGGCTGGAGCGCTTCGCTTACGCGTCACTGGCGCTGGCCGGGCGCGACAATGCCGCGGTGGTGATGCGCATCGCGCACGACCAGCCGATCCCCGCGGCCTGGCTGGCTGAGCTCGATGCGCTGGTCGGCCTCGATACGGATGACGCGCTGTCATACAGCGATTCGCGCCGCGGCGTCAGCAAGCGGGCATTGATCGCCGACGACCGCCTGGTCGGGTTGCGCCTGGCGGGGGAGACGGTGGCGGGCGCGTGGCTGCGCGACGTGATGGTGGAGCAGCAATCCACCGCGGAGCTGCGCCGCTGGCTGCTGGCACCGCTGTCCGCACCGCCGGCGGCGGCGAAGGGCAGGGGGCGCGTCATCTGCAACTGTCTGAACGTGTCCGAGACCGACATCGCCGCGGCCATCGCCGGCGGCGACGACTTCGATGCGCTGCAGGAGAAATTGAAGTGCGGCACGTCGTGTGGGTCGTGCGTGCCGGAGATCAGGCGGCTGGTGGCGGCGGGTAGGAGCGCGGCCTGATTTGGGTACGGAATCGTGGCTGTTGAGCGTGTGCCGGTAATCCGGTCCTGTCCGCGCCGGGTGTTCGTTCCGAGGGCTGCGGAACTCGCCCTTCGGGCTCAGACAGTCCTCGCCCTCTCCACGAACACCCAGCACGGACAGGACCTCGCGTCGTGCATGCTCCGAGAGGGTGACCGCCTGCGCGGTGTGGGAGAACTCGCCTGAAACGAGGTTCTTCACATCTTCGGATAGGGCAATAGGG
>SHNC01000135.1 GCA_004295105.1 Betaproteobacteria bacterium | reverse complement strand
CGATTTCCGACGCTGCGGCGCCCTACGGGCTCTACTACGCGCCGGACCCGTCGTCGCAGATCGCCTGCACCATCGGCGGCAACGTCGCCGAGAATTCCGGCGGGGTACATTGCCTCAAGTACGGCCTCACCGTTCACAACCTGCTGCGGGTGCGTGGCGTCACCATCGAGGGGGACGTCGTCGAGTTCGGCAGCCACGCGCTGGATGCGCCTGGCTACGACCTGCTGGCGCTGGTCACCGGCTCGGAGGGCATGCTGGTTGTGGTCACCGAAGTCACCGTCAGGCTCACGCCCAAGCCGCAGCTTGCCCAGTGCGTGCTCGCCGCCTTCGACGACGTGGTGCGCGCGGGTGACGCGGTGGCGCGCATCATCGCCGCCGGCATCATCCCTGCGGGACTGGAAATGATGGACCAGCCCGCCACCGCGGCGGTGGAGGAGTTCGTGCGCGCCGGCTATCCGCTGGAGGCGAAGGCCATCCTGCTGTGCGAGTCGGACGGCACGCCGGAGGAGGTCGAGGAGGAAATCGCGCGCGTGCGGGCCGTGCTCGAACACAGCGGCGCAACCGAAATCCGCGTGTCGCGCGACGAAGCCGAACGGCTGAAGTTCTGGGCCGGGCGCAAGGCGGCCTTCCCGGCGGCGGGCCGGCTGTCGCCCGACTACTACTGCATGGACGGCACCATCCCGCGCAAGCGCCTGGGCGAGATGCTGACCGCGATCCAGGACATGGAAACGCGCTACGGCCTGCGCTGCATCAACGTGTTCCACGCCGGCGACGGCAACCTGCACCCGCTGATCCTGTTCGATGCCAACCAGCCGGGCGAACTGGAGCGTGCCGAAGCTTTCGGTGCCGAGATCCTCGAACTGTCGGTGGCGCTCGGTGGCACCATCACTGGCGAGCACGGCGTCGGCATCGAGAAGATCAACCAGATGTGCACGCAGTTCGGCGCGGCCGAGCGCACGCAGTTTTTCCGCGTGAAGGAGGCCTTCGACCCCGCCGGACTGCTCAACCCGGGCAAGGCGATCCCGACCTTGCATCGCTGCGCCGAGTACGGGCGCATGGTCGTGCACGGCGGCCAGTTGCCGCACCCCGAGCTGCCGCGGTTCTGACGCCTCGAAGCCGGACGAGTGCGGTGACCATGATCCGCTGGCGATGAGCGACAAGGCCTGGGTACAGTTCCTGCTGGTGGCGGTGCCGGTGATGTCGCTGGTCGGCTCGTGGCTCGCCCTGCGCGCGGTGAGCGGTCGGCGCGGCCGTGGCGGTGCGCTGCACGGCGGCGAGGGCGGCTACACCGGCGATGGCGGGCGAATGAAAACCAAGGACGAGGTGAGCGACGCATGAGCGAGTTGCCCATGAACGGGTTGTATTCCGAGTGGTCCGCCCGGGTCCGGGCGGCCGCGGCGAAGGGGGCGTCGCTGTGCCTGCGCGGCGGCGGCACCAAGGATTTCTACGGCAGGGCGCCAGCGGGCGAGCCGTTCGAGCTCGCAGCCAACACGGGGGTGATCGCCTACGAGCCGACCGAACTGGTCGTCACGGTCCGTGGCGGCACGCGGCTGGCTGAGCTCGAAGCCTTGCTGGCGGCGCAGAACCAGTTTCTCGCCTTCGAGCCGCCGCACTTCGGCGCCGCGGCCACCGTGGCCGGCTGCGTGGCGGCGGGCCTGTCGGGGCCGCGACGCGCCACGGCGGGCGCGGTGCGCGACTTCATGCTGGGGGTCAAGCTGCTCGACGGGCGTGGGCAGGTGATGTCCTTCGGTGGCCAGGTCATGAAGAACGTGGCCGGCTACGACGTTTCGCGCCTCGTGGCCGGCAGCCTGGGCACGCTGGGCGTGATCCTGGAGGTGTCGCTGAAGGTGCTGCCGCGACCGGTGGCCGAGGCCACGCTGGCGTTCGCCCTCAATGAAGCCGACGCGATCGCGCGCCTCAACGACTGGGGCGGGCAGCCGTTGCCGATCTCCGCCTCCGCCTGGTCCGACGGGCGGCTGATGCTGCGGCTGTCCGGTGCCGAGGCGGCTGTGCGTGCCGCCAGCGGCCGCCTGGGCGGCGAGGTGGTGGCGGACGATACCGCGCAGGCGTTCTGGCGCGGATTGCGCGAGCAGGATGCGGGCTGGTTCGACATCGGTGCCGACCTGACGCTCTGGCGACTGTCGCTGCCGAGCTCGGCTGCGGCGCTGCGCCTGCCCGGCCATCAGCTCATCGAGTGGGGTGGCGCGCAGCGCTGGCTGGCGACCGGCGCTGCCGCAGCCGACATCCGGGCCCGCGTCGAGGCGCTCGGCGGGCATGCGACGCAGTTCCGGCGCGGCGACCGCAGCAGTGCCGTGTTCGCGCCGCTGTCGGGGCCGATGATGATCCTGCACCAGCGCCTCAAGGACGCGTTCGATCCCGCACGCGTTTTCAACCCCGGCCGGCTCTACGAGGGACTCTGAAGATGCAGACCCAGCTCGCCGATTTCATCCGCGACACCGCCGAGGGCCGCGAGGCCGACGAGATCCTGCGCAAGTGCGTGCATTGCGGCTTCTGTACCGCCACCTGCCCGACGTATCAATTGCTCGGTGACGAGCTCGACGGGCCGCGCGGGCGCATCTACCTGATCAAGCAGGTGCTGGAGGGGCAGCCGGTCACCGAGAAGACCCGCCTGCACCTCGACCGCTGCCTGACCTGCCGCTCGTGCGAATCCACCTGCCCGTCGGGCGTGCATTACAGCCGCCTCGCGGACATCGGCCGCCATGTGGTCGAGCAGCGCGTGCCGCGACAGGGCGGCGATCGCATCGTGCGCTGGGCGCTGCGCGAATTCGTGCCGCGCCCGGGTCTCTTCGGTGCGGCGATGAAGCTCGGCCAGGCGGTGCGCGGCATGCTGCCGCAGGTGTTGCGCGACAAGGTGCCCGAGCTGCGCGCCCCCGGCATCTGGCCTCAGGCGCGCCACCAGCGCCGCATGCTGGTGCTGGCGGGCTGCGTGCAGCCGTCGATGGCGCCGATCATCAACGCCGCGGCGGCGCGCGTGCTCGACGCGCTGGGGATTTCCCTGAGCGAGGCGGCCGGGGCGGGCTGCTGCGGCGCCGTCCGGCTTCATCTGTCCGACCCCGGGGGGGCGCGCGAGGACGCGCGGCGCAACGTCGATGCCTGGTGGCCGGCGATCGAGCGCGGCGAGATCGAGGCGATCGTGATGACGGCGTCCGGTTGTGGCGCGCAGGTGAAGGACTACGCCCATCTGCTGCAGCACGACACCGCCTATGCGGACAAGGCGCGGCGGGTGGCGGAACTGACGCGCGACATCGGGGAGATCGTCGCCGGCGAGGCCGCCGCGCTGCAATCGAAGCTGGCCGGGCGGCGCGGCGAGGCGACGGCGCTGGCCTGGCATGCGCCCTGCTCTCTGCAGCACGGCCTGCGCCTCCGCGGCACGGTCGAGGCGCTGCTCGAGGCGGCGGGCTATCGGCTCACGCCGGTGCGCGACGCCCACCTGTGCTGCGGGTCCGCCGGCACCTACTCGCTGCTGCAGCCCGAGCTGTCGCAGCGCCTGCGCACGAACAAGCTCGAGGCGCTGCACGAGGGGGGGGCAGAGACGATCGCATCGGCCAACATCGGTTGCATCACCCATCTGCAGGCGGGCACGGCGACGCCGGTGCGGCACTGGATCGAACTGCTCGACGAACGCTTGCGCAGCGCCGGGTGAGCGTGGCGGCGGCGGGCGGAGGAAGGCGGGGAGGGCGCGCACGAGCGACGCGCCGCTCGTTCATTCCGTCCGTGCCGTTCATCACGCGACGCCGGGCGCGTACGCCAGACAATCGGCAATGGCATCCGCCGTGGCCGGACCGTTGGTAACATCCGGCCCCGTCAGCCGTCGACCTCATCCCGCCTCGCGTCCGCGTCCATGCCTTTCACCGTCGAAACCTGCACTGCCCAGCACATTGGCGACCGCGCCGAGCAACAGGATCGCGTCGGGTTGTTCGCGCACCCGACGCGTCCCGACGTCCTGCTCGCCATTCTTGCCGATGGCATGGGCGGGCACTCGGGAGGGGCGATGGCGGCCGAGCAGGTCGTCATCAAGGGACGGCAGAACCTCGACGTGTTCGCGCCCCGCCACGAAACGGCCGAGCAGTTGCTCGGCAGCGTGCTGGCCGACGCCCATACCGTCATTCGGCTGACCCGCTTCACCAGCGAACAGGATCCGCACAGCACCGCGGCCGCACTGCTGCTGCAGGGCGACATGGTGACTTGGGTGCATTGCGGCGATTCGCGTGTGTACCACTTCCGGGGCCTCGAAACCGTCGCGCGTACCGAAGACCATTCTCTGGTCGGCGAACTGCAACGCAGGGGGAAGATCGACGAACAGCAGGCGCAGCATCACCCGCAGCGCAATGTGCTGCTGTCCTGCCTGGGCAGCGACCGCGAGCCGCGCATCGAATACGGCCATGCGCGGCAACTCACCGCGGGGAACAGCTTCCTGCTGTGTTCCGACGGCCTGTGGGCCTATTTCGACGACGACGAACTGGCGCGGACAGTGCACGAGCACTCGCCCCGGGCTGCGGCGGAGATCCTCATCGCGCGCGCGCGAGGGCGCGCCGGCGGCAGCGGGGACAACATCTCCCTTGCCATCGTCAAGTTGCTCCCCTCGCGCAAGAACGGCCTCGCGTAAGCCGCGGACGCGCGCGGCGCGATGCGGCTGCCATTGACGTGGTGCAATGCACCATTCAGGAAATGCCTAATAGCGCCTCGCGGGATTGCCGGTAAGATGCCCGCAGCGCCGGTCGTGCACCAACCTGGTGTGCGGCAGGGGAAGAACAATATCGCGGGAGCGGCGCTTTTCTTGTCATCTCGGATTTCCATTCTGAATCAATAGGGAGGAGTGCCCCCATGCCTCTGGTCATCGGAGTGCTAGCGGAGACTGCCCCCGGCGAGCGACGTCTGTCGGTCGTGCCGGATGTGGTCAAGAAATATCAGGGCCTTGGCGCCCAGGTCGTGTTGCAGAAGGGAGCGGGTGCGCCTGCGCACTTCCGCGATGCGGATTTCGCGGCAGTGAGTTTCGTCGACACTGCGGCCGAGGTGTGTGCCGGCGCCGACGTGGTGTTTTGCGTGCAGCCACCCACGGACGAAGCCGTGGCGGCGCTCAGGCCGGGCAGCGTGCTGATCGGCCTGCTGCAGCCCTGGAGCAGCGTCGAGCGCACCCGCACGTTCCAGGACAGGCAGATCACCGCCTTCGCGCTGGAATTGCTGCCGCGCATCTCGCGCGCGCAGAGCATGGACGCGCTGTCCTCGCAGGGCGCGGTGGCGGGTTACGAATGCGCGCTGATCGCGGCCGACCATTCGCCCAAGTTCTTCCCGATGCTGACCTATGCCGCGGGCACGATCCGTCCGGCCAAGGTGCTGGTAATCGGCGCCGGCGTGGCCGGCCTGCAGGCCATTGCCACCGCGCGCCGCATCGGCGCGATGGTCGAGGCCTACGACGTGCGTCCCGAGACGCGCGAGCAGATCGAGTCGCTCGGTGCCAAGTTCGTCGACACCGGCGTATCGGCGGCGGGCGCCGGCGGCTATGCGCGCGAGCTCACCGACCAGGAAAAGGCGCAGCAGGCCGAGCGCCTGGCCAAGGCAGTGGCGCAGTGCGACGCGCTGATCACCACCGCGGCGATCCCGGGCAAGAAGGCGCCGCGCATCATCACTGCCGACATGATCGCCAGGATGAAGCCGGGCGCGGTGGTCGTCGACATGGCCGCCGAGACGGGCGGCAACGTCGAAGGCACGGTGGCGGGCGAGAAGACGTGGATCAACGACGTGCTCGTGATCGGCCCCATCAACATCGCGAGCCGCATGCCGGTGCATGCCTCCGAGATGTATGCCAAGAACCTGTTCAACTTCATTTCGCCCTTCATCATCGACGGCGCGCTGGCGCTCGACTGGGAAGACGAAGTGGTGGCCGGAACCTGTCTCACCCATGCGGGCGAAGTGCGCCACGCCGGGGTGAAGCAGGCGCTGGGTCTGTAAGGAGACGCCGCCATGGAAGGCTTTGCTGCAATCTACATCTTCATGCTGGCCGCATTCACCGGCTATGAAGTCATCTCGCGCGTGCCGGTGATCCTGCACACGCCGCTGATGTCGGGCTCGAACTTCGTGCACGGCGTGGTGCTGGTCGGTGCGATGGTGGTGCTCGGCCATGCCGACCCGGAAGATCCGGTGCAACTGGCGATCGGTTTCGTCGCGGTGTTCCTCGGCGCCGCCAATGCGGCCGGCGGCTACGTCGTCACCGAGCGCATGCTGGCGATGTTCAAGGGTGGCAACAAGAAGGAAGGGGGCGCGTAAATGGTCAACGGGTTCATTCAGGCGTCCTACTTCGTCGTCGCCGTGGTGTTCATCCTCGGCCTCAAGGCGATGAGCTCGCCGGTGACGGCGCGCAAGGGCATCGTGTGGGCAGGCTACGCGATGGTCGCGGCGACCGTGGTCACCTTCTTCACGCCCGGCCTGGGCAACGTCGGCCTGATGGTGCTGGCGATCGTGGCCGGTGGCGCGGTGGCGTGGTGGTCGGGCAAGACGGTCAAGATGACCGACATGCCGCAGATGGTCGCCATCTACAACGGCATGGGCGGCGGCGCCGCGGCGGCGATCGCGGCGCTCGAGTTCGCGCGCGGCGAGGTGCACGGCGTCGTTCCGGCCACGCTGGCGGTGCTGGGCGCGCTGATCGGCTCGGTCGCGTTCTCCGGCTCGTGCATCGCCTTCGCCAAACTGCAGGGCATCATGCAGAAGGCCTGGCGGCTGCCGGCGCAGAACCAGGTGAACATGGGCCTGGCGGCGCTGGCGGTGCTGCTGGGGCTGGGCATCATCATGTCCGACTCGCCGGCGTCCTTCCTCGTCGTGCTGTTCTTCATCGTCGCGCTGGCCCTGGGCGTGATCCTGACCAGCCCGATCGGCGGCGCCGACATGCCGGTGGTGATCTCGCTGCTGAACGCCTTCACCGGCCTCGCGGTGGGCTTCGAGGGCTACGTGCTGGGCAACCCGGCGCTGATCGTGGCCGGCATCGTGGTCGGTGCCTCGGGCACGCTGCTGACCCAGTTGATGGCGAAAGCGATGAACCGCCCGATCACCAACGTGATCTTCACCCCGATCACCGGCGCTGCGGCGGGTGGCGGCGAAGCGGTCGAGGGCACGATGAAGGAGTTCTCGTCGCTGGATGCGGCCTCGGTGATGCGCTACGCCTCCAAGGTCATCATCGTGCCGGGCTACGGCATGGCGGTGGCGGGCGCGCAGCACAAGGTGTGGGAGATGGCGCAACTGCTGGAAGAGGGCGGCGTCGAGGTGGTCTTCGCCATCCACCCGGTGGCGGGCCGCATGCCGGGCCACATGAACGTGCTGCTGGCCGAGGCGGGCGTGCCCTACGACAAGATCTTCGACCTCGAGGAGATCAACGCCGACTTCGCCCAGGCCGATGTGGCGCTGGTGATCGGTGCCAACGACGTGGTGAACCCGGTGGCGCGCACCGACAAGTCGAGCCCGATCTACGGCATGCCGATCCTCAACGCCGACATGGCGCAGAACGTCATCGTGGTCAAGCGCGGCAAGGGCGCCGGCTACTCCGGCATCGAGAACGCGCTGTTCTACAAGGACAACTGCCGCATGCTGTACGGCAGCGCGCAGCAGGCCATCGGCGAAGTCATCCAGCATGTGAAGGCGCTGGAGGCATGATGAGCGTCCCGCCGGACAGCACGTCGGCGGGGGGCGATTCCATTTCGTCTCTTTCGGGCTCGCCCCATTCGGGTTCGCCCCACTCGGGCTGCAAACCGGGCAGGCATGTGCTTCCGGTTTGCAGCCCGATTCGTTTTCCGTTGCGCTTCTTGTTTCTCTTGCTGGTCGCATCGACGGCGTCGGCACAGAAGGCAGGAACGCCGCAACCGCCCCAGCCACCGGCGGCTTCCGCTGCCGCTTCCCCTGCCGCCGCAAAGGCGGGCAAGACGCCCTCCGCCGCGGCCAGGCCGCAGCCCCGCCCCGAGTGGCGCGACACCACCGGCTATCGCTTCCCGGCGGTCGGCAAGACCGTCGCCGACATGCAGAATGCGGCTCATGCCATGCGCCTGCGTGACTACTGCGCCGATACCCGGGTCAAGGACGAATTCGTCCGCGAGCGCCTCACGCGCTTCAGCGCCATCACCGGGCGCGAAGAAACCTGTCGGACGCTGCTCGATTACTGAGCCTGGCGCTGCCGCCAAGGGGCCGGGTGTCGGCGAATTTTACACCTGACGTGTGAATCGGGCGCCAGCCCGCGCCATTGAGCGATTCTCGCCATTGGCATCATTGATGCTTCCATTAGCGGTCATTGGCGCGGAATGCCGCGAATCGCCGGAACAGGGAGCAGTGATGATGAAGATTTACCCGGAAGAGCTGGTCACCACCTACACGACCGACTATCAGTTCGACCCGGCAGTGGCGCAACTGAACGGTGGCGGCTATGTCGTCGTGTGGACGTCGCGCAATCAGGACGGCAGCGGCGACGGCATCTACATGCAGCGCTTCGATGCATCCGGACTCCCGGTCGGCCCGGAAAGCCGAGTCAATGCCACCACATCGGGCAGCCAGGTCGAGGCCGACGTGGTCGGCCTGTCGGATGGCAGCTACGTCGTCGTGTGGACAGACCAGAGCGGCATCGACGGCAGCAGCTACGGCGTTTACATGCAGCGCTACAGCGCCGCGGGGCTGGCCCTCGGCACGCAGCAGAAGGTCAATACCTTCACCACCAACGACCAGGGCCAGCCCAGCGTCGCGGGCTACGCCGGCGGCTACATCGTCACCTGGTATTCGAATGGCCAGGACGGCAGCGGCTACGGCGTGTACGCGCAGCGCTACGACAACGCCGGCAATCCGGTGCTGACCAACGGCGTCAACGAGTTCCGCGTCAACACCACCACCAGCGGCAACCAGTACGAGCCCGACGTCGCGGCGTTCAGTGACGGCCGCTTCGTCGTCGTGTGGCGCTCCGACAACCAGGACGGCAGCAGTGCCGGCGTCTACGCGCAGCGCTACAACGCCGACGGCACCACGGCAGGCGGCGAGTTCCGCGTCAATTCGACCACGGCCAACGCTCAGTACGAGACCAAGGTGGCGGCGCTCGGCGGCGGCGGATTCGTCGTCGTGTGGCGTTCCGACAGCCAGGACGGCAGCAGCGCCGGCGTCTACGCGCAGGTCTACGACTCGAACGGCGCGGCCGTCGGCGGCGAGTTCCGCGTCAATGAAACGACGGCGGGCGGCCAGTACCAGCCCGATGTCGAGGCGCTCGACGGCGGCGGTTTCGCTGTCACCTGGCGCAACGACAACTACGACGTGTCGGGCACGGGCTCGTACCAGGACGTCTATGTGCGCGAATACGCCGCCAACGGCACCGCGCTCACCGGCCAGGTCAAGGTGAACACGCCGACTGACAGCCAGACCTCGCAGTACGAACCGGCGATCGCGAATCTGGGCAGCGGCAACTACGTGGTCGTGTGGCGCTCCGACGAACAGGACGGCAGCCTGAGCGGCGTGTACCAGCAGCTCTTCGGCGACGCGGCCGAACTGCCGCGCCAGGCCAATCCGGAGCTGGGCGACTTCACCGGCACCGTGACCTTCGGCGAGAACCTGGTCAACGCGACACCGCAGCTCATCGACGCCGCCGTCAGCGTCACCGACATCGATTCGGCGAACTTCGACGGCGGCCGTGTCGAAATTTTTTACACTCAGTTCGGCAGCGCAGAAGACCAGCTCGGCGTGCGCAACCAGGGCAGCGGCGTGGCGCAGATCGGCGTGTCGGGCAACACCGTTACCTACAACTACGGCGGCGGTGCGGTCGCGATCGGCACCATCAGCGGTGGCACGAACGGCAGCATGCTGACGGTGACCTTCAACGCCAACGCCACCGTCGACGGCGTCGAGGCGCTGATCCAGAACCTCACCTACGCCAGCACCGCCAGCAGTCCGCAGGCCAGCCGCACGGTGTCGCTGCGCGTTCATGACGGCGACGGCGGCGTCAGCAATGCCGGTTCGGTCGTCATCAACGTGACGCGCGAGGAGGACGGCGCGGCCAGGACCTACGGCGAGGAGCAGGTCAATACCTACACTGCCAGCAACCAGGAGTGGCCGTCGGCTGCGCGGCTGAACGACGGCAGTTACGTCGTCGTGTGGCAGTCCTACGCTCAGGATGGAAATGTCGAAGGAATCTATGCGCAGCGTTTTGCCAACAACGGCGAGGCGATAGGCCCGGAGGTGCAGGTCAACACACTGACCGGCGGGCAGCAGAGCTGGCCGCAGATCGCCGCGCTGTCGAACGGCGGCTACGTGGTTGTGTGGCAGGACGACAATGGCAACGACGGCAACGGCTGGGGTGTGTACGGCCAACGCTACAGTGCGGACGGTGCCGCGCAGGGCGGTCAGTTCCTGATCAATACCTTCGTCAGCGGCAATCAGTACCACGACGGCGTTACCGCCTATGCGGGTGGATTTGCAGTCGTGTGGAGCTCGACCGGCAACGCCGGTGGCAGCAGCCACGACATCTATGTGCAGCGCTTCGACAACGACGGCAACCGGGTGCTGACGACCGGCGTCAACGAGGCGCGGGTCAGCACGATTCCCGGGGCGGCTGGGGCGCAG
>SHNC01000148.1 GCA_004295105.1 Betaproteobacteria bacterium | reverse complement strand
TCGAGTTCCGCGACCGTCGCACCGGCAACGCCCCCCGTCTGGGCCACGATCGTGGGGCCACGCAGATCGAGGAACAGCGGGGCATTGGTCGTCTGCAGGGCCTCGACCAGTTCTGCCGGGGTGATGTGGGGAAGGCCGGAGAGGCGACGAAAGCGGTACTTCTGCCACAGTTTCCAGCCCAGCCAGATCGCCAGCACCGCCACCACGATCGTCGCCGCGGTGCTCACATGGCGATCGAGATAGGCGATGGCGACCTGCACTTCGTGGCGCATCAGCCAGCCGACGCCGAGGGCCAGGCCTGCCCACAGCGCGGCGCCGAAGCCCGCGGCGATCAGGAAGCCAACCTGGCTCATGCGCAGCGCGCCGGCGATCGGCGGCGCCACCGTCGAGAAGCCGGGGATGAACTTGGCGACGACCAGCGAGGCCAGGCCCCAGCGCACGAAGCGCGCTTCCGTCTGCGTGACGCAGGAGCCCGGATTGATCGACAGCTTGCACAGCCCCGACAGCACGCGATAGCCGAACGCCCGCCCGGCGAGATACCACAGCCAGTCGGCGAACACCGAAGCGAGCACCGCAGCGGCCAGCAAGCGGGCCATCTGTTCGGCATCGAGTACCAGGCTGCCTGCCAGCAGCAAGGTGGGCACGACCGGCACCGGCAACCCCACCTGCTGCATCAGCACGTTGACGAACACGACCCAGACCGCGTCGCGCTGCAGGGAGTCGGTGATCTGGGTGAGGTCCATGGTCTGCCCCTGCTGGGTCGTCAGCCGTCGAATCGGACCTCGATCATGCCATCACGGCAGGTGCGGCATGAATCAGTAATGCGGGGTTTCGTTGGGCCGCAGGTCGAACAGCAGCACTTCGGCGTCATCACCGTGGGCGAAGTCGATCGTGCGCGGATCGCGCAGCTTCACCGCGTCGCCCGCCGCGAGGCGCTGGCCGTCGACGTCGATCGCGCCGCGCGCGACGTGGATGTAAGCGAAGCGGTTTGCCGGCATCTCGAAGCGCTGCGCTTCGTCGCCGTCGAACAGCCCGGCGTACACGCGCACGTCCTGATACACCGACAGCGAACCGTCCGCGCCGTCGGGCGAAATGATCGGCCGCAGCCGGCCGCGCTTTTCCTCGCGGGTGAAGTGCCGCTGCTGATAGCGCGGTTCGACGCCGCGGCGGGCGGGCACGATCCAGATCTGCAGGAAATGCACGAGATCCTCGTGCGAGGCGTTGTATTCGCTGTGACGCACGCCGGTGCCGGCGCTCATCATCTGCACGTCGCCCGGACGGATCACCGAGCCGGTACCCATCGAGTCCTTGTGCTGGAGTGCGCCGTCGAGGACGTAGGAGAAGATCTCCATGTCGCGATGGCCGTGCGTGTCGAAACCGCGACCGGGGCGCACGCGATCCTCGTTGATCACGAGCAGGTCGGAGAACCCCATGTGCTCCGGGTCGTAGTAGCTGCCGAAGGAGAAGCTGTGCAGCGAATGCAGCCAGCCGAAGTTCGCGAGACCGCGTTCGGCGGCCGGTCTGAGTTCCATCATGTGCGCGTCCTCCTCACGGTTCTTGTGTGGGGCGGGCGTCCCCACGGGGCGCCCGCCCAGCCTCGGGCCTCAGCCCTTGATCGCTTCCAGCGACACGGTGATGGTCACGTCGTCGCCCACGTGCGGCGCGTACTTGCCGGCGTTGAACTCGGTGCGCTTGATCACGACGGTGGCGTCGGCGCCGATGGAATCCTTCTTCAGCATCGGGTGCGGCATGTTGATGAAGTTGGTGACCTTCAGCGTCACCGGCTTGGTGATGCCCTTGATCGTCAGGTTGCCGTCGATGGTCGCCGGCTTGTCGCCCTGGAAGTTGACCTTGGTCGACTTGAAGGTGGCGGTCGGGTACTTGGCGGTGTCGAGGAAGTCTTCACCCTGGATGTGCTCGTTGAAAGTGTCGTAGCCGGTGTTGACCGACTTCATGTCGATCGTGATGTCCACCGCGCCGGTCTTCGCCGCCTTGTCCAGCACGACGGTGCCGGTGGTCTTGTCGAAGCGGGAGAGCTGGGTCGACATGCCGAAGTGGCTGTACGAGAAGCGCGGGAAAGTGTGGGTGCCGTCGACCGAGTAGGTCTCGGGTGCGGCCAGCGCGGGGGCGGCAGCGGCGGCGGAGATGATCAGGGCGGCGGAGAGCTTGGCGATGCGGTTCATGTGGATGTCCTCTTGGATTCGTGGGGTTGGGGATGGAAGAGCAGTTGAAGGAAATGCGGCGGCTTACTTCCCGGCAGCCGCGGCGATGCGGAACTTGATCGTGACGTCGTTGGCGACGATGTCGAAGGCCTTCCAGGCGCCTTCGCCGATCGAGAAGTCACCGCGCTTGATCGTCAGGCTGCCGTCGAACACACCGGCATTGCCCTGCGGCGTGAAGGTGGCGGGCACCACGACGTCCTTGGTCGTGCCCTTGATCGTCAGCTTGCCGGCGACTTCGTACTTGTTGGCGCCGAGCGCCTTGACTGCGGTCGACTCGAAGCGCGCAGTGGGGAAGGCCTTGGTGTTGAACCAGGTCTTCTGCGCCACCTCGTCGTCGCCTTCGGCGCTGCCGGTATCGACGCTGGCCAGATCGACCTCGATCGCGGCGCGGCCCGCAGTCGGCGCTGCCGGGTCGAACCTGAGCTGGCTGGCGAATTTCTTGAACCGGCCGTCCATCGACACGCCCATCTGCTGATAGCCGAAGCCGATCTGGCTCTTGTCGGCCTGGACCTGGTTGTATTCCACGGCGTGGGCAGCGCCGGCAACGGCGAGGGTCGAAAGAAGTGCGAGTGCGATGCGTTTCATGGTCGTCTGTCCTTTGCCGTCGTGTCCGGCGTTCGGTCCGTGCGATTGCGATGGACGAACTTTAGTCGCCTGGCGCGGAGCGAAATAGGCCACAATCGACAAATCACCATTGCTTGATGAGCAACAATGAACCGACTGGATGCGATGACCCTGTTCGTGCGCGTGGCCGATCTGGGCAGCTTCGCGGCCGTGGCCAACCAGCTCGGGGTGGCGCGCTCGGTGGTGACGCGCCAGATCGCCGCGCTCGAGGAGCATCTGGGCGTGAAGCTGATGGTGCGCACAACGCGGCGCCTGACGCTGACCACGGCGGGGACGAGCTATCTGCAGAAATGCCGGACGATCCTCGACCTGATCGACGCCGCCGAGGCCGACGTCATGGAAGAGCGGCTGACGCCGCGCGGCAACCTGCGTGTCAGCCTGCCGCTGAGCTTCGGCCTGAAACGCATCGCGCCGCTGCTGCCGGAGTTCCTCAAGCGCTACCCCGAGATCAGTCTTGCGCTGGATTTCACCGACCGCCACGTCAACCTGATCGACGAAGGCATCGACCTGTCGATCCGCATCACGGCGCGGCTGGATCCGGGCGATGTCGCGCGCAAGCTCGGCGAAATGCGCCTGCTGGCGGTGGCGTCGCCCGCCTATCTGGCGCAGCACGGCCGCCCGCGCGATCCTTCCGAGTTGTCGGCGCACGCCTGCCTGGGCTACTCGCCGAAGGTGAACAACCGGCCGCTGTCCTTCCAGATCGACGGTCAGACGGAGAGCGTCTACCTGCCCTTCCGTCTGCAGGCCAACAACGGCGATGCGCTGGCTGAAGCCGCGGCCCAGGGCCTGGGCATCACGCTGCAGCCGGATTTCATCGTCGCGGACTACCTGGCCAGCGGTGCGTTGGTGCGCGTGCTCGAGGGCTTCGAGCCGCCGCCGCTCGGCATCTACGCGATGCTGCCGAGCAACCGCTACCTGCCGCACCGTGTGCGGGCGCTGATCGACTTCCTTGCCGCCGCGCTCGCGCAAGGCGCCTGAGCCGCCAGGCGCTCTGCCAGGCGCGGCGCAAGTTCATGCAGTGACGCCCGCCGATGTCGGTCTGCGCCGACATCACGCGACGGACGGGGCAACCGGCCCCACAGATCGCGCCGGCTGGCGCATCAGCACGAATTCTTCGGCGGCCGTCGGATGGACGGCGAGGGTGCGATCGAAGTCGCGCTTGGTCGCGCCGCAGGTCATGGCGACGGCAAGGCTCTGCACGATTTCCGGCGCGTCGGCGCCGATCATGTGAATGCCCAGCACACGCTCGCTGAGACCGTCGACCACCAGTTTCATGTAGCTGCGCGCGTCGCTGCCGGCGAAGGCCGTCTTCATCGGCCGGAAGTCCGCCTCGTACACGTCCACCGCGCCGAGCTTGATGGCGTCGGCCTCCGACAGGCCGATCGTGGCGATCGGCGGATCGGTGAACACCGCGCTGGCCACGGTGCGATGGTCCACCCGGGTGGGCCTGCCGCCGAATTCGGTGTCGGCGAAGGCGCGACCTTCGGCGATGGCCACCGGGGTCAGGTTGACGCGGTCGGTCACGTCACCGATCGCCCAGATGCCGGGCGTGCTGCTGCGGCTCTCGGCATCCACCGCGACGGCGCCGCCCGCAGTCAGGCGCACGCCCGCTTCGGCCAGGCCCAGTCCTGCGGTGTTGGGGCGCCGGCCGGTGGCATTGAGCGCGGCGTCGGCGGTGAGCACCGAACCATCGGCCCGCTGCAGCGCAAAGCCCGACCCGCTGCGTTGCAGCGCACGCAGGTCCACGCCCGCGGCCAGGGTGATGCCTCGTTCCTGCAGCGCCCGCGCCAGGCGCGTGCGCAGGTCGGTGTCGAAGCCGCGCAGCGGATGGCTGGCACGGTAGGCCACGGTGACCTTCGCGCCCAGGCCCGCCAGAATGCTGGCGAACTCCATGGCGATGTAGCCGCCGCCGATCACGATCAGCGACTTCGGCACTTCACGCAGGTTCAGCACCTCGTTGGAGGTCATCGCCAGCTCGAGCCCGGGCAGGGCGTCGTGTGCCGGTGCGCCGCCGGTGGCGATCAGGACGCGGCTCGCCCGCAGCGTGCGCCCGTCGATGTCAACCGTATCGGGGGCCAGCAAGCGGGCGCGGCCCGACGCCAGTTCGACGCCGCCGTCGGCCAGCATCTTGCGATAGATGCCCTCCAGGCGATCGATCTCGCGCGCCTTGGCGTCCGCCCAGCGCGCCATCTCGAAGCGCCCGCCGACCTCCGTCCAGCCGTAGCCCGCCGCCTCCTGCAGCGCCTGGGCGTAGCCGGCGGCATACATCATCAACTTCTTGGGTACGCAGCCGCGGATCACGCAGGTGCCGCCCACACGGTCGGCCTCGGCGATCAGCACGCGCGCGCCATGCACCGCGGCCCGCCGCGATGCCGCCACACCGCCGGAACCGGCGCCGATGACGATCAGATCGAAGTGCTCGTTCAATTGGGGTCTCCTTGCCGAGGGGGCTCGTGTCGAGCACGTCGGCGATGTCGGTCTGTAGAAGCCTGTTCGCGATTCAGGACACGTTCGCCTGCCTGTCGATCAGCGACGGGAATCGACGCCGGCCCGGCGCAGACGGCTGTCGTAGGTGAAGCGGCGCTGTTTGACGGCCAGCAGCAGGGCGGTGTCGGCATGTGCCGGGTTGATCAGGTAGTTGCGCTCCTCCTCGATCACCGCGGACGGCAGCTCGAGCAGGGCGGAGGCACCGCTCAACGCCCATCGGGAACCGAGCTCGATGCTGACCTTGCCGGCCGGCAGCGCATCCCAGCCCACGCGCGCGGTCTCGGACATGAGATCCTCGAAGCGCACGCGGCGGGCGAAAACCTCGTCGGGAACCGCGATGCGCACGAGATAGCGGTTGAAGGGAAGCGCGTGGGCACCGGGATGGACCAGCGTTTCCAGGCACGCCAGCGCGATCGAATCCGACGCGTAGGTGACCGCGATGCCGACCCGGTTCCAGCGTCCGCCGGTGAGCTTGGCGCCGCCACCGCTCAGGTCGTCGGCCGTGCAGCCGGGCGTATCGGTGCCGATGCGCCAGAGGAGCACGGTCACGCGTAGGCTCCGCTCTCCATCTGCGCCAGCAGCCGGCGAACGACCTGCGCACCTTCGTGCGTATCGAGATAATCCGACGGCGGCAGGCCGCCCAGCGCGGCGTTGGGCGCGTCGATCCAGACCGCGAGCCAGCGGGCGGCGTCGAAGCCGGTGGGGTCGCCCGAGCGCTCGACCATGCGTCGCACCTGCTCGATCATGTCCATCAACGCCAGCAGGCGCTCCGAGTCGGCGGTGTCGAGCGGACGGCCCGCGCGCAGCTTGCTGTTGAGCGTCGACCGGCTGAGATTCAGGACCTTGATTGCGTGCTCCTTCGTCCAGCCCATGTCGTCGGCCAGCGCAACCAGATAGGCCGCAGGCAAGCCTTCGCGCAGACGCACGATCCTCTCCCGCGGCGACAGATCGGCGAGGGCGGCAAAGCGCGCCGTGGCGCCGGCCCGACTCTGTGCGCGGGGCGGCGTTCGGGTCGTGCTTGTGGCAGGCATGGACTGGCTCATCGAAGCGTCCTCCTCATGGCTAATTCTAGCCTTTTGTTCGGCTCGTGTCGGCCTTTCGATGTTTCGGGGCGGTGGGGTGCCCGCGTTCCCCGCTTCGATGGGTGAGCGCGGCATGTCAACATTCCGGCTCTTGTCCGCTGCTTCGGCGTGGTGCGATCAGGCGAGCCTGTCCTGTCGTCAAGCGCATCGACGCGGCCTTGCTGCGGGACGCCGCTCGCCGGTGCCGTGACTTGGTATTGGCACCGGCCGCGATCGCAGCGCAAGGGCTCGCCGCGCGTCAATAGGGACGACGATTCGTGAACGCCGATCGGCCCATCGATCGTCAATACGGCGTCCGACCTGGTGCCTGGTTTCGAAGCGACGGAGCCGTTTTCGTAGTCGAACATTGTTCGCTCCGCCCTGCCAGCCGCAGGAAGACGATCAGATCATGTCGCTCGGCGTCATTCTTGATGCCGTCGTAGCCCATGGCGGTGCCGGGCACGACGTCCATCGGCGCCTTGAGGAAGCGATCCAGATTCGCCTCGGTCCACACGAGGCCCGAGTTGCGCATCGCCGGCGAGTAATCGAAGCCAGGCACGCTGCCGGCACGGCGCCCGATCAGGCCGCAGTGGCGCGGCCCGGTGCGGTCCGTCTGCAGCGCATGGCACGCGGCACATCGTTCATAGACGATCGCACCACGCGCGTAGGCATCGGTGATGGCGTCAGCGGCGTGCGCCGCGGGCAGGGCGAGCGACAGCGCCGCGGCGATGACGCCGGCCCCTGCCGTGCGGGATCCCATGGTGTGCCTCCGCGCATCAGGAAACGAAGGCGGCGGGCACCGGCACGTCGCCCACGGCATTGCGCAGGATGGCCCAGTGCATGGCCTCGTCGCCGAGGATGCTGCCGGCAGCCTTGGCGAGGTCGCGATTGCCGAACACCGGGATGGCGCCCAGATAGGCACTGACGGCGCCTTTCTCCAGCGATGCGGCAAAGCGCAGGACATCCACCTGGGTTTTCAGGGTGTCGACTGGAAAGCGGTATGCGCTCTTGGCCGCCACTGGCTTGCCGCCGAGCTTCATGATGGTGGTGCCGAGCAGGTCGGCATGCTCCTTGTGATGCCCCTGGAAGACCACGGCCAGATCGAGCGCCGGCTTTTGCAGCAGCCCGCTTTCGGCGCCCACCTGATAGGCGGCGATCGCTTCCAGTTCGGCCCCGAGGGCGGTGTTGAGGATGCGCAGGTCGGACTCGGCCCCTTCGCCGGATTTTGCCGCGAGGGCGTCCCGCCCCGAAAGCAGTGCGACAGCGGCGCCCGACAGCAGCAGGCCGGATTGCGAAAGGAAGGCGCGACGGGGGATCGCCCTGGCGCTTTCGCCGAGCGTGGCGAGTGTGGTCATGATGAGTCTCCGGTGGGTGTATGGCGCTCAGGATTGTTCCTGCTGCAGGCGCCTGAAGACACCGGCCACGATGCGATCGCATCGGTGTCCGGCGAAAGAGAATGCGTCGCCGACGGCGAGATCGATGTCCTGCGCCAGGGCCTCGCGCAACTGGTGGCGGGCGCGGAAGAAGCGGGTCCGGACGGTGGCTTCGGGCAGGCCGAGCACGGCGGCGGTTTCCGCGACGTCCAGTTCCTCGACCGCGCGCAGGATGAACACTTCGCGGTACAGGTCGGGCAGGCGGTCGATGTGCGCTTCGAGCAGTCGCCTCAGTTCGGCGTTCGAGGCGTTCGATTCGGGGCTGGCGGACGGGCTCTCGCGCATCTCCTCGGACTCCTCGACCGGCGTGTCGGCGAAATCGGCGAAATTGGCGGCCGCGATGCCATCGACACGCATCGCGGCATCGCGCGTCTGGCCCTGTCGCCGGCGCAGGGCGAGATTGACGACGATGCGGATCAGCCAGGTGGAGAGCCTGGCCTCGCCGCGAAAGCCGTGCATCGACCGGTAAGCGAGCAGCCAGCCTTCCTGGACGACATCCTCGGCGTCCGCATCGTTGCGCAACACCCCGCGCGCGGTGCGATACAGCGTCTGGTTGTAGCGCCGCATCAAGATCCGGAAGGCGTCGTGATCGCCCGCAGCAATCTGCTGTGCGAGCTCGCGGTCGGCATCGCGCCCGACCGGATTCAGTGCGCTGCTCGTTGTCATTTTTGCCTCCGCTATTGCCGTTCTTGCACCATTGGATGCAACGGCGAACGGCGGCGTTTCAACTTCGGCAATCAGGCGAGGCTGCCGGCGAACACATTCACCGCAAGGGCCAGCACGACGAGGTTGAACGCAAAGGACAGCACCCCGTGCGTCAGCGTCAGCCGCCGCAGATGCCGGTTGGCGACGGCCACGTCCGAGACTTGTGACGTCATGCCGATGACGAGCGAGAAGTAGAGGAAGTCCAGGTAGTCCGGTTCGTTTCCGCCGGGGAAGAGCAGGCCGCGGCGGGGTTCGTGTTCCTCGTCGCGCAGACCGTAGTAGATGTGCGCGTAATGCAATGCGAACACCGTCTGCAGCAGCCAGGCCGATGCCAGCGATGCCATCGACAGTGCGAGGTAGCCCCAGCGGGCCATCCCGTGCAGCGTGCGGCTGGTATCGACCGCCTGCGCCACGGCGATGACGCTCGCGCAGGCGGCGACGTTGGCAAACACGAACAGCGCCATCGCCCCGGGGTCGATCCACTGCGCGCGGCGGCGCGTTGCCTGCGCGTCCAGGCCGGCGATCCAGTGCCAGGTGATGCCGAAATACATGACGCAGTAGGCCAGCCAGCCCACCAGCCACGGAAACTCGTCGCTGGGCAGCGTGCCCCGTGTGACGGCCAGCATGGCGAGCGCCGCAGCGCCCAGCGCCAGGCCCTGGCGCTGCAGTGCGCTCAAGCGGACCGACCAGTGCAGGCCGTACAGCGGATGAGGGATGGGGTGCGGCATGACGGACCTGTCGGTGGGCGGGTCTGCGATCGGGAAGGGACGGGGCGGGCGCCCTCTGGCGGACACCTTGCGCCCTGGGCAAATATCCGCGGGTGGTGAAGGAGTAGTCAACACGAAAGCGTGGGCCTATCCTGTGCCGAATACTGTGGGGCTGCGCCAAGCAGCATCAGCCCTTGGTCATGATCTGCGAACGCAGGACAGGGCGGCGGGCGCAGAGAGCATGCACGATCTCCCGGCCGGTGTGGCGCGTGCCGCGCCGACGCCCCGCTGATTTTGACGGAACCGCCACATGTCCGACCTCAATGACCCGCGCGTGTTCTTCGCCGCCGAGCGCACCTTGCTGGCGTGGAACCGCACCAGCCTGGGGCTGATGGCCTTCGGCTTCGTCATTGAGCGTTTCGGCCTGTTCATGCACCTGATCCTGCGTGCGGGCGACCCCCAGCTGCAGCGCGGCGCGTCGTTCTGGATTGGCCTGGGCTTCGTGCTGCTGGGCGCGCTGGTGGCGGTCAGTTCTGCCTGGCAGTACCGCAAGGTGGTCGGGACGCTCAAGCCGATCGAGATTCCAGACGGCTACAGCGTCAACACCGGCCCCGCGATCAACCTCATCGTCGCCGTGCTCGGGCTCGTTCTGCTCGCCTTCCTCTTCATCAACTGACGGATGGTGCGAGCGATGCCAGCGGTCCGACCGATCGCGAGGGTTTGCGTATCAGCCTGTCGCCGGCGTCGCTGCCGGGTTCGCACCGCGCTCACGGAGTTCCGTTGAGCCGGTTCGGCGGTCGATGCCTGTTCAGCGCGCATCCAGTTCCGCCAGGGCCGCCTGCCGGATGTTGTTGAAGCGGTCCTTCTTCACGTGGTCAGAAACATGGCGAGCGGGGTTGATCAAAAACGGCAACGCGCCGTCATACCGTGCCCTTACTGCATGTGCCAGCCATGACTGACGACGAAGGACTGGCCGGTGAGGGCGCCGGTCGGGAAGGCCGCCAGGAACAGCGCGGTCTGCGCCACGTCCGCGGTGGTGGTGAAGACGCCGTCGACCGTGTCGCTGAGCATGATGTTCTTGACCACCTCAGCTTCGCTGATCCCCAGTTCCTTCGCCTGCTCGGGAATCTGCTTGGCGACCAGCGGCGTGCGCACGAACCCCGGACAGATCACATGCGAATGCACGTTGTGGGCAGCTCCTTCCTTGGCGAGCACGCGCGACAGGCCCAGCAGGGCGTGCTTGGCGGCGACATAGGCCGATTTGAGCTTCGACCCTTCGTGCGAATGCACCGAGCCCATGTAGATCACCTTGCCTCCGCGGTCGTCCCGGTACATGTACTGCAGCGCCGCCCTGGTGGTCAGAAAG
>SHNC01000186.1 GCA_004295105.1 Betaproteobacteria bacterium | reverse complement strand
TTCGAACAGATCGAGGTGTTCGGGCCGGCTGACGCTGGGCATGATCAGATGCAGGCCGTTCAGCACGGCGGGGTTGGCGCGTGCCAGCGAACGCGACAGGAAGTCGGCCTGCTTCTGGTTGTTGCCTTCGAGCACGACGCGGTCGCCGGGGGCAATGAGGCGCTCGAGCGCTTCGACGATGCGGTCGCTGCGCAGGACCGCGCCATCGGCGAGGTCGCGCACCTGTTCCAGGCGGCGCTGCTTCTCCCGCCGCCGCCGGCTCCACCGCGGGTCGATCTGGGCACTGGCTTGCATGTTCACTCCGTCAAATGAGACTGCGTGACTGCAAGATAGGCCCGCTTGGGGAACGCTCCAATCAAGTGAAGTGGCGTTTTGTTACTCTGTGAGTAATTAAAAAGTTTTGATACCCTCTTGATTATTCATTTGAGTTTGGAAGCGCCGCATGCAGATCGACGAACAGGTCACCTTCCGCAAGCTCGAGGTCTTCCTCGCCTTCATGGAGCTGGGCAACATGAGCCGCGTCGCCGAAGCCGTCGGCCAGAGCACGGTCAGCGTGCACCGCGCCCTGCATTCGCTGGAGGAAGGCCTGCGCTGCCCGCTGTTCCGCCGCGACGGTCGCCGCCTGATCCCGCTGGCGGCGGCGTATGCGTTCGCCGAGCATGCCGGCCGCGCGATCCGCGCCTGCGCCGATGGCGTGCAGGCCGCGCGCGAGGCAGCGGGCTTCACCGCCGCGCGTCTGCGCATCGGCGCCCTGTATTCGCTCACGGTGCGCACCCTGCCGCGGCTGCTGATGGGGCTGAAGACGCGCCGTCCCGAGCTCGACGTCGAACTGACGCTGGGGTCGAACCGCGACCTGCTGGAGAAGCTGAACGACGGCCGCCTCGACGCGATCGTCATCGCGGTTCAGTCTGACGCGCGACACCCGGAGCTGGTCGAGATCCCGCTGTTCGACGACGAGATCTGTTTCGCCGCACCGCTGAACTCGCCCTATGCCGGCCGCGCCACGATCGACTTGCAGGATCTGCGCGGCCAGAAGTTCGTCAGCCTGAGCGAGGACTTCGCGACCTACCGCGACTTCACCCATGCCTTCGAGATCGCCGGCTTCGAGCCCGAGATCGCGATGCGCGTCGGCGACATCTTCTCGCTCACCAACCTCGTCAGCGGCGGCGTCGGCTACGCGCTGCTGCCACGCCGCGTCGAGGAATTCAGCCCGCAGGTGCAGTTCATTCCGCTCGCGCCGCGCTATGCCACGCGCCAGCGCATCACGCTGCTGCTGCCGCGCAACCGCGAGCGCAATCCGAACCTGCTGGCCCTGTCGGCCGAGTGCCGGATGTTCAAGCGGCGCTGACGCTCCTGGCGGGCACCTCGCGCGGGGACGGCACCCCCCCGCCACCCGAAGCGGTTGCGTGCCGCGGGAAGCGGAGCTCCGCCGCGCCGGGCCGGGCGCGGCGGCAACAAGGCTTACATACCTTCGAACGGCAGGCCGACGTAGTTCTCGGCCAGCGACGTGGCGGCGGCGCGGGAGCTCACCACGTAGTCGAGCTGGGCACGGCGGAAACGGCGGGTGATGGTGTCCTCACCCTCGAAGTCGTGCAGCATGTTGGTCATGAACCATGAGAAGTGCTCGCCACGCCACACGCGCTTGAGCGCACGGGTGCTGTAGGTGTCGAGGGCGGCCTGCGAGTTGTCGCGGTAGAACTCGGCGATCGCCTTGCTCAGCAGCACCACGTCGCCCGCAGCGAGGTTGAGGCCTTTGGCACCGGTCGGCGGCACGATGTGGGCCGAGTCGCCGGCCAGGAACAGACGCCCGTGCTGCATCGTTTCGCAGATGAAGCTGCGCATCGCGATGATGCCCTTCTGGAAGATGCGGCCTTCCTTCAGCGCCCAGCCCTCGTCGTTGGCCATGCGGGCGCGGAACTCCGCCCAGATGCGGTCTTCGGACCAGTTATTGACGTTGTCGTGGGGGTCGCACTGGAAGTACATGCGCTGGATGGTCGGGGTGCGCGTGCTCACCAGCACGAAACCGCGGTCGCTCTGCGCGTAGATCAGCTCGTCGCTCGACGGCGGGGCTTCGCACAGGATCCCGAACCAGCCACAAGGGTAGACCTTGAGGTGTTCGACGCGCTGGGCAGCGGGAATCGCCTGACGGGAGGGTCCGTGGAAACCGTCGCAGCCGCCGATGAAGTCGCACTGGATCTGAAACGGTTCGCCGCCCTTGGCATAGCTGATCGACGGACGGGTGGTGTCGATGTCGTGCAAATGCACGTCGGACACGCCGAACTCGATGGTCGTGCCGTTGGCCAGCACCGCGGCGACCAGATCCTTGATGACTTCGTGCTGGGGGTAGACCGTGATCGACTTGCCGCCGGTCAGTTCATGGAGATCGATGCGGTGGCGCTTGCCGCCGAAGGCCAGTTCGATGCCGTGGTGCTCGAAGCCGTCGCGCACCATGCGCTCGCCGACGCCCACTTCCTTGAGCAGTTCGACCGTCGGGTACTCGAGCACGCCGGCCTTGATGGTGCCCTCGATCGCTTCGCGGGTCTGGGCTTCGATGATGACCGACTCGATGCCATGGCGGTGCAGCAAGTGGGACAGCAGAAGTCCGGCGGGACCGGCGCCGATGATGCCAACCTGAGTTTTCCTGATCATGTGAGTCTCCTCTTGCTGGGCGGTGAGTTATGGATTGGGTAACGCGTTTCGAAATACTAGGGCGTCAACGGCGCGTCGCGAATGCACGTTCCGGTGCAATGACTGGTACTTTTCGCAACTGCCCTTCCGACCGCGAGGGAACCCCGCAACGTCACTTCCGCCCCCCTCAGACGGGATCCGTCTGGCATGCGGCCGATCGTGTCGGCCACCGCCCTCCGCCCCGCAGTGTCGCATCCGGGTGCGTCCCCGGCGGCGAAACTGGCCTTCTCCCCAAATCGCGACTACCTTGATTGAAGGTAAAGCAAGCACGACGCGCAAGCGGCGTGGTTCCGATACGGCACCGATGCCGCCACGGCGGCGAGAAGGAGGTTTCCATGTTCCGGAAAGGTGGGATGTTGCTGCTTCTGACGGGCTCATCGCTGATGTGGCTTGCATCGACCGCATCCGCTCTCGCCAGCGAGATGTCGTTCTTCGTGACCAGCAGCGGACCTGGCAAGGGTGCCGACCTGGGGGGCCTGGAAGGTGCGGATCGCCACTGCCAGACGCTCGCCAACGCGGCCGGCGCCGGCAAGCGGACCTCGCGCGCCTACCTGAGCACCCAGGGAACGGTGCTGGACGACGTGAACGTGATCCATGCGCGCGACCGCATCGGCGCCGGCCCCTGGCACAACGCCAAGGGCGTCAGGATCGCCGCCAATGTCGACGATCTGCACTCCGCCGCGGTCAACCTGACCAAGGAAACCGCGCTCGACGAAAAGGGACAGATGGTCAATGGCCGCACCGAAAAGCCCAACCGGCACGACATCCTCACCGGTTCGCGCACCGACGGAACGGCGTTTCCGCCCAGCCCCCCGTTCTCCGACATGACCTGCGGCAACTGGACCAAGGGAGCTGACGAGGGCGCGGCGATGACCGGGCACCATGACCGAGCCGGCCCCACGAAGCACCCGTGGGCCACGTCGTGGAACTCCGGCCACCCGAGTCGCGGCGGCTGCAGCCAGACGGCATTGCGCAGCACCGGTGGCGACGGCCTGTTCTACTGTTTCGCGGCCGACTGAAGCTCGTCGTCCGTCCCGGCAAGGGACATCGAAGCGCCGCCAGCCGCCCTGAGTGCAGGCTTGGGGACTTGCAACGACGACGTGCCGGTGTCGGCGCATCCACATGGCCGCACGCTGCCGTCCGCAAATCGCACCGCGAGCGTCGTTTGCCAACCGGTATAATCAGCGGTTTCCCAGATTCAGCCGGAGCAGTTCCATGGACGCCGAACGCCTCAACGCCATTGCCGAAAAACTCGCCGACCTCGGCGCCCGTGGCCGCGAACTACGGAGGTATCTTTGACTACGATGTGAAGGCATCGAAGCTCGAAGAGGTCAATCGCGCGCTGGAAGACCCGGCGGTCTGGAACAACGCCGAGCGCGCGCAGGAACTGGGCAAGGAAAAGCGCCAGCTCGAGGACGTGGTGCTGACGCTGCAGAAGATCGACGGCCAGGCGCGCGACCTGAAGGATCTTTACGAGCTGGCCGAGGCCGAGAACGACGACGATACCTTCGAAG
Organism: Betaproteobacteria bacterium; assembly: GCA_004295105.1. Classification (GTDB taxonomy): domain Bacteria; phylum Pseudomonadota; class Gammaproteobacteria; order Burkholderiales; family Rhodocyclaceae; genus Thauera. Next base: position 6,464 of record SHNC01000186.1, on the reverse strand, counting down.
CGGTCGAGGCCGATCTCGGCGGCCTGCAGGCCGAGGTGGAAAAGCTCGAATTCCGCCGCATGTTCAGCAACCCGATGGACCCGAACAACTGCTTCATCGAGATCCAGGCCGGTGCAGGCGGCACCGAGGCGCAGGACTGGGCCGGCATGCTGGAGCGCATGTACCTGCGCTACTGCGAGAAGAAGGGCTTCGGCGTCGAGGTGCTGGAGGAAACCGAAGGCGAAGTGGCCGGCCTGAAAAACTGCACGATCAAGATCAGCGGCGAATACGCCTACGGCTTCCTGCGCACCGAAACCGGCATCCATCGCCTGGTGCGCAAGAGCCCGTTCGACTCGAACGCGCGCCGCCACACCAGCTTCACCTCGGTGTTCGTGTTCCCGGAAGTCGATGACTCGATCGAAGTCGAGATCAACCCGGCCGACCTGCGGATCGACACCTTCCGCGCCTCGGGCGCCGGCGGCCAGCACATCAACAAGACGGACTCCGCGGTGCGCATCACCCACGTGCCGACCAACACCGTGGTGCAGTGCCAGAACGACCGTTCGCAGCACAAGAACAAGGCCGAGGCCATGTCGATGCTGAAGGCGCGCCTCTATGAGCTCGAGCTGCGCAAGCGTCAGGCCGAGCAGCAGAAGCTGGAGGACAGCAAGAGCGACATCGGCTGGGGCCACCAGATCCGCAGCTACGTCCTCGACCAGTCGCGCATCAAGGACCTGCGCACCAACCACGAGGTCGGCAACACGCAGGCGGTACTCGACGGCGATCTCGACGACTTCATCGCTGCCAGCCTCAAGCAGGGCGTCTGATCCCGCGCGCCAACGCGCTGCCCGCCATGCCGCCGCGCCGCCTTCAGGGCGGCGCCTTGCTGTGGACGCGGCCTCAGCGACGAGGTGGAGGCGGCGGATAGTAATAGGGCATGTCGGATGGCGTCTCGCCGGGCGCCCACTGGCGATACCGGTACGGCTGGGCATAACCCGGGATCTGGTTGCCCTTGGCGTACATGCACTGCTGGTAGGCAATGTCATAGCGGCGCTGGGCATCCGCACCGGCGTAGGCCGCCTGCGAGGAGCCGCTCGCCGTTCCCGCCAGCAGGCCGACGCCGGCACCGGCCGCCGCGCCGCGCTCGCCGCCGACCAGGGCACCGGCTGCAGCTCCGACGGCGGTGCCGACGGCCGCGCTGCCGACCACATTCTGCGCGGAGACGTCGTTACGCGTCAGGCCGATGGACTGTTCTGCGTAATGGCGGCATTCCCGCTCCTCCAGCACGAACAGGTCGAAGGGCTTTCCCGGCGCCGGCATCACCGCGACCCGCGGCCCGCTGGGGACGGCGACGCATCCCGCGAGCAGCAACAAGGACAGCAGGACGGCCCGCACGGGGAGAGGACGGCGTTTCATCGTCGCACTGGGTTTCATGGTCGCACTCCCTGTCAGTCTTCGCGCAGGCTCGGCGGCACGGCCGGGACGGTACGCCAGCCATCGGGACAACGCTGCACGTACGGGTAGTAGGCATCGGCGCCCGGACAGTAGTACCAGACGGGCGGCGCTGTCTGGGGTGCTGGCTGCACGATCGCCGGCTCCGGCAGGCTGGGCTGCACCACGACCGGCGGATAGGGATAGATCGGACGCGGATAGAAGAACCAGGTGCCGGCAACCACCCACCACCAACCAAGGTGCCCATCGTGACGGCCCTGAATCCATTCGCCTCTCCGCCATTCGCGGTGGTCGAAATGTCCGGCGATCGGTCGCACGCCCGGCCTGCGGAAGTCGCCACGGTCGGCGTAGGCCGGCAGGATGCAGGCCGATGTCAGGGCTGCGATGCACGCGAACCTGGCGAGCGGCGCCAGGCGCAGAGGCGAGCGTTTCATGGCATGTTCTCCGGCATCCGAGATGACCGGCGGCCCGCACGACCGGGCGCGGCCGGCATGAAATCCACTGAAATTCTCACGCTTCGGGCACGCGCGGGCGGTGCGCAAGTTGTAAGGATCGGTAAGGCGCCCGGCCATGCGCTCTCTGGCCGCGCCCTCGCCGCGCTCCCTGAACCACCCCTGCTCGCCGCTGCCCACGAACTGCTCGACCGGGCCGAAGCACCCCTGGGCGATGAACGCCTGCGCGACGAAGGCGACGCCGCCCTGCCCTCACCCGCCGACGCGCTGGCGGGCATCGATCAGGTGTGCATCGTTCGTGTGGCAGGGGCGTGAAAATGGAACACCGCGTCGTCGTCCCAATGTTCGAGCAGGATGCGCTGCACGCGCTGCTGCCACATCTGCGCGAACTGACGCCGCTCGTCGGCATCAGCCTCGTTGCGGATGCAGCGCTGCATCAAGGCCGGCATCCCGGCCGCCGGCGGCACGTGCGACAGGTCGGCTGCGACATCGATCGCGGCACCGGTGTCGAGCCGGGCGACGCGCAGCGTCAGCGGTATGCCGGTATCGAACTGCTGCAGCCCGCGGCGCACGAAATGGCCGCCGATACCCTTGAAACCGCCCTGCTGCGCCGCACCGGTGACCAGCGACAGCACGCTGGCGATGACGCCGGTGACGCCATGCTCGTGCGGCTCGGCGAAGTCGACCCGCACCCCGCCGCGCTCGGGCAGTTCGCCCGCATACAGCAGCGCCATCGCCCGGCAGGCCATCACATAGGCTGAGGCCACGGTGGGGCAGGAGTGCCCGGCGAGCCTGACGGCGTCCTCGTAGCCGTACTCGAGCACGCCGCCTTCGGCGGCGCCGAGGAACTCGGCCAGCCGATCGCGCACACGGATGCGCGGCACCAGACGGAAGAAATCGGGAAACTGCATGAGGTGCCTCACGGATGTTCTTGAACCCGGGCATTGTTCCGGTACCCGCGCCGCAAGGCATTGATGCAGCTCATTTCCCGCCTCGTCTCCTTTTCAGCCTTGCAGCAGGGCCTCCGCCGGCACGCCGATGCGCACGTTGCCCCAGTGGCGACCGCCCACCATGATGGGCATGGCCATGTCGCACAGGATCTCGCCGGTGTCGCGCATGTAGGTCTGCAGCAGCAAGGGCTCGGCGTTGCGTGCGGCGCGCAGCTCGGGGGGACTCTCGAACTTTCGGCAGGTGCGGTTGCCGACGAGGTCGGTGGCGTGATCGCCGGTAAGCGGGCGCGAGAACTTGCTGTTGTGGGCCGACAGATAGCTGTCGGTATTCACCGCCACCGCAAACGCCGCCCCCTGCGTGGCGGCCAGGCTGTCGTCGAGGATGCCCTGGCAGCGGCGGGTGAATTCGTCGCCCCACGACACCTTGAACTTGGGCGGCTGGGTCCCCGGCATTGGCCGGTACTGGCGGTCGAACACGTCGATCCGTGTTTCGGCCATGGCCTCGAGCTCGGCCTGCACGCGATCGCGGAACGAGCGGACCTGCTCCACGGCCTTGTCGAAGGCGCCCTGCCCGGTCCGGAAGCGCGACACCAGCTCCTGCACGGCCTCGGTCGCCCGCGTCAGGTCGCCGGTACGTTGCTCGCTGTCGTCCATGTGCTGGGCGACGGTGCGCGACAGCTCGTTGATCTCGACCACGTGGTCGTGCACGCGGGCGTTGGTGGCCGACAGCGACTCCATCGCGGTGGCGATCTGCGTCAACTGCGTGCTGGTGGCCTCGAACTCGCCCACCATGTGTTCGAACTGCCGTGCGGAGCGATCCACCACCTCGCGCGTGCGCAGCACGTCGGCATTGATCACCTCGTTCTCGCTGCGAGTCTCGGCGACCAGGTCCAGCATGCCGTTGATGTTGCCGACGATCTCCGCCGTGGCCTTGTTGACGCGTTCGGCGAGCTTGCGCACCTCGTCGGCCACCACCGCGAAGCCACGCCCGGCCTCGCCCGCGCGTGCCGCCTCGATGGCCGCGTTGAGCGCGAGCAGGTTGGTCTGGTCGGCGACTTCCCGGATCAGCGCCGCGATCTGCTTCACGCTCTCCGACCGCTGGGACAGATCGTCCACCGTATGGTTGAAGTGCAGCACCTTCTCGCTGACCGCATTGATCTTGCCGGCGATGTCGCGCATCTCGTCCAGCGACTCGCGCGCGATGCTCAGGTTGGCGCTGGTCGATTCGGTGATGCGGTGCGCGCTGCCGGACACCTCGTTGATCGCGGCCGTCGACTCGGTGCTGGCCTCGAACACCTGCGAAGTCATGCGTCCCTGCTCGCGCGCATCGCGGGCGGAGCCCTCCACCCGCATCTTCACCTGCACCGCCTCGCGCGCGATGCTGACGCTCATGTGCCGCACCTCGCCGATGATGTGGCGCATCTTGTCGGCGAAGCGGTTGTAGCCCGCGGCGAGCTCGCGCAGCTCGTCGTGGGTGGAGAGCGGCAGGTTGTGCGAGAAATCGCCCTCACCGCGCGCGATCTCGTTGAAGATGCGGGTGATCACGCGCACCGGGCGGACGATCAGATGCCGCAGATACAGGATCTGGCCCACGCTGAAGGCCAATGCGAACGCCGTCAGGCCGAGCAACCACACCCAGCCGTCCTCCAGCGAATCGACGATGCGTCCCGCCACCTCCGGCGTGACGGCCCCCGTCTGCAGCAGATCGGCCACCTCGCGCTTCTGCCGCCAATAGACGCCCAGATAGGCCAGGTTGATGATGAAGAGGAACAGCAGGCTGAAGAGCTTCTTCGTCAGCGAGTTCCAGAAGGTTTTTTCGACAGCCTCGTACAACTGACTGAAGACGTTCATGATTCCGAGTCCTGGTGGCGCATCCTGTCGTTGCCCTGTCATCGGTTCCCATGCGCCGTCCTTTAGAGGCACGCACGGAAATATTCGCTCGAAAGTGTGCACGGCCTCGCACTGCCGCTCCTGCTCGCGCCCCGTGCATGCGCTGTCGACCTGACCGATGTGGCCGGTCCGCACGATCCGATGTACGCGAGGACCACCCGCGCGGCTTTGTTCGCTCGCCCGCGCCCAAGCCTGCGCAATTGCCCAGCCCCCGTCGGCCTGCCACAATTACGCCTTTGCCGCCGGCCACTGTGCCCGCGCACCACGATCTCCCCTTCGAGCCCATACCCAGACCATGTCCGACCAGACGAACAACCCGCAGGACGAGAACCACCTGATCGCCGAGCGCCGCGACAAACTCGCCGCCTGGCGTGCCGCCGGCCGTGCCTATCCGAACGATTTCTCGCGCGAGAACACCGCCGGCAAGCTGGACGAACTGTATGGCGACAAGGAGGCCGACGAGCTGGAAGCGACACCGGTCGAGGTCAAGGTTGCGGGCCGCATCATGCTGAAGCGGGTGATGGGCAAGGCGAGCTTCGTCACCATCCAGGATCTGTCCGGCCGCATCCAGCTCTATGTGCAGCGCGACAGCGTGGGCGAGGACGTCTATGCCGACTTCAAGACGTGGGACATCGGCGACATCGTCGGCTGCGTCGGCACGGTGTTCAAGACGAAGACCGGCGAGCTCACCGTCAAGGCCACCGAGATCCGCCTGCTCACCAAGAGCCTGCGTCCGCTGCCGGACAAGTTTCACGGCCTCACCGACGTCGAGCAGAAGTACCGCCAGCGCTATGTCGACCTGATCATGAGCGAGCAGTCGCGCTTCACCTTCGTCGCGCGCAGCCGCATGGTGCAGTCGATCCGCAACTACATGACCGGCCACGGCTTCCTCGAGGTCGAGACGCCGATGATGCACCCGATCCCCGGCGGCGCCGCGGCCAAGCCCTTCACCACCCACCACAACGCGCTCGACATGGAACTGTTCCTGCGCATCGCGCCTGAGCTCTACCTCAAACGTCTGGTGGTGGGCGGCTTCGAGAAGGTGTTCGAGGTCAACCGCAACTTCCGCAACGAAGGTCTCAGCCCGCGGCACAACCCCGAATTCACCATGATGGAGTTCTACGAGGCGTACGCCAACTACCGCACGCTGATGGACTTCACCGAAGGCCTGATCCGCCACGCCGCGCGCGAGGCGCTGGGGGCGGAGAGCTTCGTGTATCAGGGTCGCGAGCTCGATCTGTCCAAGCCCTTCCACCGGCTGACCATCGTCGAGGCCATCCGCAAATACCACCCGGGCTTCACGCTGGAGCAACTGGCCGACGCCGCGTGGTTGAAGCAGAAGATCCACGACTTCGGTGAGAAGGTGAAGCCCGGCGGCCTCGGCAGCCTGCAGTTGCAGTTGTTCGAAGCCTGCGCCGAGGCCGAGCTGTGGGAGCCGACCTTCATCATCGACTACCCGGTCGAAGTGTCGCCGCTGGCGCGCGCCTCCGACTCCAATCCCGAGATCACCGAGCGCTTCGAGCTCTTCATCGTTGGCCGTGAGATCGCCAACGGGTTCTCCGAGCTGAACGACCCCGAGGACCAGGCCGCGCGCTTCCAGGCCCAGGTGCAGGCGAAGGAGGCCGGCGACGAGGAAGCGATGTACTACGACGCCGACTACATCCGCGCGCTCGAATTCGGCCTGCCGCCGACCGGCGGCTGCGGCATCGGCATCGACCGCCTGGTGATGCTGCTGACCGAC